>JAQCFO010000013.1 GCA_027619415.1 Bacteroidota bacterium
CTTTTTTGATTTTATCCTTTGCATATTTATATAGTTATTACAATACTTTTTACAAGGAGAACACAAGTTTCTCTGAAGAAAAAATTTTTATTTATATTCAAACTGGGTCTGGTATTATTAATTTAAAAAAACAAATCAGTCCATTTCTTACAGACACAACAACTTTTTTTAATGCTGCTAAAAAGAAAGAATATTTTTATAATATTAAAGCAGGTAGATATGAAATTAAAAGAGGTTTTTCTAATAAAGACATAATAACGTCTCTTAGGTCAAAAAATATTCCAGTTAAGGTTACGTTTAATAACATTGAAAGGATACAAGATTTAGGGTCTAAAATATCAGGTTTAATTGAAGCTGATAGTTTGTCTCTATTGAATTCATTTTTTGAAAAGAGTTTTTTAAATGATAACAGTTTAACTGAAGAATCTGTTTTTGCAATATTTCTTCCAAATACATACGAGTTTTATTGGAATACAAGTGCTGACCAATTTAGAGACAAGATGCTAAAATATTATGATACATATTGGAACTCATCAAGAATTGATAAAGCTAAATTATATGGATTAAATCCATTAGAAGTCTCAGTTTTAGCGTCAATAGTTCAAAGAGAAACACCGAAAGTAGATGAAAGACCAACAATCTCAGGCGTTTATTACAATAGGTTAAAAAAAAGAATGAAATTACAAGCCGATCCTACAGTCATTTATACTATAAAACTAAAGAAAGGATTTGACTCTAAAATTAGAAGAGTATTGTACAGAGATTTAAAAATAAAATCCCCTTTTAATACTTATTTAAATAAAGGTTTACCTCCGGGGCCGATTTATATGCCTGACTTATCTTCAATTGAATCGGTATTGAATCTGGAAAGTCATAATTATCTATTTTTTGTTGCAGATGTTAAAAGACCTGGTTACCATATGTTCGCTAAAACTCTTTCTGAGCATAATATAAATAAAAGACAGTATACTTCATGGTTAAGAAAAAACAAAATAAAGAGATAAGTATCTGTTTTACATATATTTAAAAATTTATGTATGTTTGTGCATTATTTTATAAATTAATTTAATCGTGAAAAATTATAGGTTTTATAAAATCCTTTCCATTGTAGTTTTATTTTTAAATAGTTCTTTCATTAACCCTTTATTCAAAACAAAAGAAAATAGTTTTAATAAAAATTCAAACTATTCAGTCCTCCCGTTTGAACAACCGGTTTCTTCAAACCTAATTTATTTAATTGATGACTTTAATGGCTTTAAAGAAAGTCTTGCTTTCAAGGAGTCTGGAGGACGTTATGGTGTTGTTAATAAATTGGGATATTTAGGTAAATATCAATTTAATTTAAACACTTTGAAAATGTATGAAATTACAGATATTGACAATTTTATTACTAGCCCTTATATACAAGAAAAAGTGTTTTTGATAAATGTAAAAAGAAATAAGTGGATATTAAGAAAGGATATCAACTGGTTCGTTGGGAGTGTTATTAACGGAGTTAAAATTACTGAATCTGGAATTATTGCTGCAGCTCACTTGTCTGGAGCAGGTAATGTGAAGAAATATTTGAGAAGGAATGGTGAGTGGAATAAAAAAGATGCTTTTGGAACTTCAATATCTTTTTATATTGATTATTTTTCTAATTATGATTTGTCCTCAGTTAAACCTATAAAAAATCCTAAACTTATTTACTCTGATTGAATTAAAAATATAGAAGGTCTTTTGTTGAAGCTATAATTTTCTTTTTTCCAATTTGTAATTGTATCTGATTTAATAAACTCTGAACTTAGTGTTATATCACAAGCAATACAAAGCTTAGTTGAAGGTTTTAAATATTTGAGTAAATCATTTAATAAATTATCATTTCTGTATGGTGTTTCCATGAATATTTGTGTTGATGACAAAGAATTTATTTCTAGTTTTTTAATTTTTTCTTTTCTGCTAACTTTTTCGATTGGCAGATATCCATTAAACTTAAATTCTTGACCATTCATACCTGATGCCATTAATGCTAAAAATATAGATGATGGTCCAACAAGAGGATTAACTTTTATACCTAAATCATATGCTTCAGAAACTATACTAGATCCTGGATCGGCTATTCCAGGACAACCAGCATCAGATATTAAACCCATGTCCAAACCTTTTAAACATGGTTTTAAAAAATCTTTTAAATATTCGGTTGAAGTCTTTTTGTTTAGAATACTTACAATTAATTCTGATTGATTTTTTTTTGGACAGACTTTTTTAATAAAAGCTCTTCCAGGCTTCTCATTTTCAAATATATAATGTTGAATTCTTTCTATTATTTCTTTTTGATAGTTTGGTAAGTTATGCGTAGATGTAATGCCTAATAAGTTTGGGATTAAGTACAATCTACCTTTTGACATTATTTAAATTTAAAAACAATATGATTTTAGTTTTATCTAAACAGTGAATTTTTTAGAAAGATCTTCTACATATTTTCTGAACTGTTTATCAGTAAATGACAGATTATCTACAGTTTTACATGCGTGAAGAACTGTAGCGTGATCTCTATGACCTATTTGTGAACCAATACTAGCTAAGGATGCTTTTGTGAATTTCTTTGCAAAAAACATAGCTAACTGTCTAGCTTGAACAATGTGACGTTTTCTTGTTTTTGATTGAAGAGTTGAAACATCCATTTGAAAGTATTCGGAAACAATTTTTTGAATGTAATCAATAGAAACTTCTCTCTTAGTGTTTTTTACAAATTTATCAACTATACTTTTTGCTAAATCAACTGTTATTTCTTTTTTGTTAAATGATGATTGCGCAATTAATGAAATAATCGCTCCTTCAAGTTCTCTAACATTAACTTTAATATGTTTAGCAACATAATCAATGACATCATCTGATATTTCTACACCATCTCTAAATAGTTTATTTTTTAAAATTGATACACGAGTTTCATAATCAGGTCTTTGAAGCTCAGCAGATAACCCCCACTTAAATCTAGAAAGAAGTCTTTGCTCTATATCTTGCATGTCAACAGGCGCTTTGTCAGACGTTAAAATAACCTGTTTGCCATTTTGATGTAAATGATTAAAAATATGAAAGAAAACATCTTGTGTTCCAGTTTTTCCAGAAAAAAATTGAACATCGTCAATAATTAATACATCAATTATTTGATAAAAATGAATAAAATCATTTCTGTTATTTCTCTTTACAGATTCAACATATTGTTGAGTGAATTTTTCAGCTGAAATATACAACACAGTTTTTTCAGGAAATTTTTCTTTAACATTAACTCCAATGGCATGAGCAAGGTGGGTTTTTCCTAATCCAACACCTCCAAATATAAGTAGAGGGTTAAAAGAAGTTCCTCCAGGTTTATTAGAAACAGCTAAACCAGCTGATCTAGCCAATCTGTTGGCATCCCCTTCAAGAAAATTTTCAAATGTATAGTTTGGATTTAATTGTGAATCAACTTTTAAATTTTTTATACCAGGGATAATAAATGGATTCTTTAATTCAGTTTGTAAGTTGCTGAAATTGACATCAACTTTTTGAGATGCTATATTAGCTTTGTATTGACTTGGTATTGTTTCTGTAAATGGTTTTAAATTTCCATATGTATTTTCCATTTTAATAACATAGACTAGTCTTGCATTTTCACCAAGCTCTTTAGTTAAAGCTAATTTGAGTAGTTTTACATAATGTTCCTCGAGCCACTCATAAAAAAATTTACTAGGAACTTGAACACTTAGAATATTATTTTCTAACTTAATTGGTTTGATCGGTTCAAACCAAGTTTTATAAGCTTGAATCTGTATATTGTCCTTTATGAATTTTAGACAATTCTCCCATACAGATTTTGTATTAATCATTTATTTAAAGGTATTGTTGGTTGTTAAGAAGTTAATAATAATGTAAAAAAATTATTAATCAAATCTATTTCACAAATATGTGTAAATTTTTATTAAAAAAAAATCATTTTGCTATTGAATTTTAATTTTTTTTTGTCCATATTATGAGTATTATTTTTAATTACTAAAAAACACACATTGTGGAAGATGAAATAGAAATTTTGGTTAGATACAGTGAAACTGATCAAATGTCATTTGTTTATCATGGAAATTATGTAAAATATTTTGAAATTGGCAGAATAACATGGCTTAAAAAATTAGGTATTTCATATAAAAAAATGGAAGAAGAAGGTATTTTACTTCCAGTAATTGAATTGTCAATAAACTTTAAACAACCAGCTTTATTTGATGACAAGTTGATTTTAAAAACTAAACTTAAAAGAACACCTTCTTATATGATTGAATTTGATTTTGAGATTAAAAGAGACGGTCAAGTAATAACATTAGGTTATGTCAAGTTAGTTTTTTTGAATTCTAAAACTAACAAGCCTATGAGATGCCCTGAGAATATCCTTAAAGCGATTGGGAAGGTTTCATGAAAATAATTGTGTCGGAATCTACATTTTCTTTAAAAATAATTTCCCCATTAATTTTAGGTGCTTTAGTTCCTTCCTTAATGATAACAGTACTTTTGAAAATTCTAGCTTCATCCCAGTTGTCATTATTGATAAAATCATCTAAAGTTTTTTTCCCACCCTCGACTATAACCGATTGTATTTTTTTTTGATATAAAAAATCACAAATTTCATTTGATATTATTTTTGAAAAATCTATTTCCTTTTTACTTATTACCAATGTATTAGCTTCAGTATTAAAAACTTTATAATTTTTATTCAAACTATTTTCTTTATCTATTATTATTCTAGTTGGGTTAACCCCTTTGTAGTCCCTTACATTTAAAATGGGATTATCTTTAATTACAGTATTATAACCTATTAAAATGCCATGTTCTTCTGACCTCCATTTGTGAACTATCTGTCTACTTTTGGCATTGCTAATCCAAAATGGTTTTGATTTTAATTTGTTTTTTGGCGAAATAAATCCATCTTTTGATTGCGCCCATTTTAAAATAATATAAGGTCTTTTATTTTTGTTAAAGTGAAGAAAGTTTTTATGTAACTCTTTGCACTCATTTTCTAAAACACCTACAATAACATCTATCTTATTGTTTTTTAAAAAACTAACTCCTTTTCCATTTACTTTTTCACTTTTGTCTAAAGTTCCTATGATAACTTTTGGTATTTGGAAACTGTTTATGGTATTACAACATGGTGGTGTTTTCCCAAAATGCGAACAAGGTTCTAGAGTTACATATAGCGTAGAGTTTTTTAATAAACTTTTATTTTTTACATTATTTATAGCATTTACTTCAGCATGATTTCCTCCATGTTTACTAGAGAATGCTTCAGAAATTATAACACCGTTATGAACTATTATACATCCTACAAAAGGATTTGGATAAGTTATTCCTTTCCCTTTTTTTGCAACTTCGATGCATCGTGACATATAATGTTCATGATAGGAATAATTATTCATAATTGATAAGTAAGATTTTCTTTAATATATATATGACGTATCTTCACAATACAAAATTAATCTAAAAAATGGAAGGTAAGCTAGAGTGGGTTATAAGAGAGATTGATGAATTTGATAATAAAGAATTAAAAACTGTTTTAAGCTCTGTAATGATTGAGTTTGGGGTGCCTAAAAAAGGAACGGCATTAAGTGACCCTGAATTGAAGGAAATGAGTAAAGCTTACAAGGATTACAGAAGTACTTATTTTGTAATAGAAAATGATAATAAAATTTTTGGAGGTGCAGGAATTTCTCAATTAAAAAATTCAAAAGAAAATATTTGTGAACTTCAGAAAATGTATTTTTTAAAAGATGCAAGAGGGATTGGATTAGGAAAAAAAATGATAAAAAAATGCATTAGTAAAGCTGTAAAATACAAATATGATATGTGTTATATTGAGACAATGAATAACATGAAATCAGCTCAAATGTTATATTTATCGCAAGGTTTCAAATATCTAGATAAACCTTTAGGAAATACTGGACACACTTCTTGTCCTGTATGGATGTTAAAAAAAATATAATGACATTAATTGAATATCGTAATCAATTTTTTCAAACATTAGATTCTAAAATTGATAAAAAAGAATTAGAAGAATTTTTTTTCTGGTTGATTGAACATTACTGTGGTGTTAATAGGTTGAAATATATTTTAGATCAAAATTATTTAGTATGTGATTCTCAAAAATCAAATTTATTAATGGCTATTCAGCTTTTAGAGAAAAATATGCCTATTCAATACGTTGTTGGGGAGTCAGAATTTATGAACTTAAAGTTTTATGTAAATAATAAAGTTCTTATTCCTAGACCAGAAACTGAAGAATTGGTTTCATGGGTTTTAATTGATAAGCCTATTAATAAAAAAATACTAGATATTGGAACTGGAAGTGGGTGTATTGCAATTTCATTAGCTAAATTTTTAAAATCATCAAAGGTTACTGCATGGGACATCGATCAAGATATTATTGATTTGGCTAAAAAAAATTCATCATTAAATAAAGTGAAAGTTTTATTTGAAATTCAAGATGTAAACTCAATTAAAACGAATAAAAAATTTGATATAATTGTATCTAACCCACCTTATATTTGTAATAGTGAAAAGCATAGTATGAAAAACAATGTTTTACTTTTTGAACCTCACAAAGCACTATTTGTTGAAGATAAGGACCCTTTGTTTTTTTACTCTAAGATAATTGATTTTGCTAAGAGTAATCTAAATGCTAATGGTAGTGTGTTTTTTGAAATTAATGAAAATCAAAATCAAAGTGTTTCAAAGCTTTTGATTAAAGCAGGTTTTTACGATATTGAATTAAAAAAAGATTTTAGATCGAAAAATAGAATAATAAAAGCTAGTTTATAAATGAATCCAGTAAAGAAGAATATTGAAAAAATAAGAGATGAATTACATCTTCATAATTACTATTATTATGTTTTAGATATGCCTAAAATAAGTGATTATGATTTTGATTCAAAACTTAAGAAACTTATAAATTTAGAAAAACAATTCCCTCAATATAACGACGTTAATTCACCTACAATTAGAGTAGGAGGAGCCGTGATTAAAACTTTTAATTCTGTTAAACATGATTTCCCAATGTATTCTTTGGATAATTCTTACTCTAAAAATGATTTAGAAGATTGGAACGATAGATTGTTTAAAAATTTAGAAGACGATAGCCTTAAGTATTTATGTGAATTGAAATTTGATGGAGTCTCTATTAATTTAACATATGAAAATGGAAGATTAACAAAAGCCGTAACTAGAGGAGATGGTGTTCAAGGAGATGATGTAACTGAAAACATTAAAACCATCAAAACTATTCCTTTAAAATTAAAAGGTTCCTTTCCAAGTAAATTTCAGATTAGAGGTGAGATAATTATTGAAAAAAATGATTTTTTAATAATGAATAAAAAAAGATTCTTAGATGGATTAGAGCCATACATGAACCCTAGGAATACTGCTTCTGGAAGTTTAAAGCTTCAAGATAGTTCAGAAGTTGCTAAAAGACCTTTGAAATGTTTTCTATATCAAATAGTTAGCTCTAAACAAGATTTTAAAACTCAAAATGAATACTTGTCAAATGCTTTAGAATGGGGATTTAATATTTCTAACACTTATAAGCTTTGTAATAGCTTAGATGAAGTAATGTCATATATTAATTATTGGGAGAGTAATAGAGTTGATTTAAATTTTGAGATAGATGGGATTGTAATAAAAGTAAATGATATTATTCATCAAAATGAACTTGGTTTTACATCAAAATATCCTAGGTGGTCAATAGCTTATAAATTTAAAACAGAACAAATTTCAACAAAATTATTAAGCGTTTCATATCAAGTTGGAAGAACAGGTGCAATAACACCTGTAGCTAACCTCGAACCTGTTCTTTTAGGTGGAACTTATGTAAAACGAGCTTCACTTTATAATCAAGATCAAATAAACAAGTTAGATCTATGTTTAAATGATGTTGTTAAAGTAGAAAAGGGAGGTGAAATTATTCCAAAAATTGTTGGTGTAGATTTAGCAAAAAGAGCTTCTATTTCTAAAAAAATTAAATTTATTAAAAACTGCCCTTCTTGTTCTACCCTTCTTTCTAGGTATGAATCAGAATCACATCATTACTGCTTGAATTATAACAATTGTCCTCCTCAGGTAAAGGGAAGAATTCAACATTTTATCTCTAGAAAAGCATTGGATATTAATGGTTTAGGAAACGAAACTATTGATTTGTTGTACTCTAATGATCTGATTTCAAACTACGCTGACTTGTATGATCTTAAAAAAGAAGACATACTTCCTCTTGAGAGAATGGCTGAAAAGTCAGTAGAAAATATATTTATAGGATTAGAAGATTCAAAAAAAATTAATTTTGAAAGAGTTTTATTTGGCTTAGGAATTAGACATGTAGGTCAAACTGTTGCAAAAAAAATAGCAGCAGAATTTAAATCCATTGATAACTTGATGTCTGCTAGTTTAGACGATTTACTTTTAGTTGATGAAATTGGTGGTAGAATATCAGAGAGTGTTTTAGAATTTTTTAGTGATCAAGAAAATATAAAAACCATTAATAGACTTAAAGATATAGGTCTGCAGTTTGAAATTAAAGAATCTAACATGCCAATCACTAATGTTTTATCTGAATATATTTATGTTATTTCAGGAGTTTTTAATAATTATTCAAGGAATGAATTGAAAAGTATTATAGAAATGAACGGTGGAAAGGTGTCCTCGTCCATTTCTTCAAAAACAAACTTTTTGTTAGGAGGAAACAACATAGGACCTAGTAAACTTTCTAAAGTAAAAAAATTAGAAATTCCAATAATATCAGAAAATGAATTAATAGAAATGATAAAAACTAAACTTTTATAGATTTAGTTTTTTCTGTAACAGAGTTATTAGACAAATAAAAATCTATTTTCCCAAGATTGATTCCAAAACAACCGACTTGATTAATCATTACATTTTTGCCAACTAAATTTTTAACTTTTACTGGTTTGTCCATAAATGTATGAGTATGCCCCCCAATTATAAGGTCAATGTCTTTTGTTTTTTTTGCCAATATTATATCACACATAATCTCTTCACTTTTACTGTAACTATAACCTAGATGAGATAAGCATATTATTATATCACAGTTATATTGATTCTTTAGCTTGTGTGTGATGTCTTGGGTTATCTCTATAGGGTCTAAATACTTAATACCTTTGTATAACTTTTTCTCTACAAGACCATCTAACTCAACTCCTAATCCGAATACTCCTATTCTAACATTATCTATTTTATAAATCTCATATTCTTTAATTTTATTTTCTAATGGTGTGTTTGTTAAGGTGTAATTAGAATTTAAAAAAGAAAAATTTGCATGTTTTAAAGATTTTGCTAATTTTTTCAAGCCGTTATCAAATTCGTGATTTCCAAGAGTAGATGCATTATAGCCCATTTTACTCATTAATTTTAATTCAATCTCTCCTTCAAAAAAATTAAAATATGGAGTTCCTTGAAAAACATCACCAGCATCTAGAATAAGAGTGTTAGGGTTTTCTTTTTTAAATAAATTAATCATTTTAGCTCTTGCAATTACACCACCGCCATTAGGGTTTAAAGGGTCATTTGAAGAGAATGGATCTATGTGACTATGAACATCATTCGTGTGAAGAATTGTTATTTTTTTAGAATTAAAATCTGTTTTTTCAAAACTTAATAACGGAAAAGTTAAACCAAAAACTGTTGACGAAGTAATTTTATCTATAAAGAGTCTTCTTTTCATTAATTTTTTATTATTCTATTATCTTTATTGCTGACAATAGTGTCTATTTTAACAATGTAATTTATAAGAACATCTCTTATGTTTGTTTTTAAAGAAAAAAGTTTTAGAGGATCTTTAAAAAACATCATTTTATCACCTCCTTCTTGAAGAAAATTAGAAGTTAAAACATAATATGTTTTATTAATGTTGAATTTTTTTTTATTAATTAACACATTATTTACTTTATCTCCTTCAAACTCTAATCTAATTCCAGAAACTGGGTGTGCTTTTTGTTCGTTGTTTAAATAGTTTATTAATTCTAAAACTTTCTCGCCGCTAAGTTCAACAACAGTTGATGTATTTTCAAAAGGCAGTATGGTAAATATATCATATTGAGTAATTACTCCTTTATTTAAAGTCCCTCTTATTCCACCATAGTTTAATAAACAAAAATCAATATTTTTAGATGTAATGCTTTTAAAAATCGGATTGGACTCTTCTATTAAAATATCAGCGATCAAATTTCCTAATGACGATTCTAATATTCCATCTCTAACACTTAGAGATTTAATTGAGTATCCTATATTTTTTTCAAGATCTTTTATTTTATCTCTAAATGGTGAAATAATTAAATTCAGCTCACTATCACTATTTAAACTATCGACAATTCTTATGTTAAGACCTTTACCATCTTGAACCGTATAATTTTCTCCAACACAAGAAAATAACATTATTGTTATAACTATAATAAAAAGTCTGAAGTAATTATTATTTAAATATAATTTAGTTTTCAATGATGAAATATGTAATTTTATATTAGTTTTTAAATATATGATTTTTAAGTCACTACATCAAAAGCTTCTTAGAAAAAAGGTTAATAAATCCTTAATGGATCTTAGTGAACAAATTAGAATTAAGCCTAATCCAATAAAGTCTTTAGGATGTATTGTAGATCCAAGTTTCCCAATATCGGTAGATGTGTTTATTGATTTAGCTAATTCAATTGGTTTAAAAGAAAAAGACTTAAAAATTATAACATTTCAAGAAGATAAAAATACATTTAATGTTTTTTCAAATATGAACATCACACCAGAATGTGTTTCGTTTTATGGTAATTTAACTGGAAAAGATTCCCTAGAATTCATTTCTAAGGATTATGATTTATTAATTAACTTTTTTAAATCTAGTCCATTATTAACACTTTTATCTTCAAAAACAAAAGCTAAATTTAGAGTTGGTTTTGAATCTGCAGAGAATCAACTAAATGACTTGATTTTTTCAAATAAAATAAAAAAATTTAAAAGTTTCAAAATAGAGTTGATCAAATATTTAAACTTAATTAAATGAAGAATTTATTTCACAAACTTAAAGGGACTGGCGTTGCTATAGCTACACCTTTTAAAAAAGACTTGTCAGTTGATTTAGGTTCAATTAATACAATGGTTGAATTTTTAATAAAAAATGGAATTGACTACATTGTAGTTCAAGGAACTACAGGAGAATCGTCAACTTTAAATGAAGAAGAAAAAATTCTTTCTAGAAATGCTTTTATTAGAGCTAACAATAACAGAGTTCCTTTATTAATCGGAATTGGATCTAATGACACGCGGTCAGTAGTTAATTACATATCTAATGCTGATTTATCTGGATTCTGTGCAGTACTTTCAGTAACACCCTACTATAATAGACCTTCACAAAGTGGTTTGTATGAGCATTTTTCAGCCATTTCTAAATCTTCTCCATTACCAGTAATGTTATATAACGTACCAACTCGAACAGGGTGTGATATGGATCATTCTACTACGATAAAATTAGCTAATACCCATGAAAATATAATTGGGATAAAAGAAGCAAGTGGAAATTTGGATAAAATGTTTAAATTAATTTCTAATAGACCTGATAATTTTTTAATAATTTCAGGTGATGATGATACAGCTTATCAAAGTGTTTTAATGGGAGCTGATGGTGTTATTTCAGTAGCTGCAGGCTGTATTCCTCAGAATTTTAGAAATATTATAAATCTTGCTATTGAAGGCAATGAAGAGAAGGCTAAAAAAGAGTTTGATAAAATTAATCCATTATTAAATCTTCTTTTCAAAGAAGGCAACCCAACTGGGTTAAAAGCAGCATTGTCAATTAAAAAATTATGTCAAAATCATCTAAGATTACCTTTAATGTCTTCTTCAAAAGAGTTGTATTTAGAAATTGAAAAATTTTTAAATAAATAAGTTTTATTTAACACTTTAATTATAATCTGTTTTAGAGATTTATATTGAGAAAAAAAATATTAAATTTGCGATATGTTGAAAAAAAAATTATTACTGCTACTAGGATTTTTTCTTATCACTTTATCTTCTTGTAATGAGTTCCAGAGAGTTCTTAAGAACGAAGACATGAAAGTTAAGTATGATTTTGCAGAAAAATATTATGAAAATCAGGAGTTTAGAAGAGCAACTAGATTGTTTGAACAAATTAAACCTAAATATAGAGGTAAACCACAAGGTGAAAGAGTTACATTTTTCTACGCTAACTCATTACTTAACATGAAAAATTATATTACCGCTGCTTATGAATTTGAAAGTTTTTCAAAAGCATATCCACTAAGTCAAAAAGTTGAAGAAGCTAACTATTTAGCTTCATATTCTTACTATAAAGTTTCACCTACTCATAGTTTAGATCAAAAAGAGACTCTTGAAGCTATAGATAAATTGCAAGAGTTTATTAATTTTTATCCCAACTCTGAAAAAATGTCTGAAGCTAATGATTTAGTTCAAGAACTTAGATTGAAATTAGAGTTTAAAGCTTTTGAAATAGCCAAGCAATACAATACAATTAGAGATTACAAATCTGCTATTATTGTTTTAGACGATTTTATATCTGATTATCCAGGAACACCGTACAGAGAAGATGCTTTATATTATTTATTTAATTCATCCTATGAACTAGCAATAAATAGTGTTTATTCTAAAAAAGCTGAAAGACTTGGTGATGCTAAAAATATTCTTAATGAATTATTAAATACATACCCTGAGTCCAAATATATTGAAAAATCAAATAAATTACTCAAGTTAATCGATCAAGAAATCACTACATTTGCAAATAATTAGATTCAGTTAAAAAAAAATTATGGATTTTAAAAAGACTAATGCTCCCCTTAATACAATAACATATGATAGAAATGTTGTAGAAGCTCAAACAGATAATATATATGAAGCTATATCTATCATTTCTAAAAGAACAATTCAAATTAACGAATCTATTAAAAAAGAATTAATAGATAAGTTAGAAGAGTTTGCTAGTCCTACTGAAAGTTTAGATGAAATATTTGAAAACAAAGAACAAATAGAGGTTTCTAAATTTTATGAAAAGCTACCCAAAGCTCACGCTATGGCTTTAGAAAATTGGTTATTAGAGAAAGTATACTACAGACATACTGAAATTAAAGAATAGAAAATGTCTATTCTAAATGGAAAAAACATTCTATTAGGAATTTCAGGAGGCATTGCGGCTTATAAATCAATTTTTTTAGTAAGACTTTTAATTAAATCTGGCGCAAACGTTCAGGTTATTATGACAACTAGTGCTAAAGATTTTGTAACACCCTTGACTTTATCAACTCTCTCAAAAAGACCGGTTTTATCAGACTTTTTCAATAAGGATAATCAAAATGAATTATGGAATAATCATGTTGAATTATCTTTATGGGCAGACTATATGATTATAGCCCCAACAACAGCAAATACATTATCTAAGATGGCTTCGGCAAGTGCTGATAACTTACTGATTGCCACTTATTTATCTTCAAAATGCCCTGTTTATTTTGCTCCTGCCATGGATTTAGATATGCATAAAAATAAAGCAAATCAATTAAATATTAAAATGTTAATTGATTTTGGAAACATTCATATTCCAGTTAATTCAGGGTTTTTAGCTAGTGGATTAGAAGGAGAAGGAAGAATGCAAGAACCTGATCAGATAATTGATTTTATAACAAGTCATATCATTAAAGGATTAAAACTTTATGGAAAAAAGATTTTAATCACGGCAGGGCCAACTTATGAGCCAATTGATGCTGTTCGTTTTATAGGGAATTTTTCAAGCGGAAAAATGGGATTTGCTTTGGCTAAAACTGCATCTATGTTAGGCGCAGAAGTAGTGTTGATTACCGGACCTACAAGTTTGTCAGTAAATAACTTTAATATTAAGGTTATTGATGTTATTACAGCTGATGAGATGTTTGTTAAAGCTAAAGAGTTTTTTCCAGTTTCAGATATCTCAATTCTTTCTTCAGCCGTTTCTGATTTTAAACCAAAAAATAAAATTTTAAATAAAATTAAAAAAACAAATAATATAAATTTATCTATTGATTTAGTTCCTAATGTTGATATTCTTAATCATTTAGGAACATTAAAAAAAGAACATCAATTATTAATAGGATTTGCCCTTGAAACAGATAATGAAATAGAAAATGCTACTAAAAAAATTGCGAAAAAAAATCTAGACGCAATTGTGTTAAACTCATTAAATGATAAAGGTGCTGGGTTTAGTTATGATACAAATAAAATAACCTTTATAAACAAAAAAAACCAAATTTCTAAATTTAAATTGAAAAGTAAGAATGAAGTTTCTGTTGATATATTTAATCAAGTTATTAAATTGATGGATGAAATTGTTTAAAATTATTTTAATATTTTTTTTCACTAATCTAATTTTTTCTCAAGAAATAGAGGGTGAGGTTATAGTTAATTCTAATTTGATAAATCAAACAAATAAGTCTGTTTTTGACAACCTAGAAAAATCAATTTCAACTTTTATTAATACTTCCTCTTGGACAAATAATAAGATTCTTGATTATGAAAAAATTGATTTAAGTTTATTAATTACTGTAACTAATTATTCTGACAATAATTTTACTGCAAATTTTCAATTTCAATCTTTAAGACCAGTTTTAAACTCAACTTATCAAACTCCTTTATTTAATTTTGTTGAGAAAAATTTTCAATTTGAACTTGTTGAATTTGAGCCTTTGTTTTATAATGAAAATCAATACCAATCTAATCTTGCTTCTCTAATTTCATTTTACATAAACATCATATTAGGAATAGATTCAGATTCTTATATTAAGAAATCCGGAAAACAATTTTACAACAAATCTCAAGAAATATTAAATCTAGCAATTCAAAGTTCAGGATTGGGTTGGAATTCTAATCATTCTGGAGGAAGAATTAATAAGTTCTGGCTAATTGAGAACCTTAA
Source organism: Bacteroidota bacterium (assembly GCA_027619415.1). Taxonomy (GTDB): domain Bacteria; phylum Bacteroidota; class Bacteroidia; order Flavobacteriales; family Flavobacteriaceae; genus MAG-121220-bin8. The sequence continues at coordinate 14,966 of JAQCFO010000013.1, forward strand.
CTCAATTAATTCAATTGAATTTAGGGATATGATATATAATTATCATGCGGAGGGTCTTGATTTAATGCATGAAAACATTTTACTTTCAAAAAACAATATTTTGAACTCCATTCTTTCTTTAGGAAAAACAGATAGAAGAACCTCTAATTCTCTTCTTTTAAAATTATTTTTTGAAACAAAATCCGATGAAATTGTTGACATATTTTCTTCTGGACCAGGACTTAATACAGAGATACTTTATAATCACTTAAATAAAATTGCTCCTTTTTATTCAAATAAATGGTATCAAGTAAGATAATTTGTTAATTTAAAGAATTGTTTAAAATATTTATAAACTAACAATTTGCTTACAAAAATTTTTATAAAAAATTTCGCTTTAATTGATGAACTAGAAATTAATTTTAGTAATGGTTTCTCTACTATTACTGGTGATACTGGTTCGGGAAAGTCTATTCTTCTAAATGCCCTTTCTTTGGTAATTGGAAGGAGAGCAGATCATAAAATTTTAAAAAATAATAATATTAAATGCATAATTGAAGCTGAGTTTTGTTTAAAAAAAATTAATATTAAAAAAATTTTTGATAAAAACAACATAGATTATTTTGACCAAACTATTTTAAGAAGAGAGATTTTACCCAATGGAAAATCTAGATCTTTTGTTAATGACACTCCAACTAATTTAGATTTATTGAATTTAATCGGAAAAAAGTTAATAGACATTCATACTCAGCATGAATCTTTAATGCTTTCTAATGATAATTTCTTTTTTTCTTTAATTGATAACCTTTCTCAACAAAATAATATTGTAAAAAATTTTTCTGAAAATTTTTTATTGTACAAAGAGCAGTGTTTAGAACTTGAAAAACTCGACAGACTAAATGTTAGCTTAAAAAACGATAATGATTATAATATCTACGTTTTAAATGAGTTATTGGATGCTAAGCTTGTTTTAGGAGAACAAGAAGAGTTAGAAAGTAATCTTTTAATGTTAAAAAACTCTGAGGAAATCAGAAATTCACTAAGTCGAATAGATTCTTTGTTGTATTCTAATGAAAATAGTATTGAAAATAAAATAATAACATTGAATTCTGTTCTAAATAACATTTCTAAATTTTCTGAGAATTATTTAAATATTAAAAATAGAATTGATAGTGTTTTAATTGAATTATATGATATAAAGAACGAATTGAATTCACCGTTAACTAGTTTTGACAATGATTCTTTTGAATTAGAAAAAACGGAAAGTAGGTTAAGTATTATATTCAACCTTCAAAAGAAACATGCAGTTAATTCTATAAAAGAATTAATTTCAAAAACTAACAAGCTTAAGCTTCAATTACAAAAGAATGATAGTATTGAGATAGATATTGAAAATTTAAAAAAAGAAGTTCTTTTAAAAGAATCATTACTAGATGAGCTTTCTATAAAAATATCTAATTCTAGAAAAAAAATATTACCAAAATTAAAATCAAATTTAGAATCTGTTTTATGTCATTTAGGAATGAAAAATGCTTCTTTTGAATTTAATATTTATGATTCAATGGAATACAATAGATTTGGGAAAAACTCTATAGAAGTAATGTTTTCTTCAAACAAAGGAATTAAACATGCTCCTTTATTTAAAGTAGCATCGGGTGGCGAGCTTTCTCGAATTTTACTTTCAATAAAATCAATTTTATCTTCTCATTCAAAAATGCCTACTATGATTTTTGATGAAATAGATACTGGTATATCTGGAGAAATGGCTAATGCAATGGCTAATATTATGCTAAAAATGAGTAAAAATATGCAAATTATAGCCATCACTCATCTTCCTCAAATTGCTGCTAAAGGAAATCATCATTTCAATGTTTATAAACATGAGGATTTTGGGGTTATTAATATCAATATAAAAAAACTTAATTCTGATGGAAGAATTAATGAAATTGCTAAGATGCTTTCTGGTGATATCATGTCTGACTCTGCAATAATTCATGCAAGAGAGTTGCTTAATTAGTATTATATTTATTAAAAATTATACTATGTCATACAATCTGTTAAAAGGGAAAAAAGGAATTATTTTTGGAGCTTTAGATAAAAATTCAATTGCTTGGAAAACTGCAGAAAGAGTTCATGAAGAAGGTGGTGAATTTGTTTTGACAAATGCACCTATCGCATTAAGAATGGGACAGGTTGATGAGTTGGCAAAAAAAACTAATTCAAAACTTATTCCAGCAGATGCTACTAAAATCGAAGACTTAGAGAGTTTAATAAATCAAACTATGGAAATTTTTGACGGTAAAATTGATTTTGTTTTACATTCTATAGGAATGTCTGTTAATGTTAGAAAAGGAAAACATTACACTGATTTGAATTACGACTGGACAACTAAAGGCTGGGATGTTTCAGCTGTTTCTTTTCATAAGTTACTACAAAGTTTATACAAATTAGATGCTATGAATGAATGGTCTAGTATTGTAGCTCTTACTTATATGGCTTCCCAAAGGGTTTTTCCAAATTATAATGATATGGCAGATAATAAAGCTTATTTAGAATCTATTGCTAGAAGCTTTGGTTATTTTTTCGGAAAGGATCGTAAAGTTAGAATTAATACTATCTCACAATCTCCAACTCCTACAACAGCTGGGAAAGGTGTTACTGGTTTTGATGGTTTCATTAACTATGCTGAAAAAATGTCACCATTAGGTAATGCCTCAGCGTTAGACTGTGCTAATTATACTATTACACTTTTCTCTGACTTAACAAAAAGAGTAACGTTACAAAACCTATATAACGATGGAGGTTTTTCTAATGTTGGTGTAAGTCAAGAAATAATAGACATAGTTTCTTCATCTGATTAAAATCTATTTAAATTTATATATATAGACCATATTTCAGAAATTTATTTTTACTAAATTCGGTTTTAATGAAAAATATTGGACTTAGTGGAGGAATTGGTTCTGGAAAAACAACAGTTTCAAAAATTTTATCAGAAAATGGCATTCCAGTTTATGACTCAGACACTAGGGCTAAGTATATAATGAATAATTCTTCTGAACTTAAAAAAAGCATAATTGATAATTTTGGAAAAGTTTCCTTCAAAAATAATATTTTAAACAAAAAATATATTTCAAAATTAATTTTTAACGATAAAAAAGCTTTAAATAAAATCAACATGATTGTACACCCTTACGTGTTTAATGATTTTGTAGAGTGGAAGAAATCAGTATTTTTTAAATACGTTATTTATGAATCTGCTTTGATTTTTGAATCAGGATCTTATAAAAAAAATGATTTCAATATTTTAATAATATCAGATGAAGATGAACGAGTTAAAAGAGTAATCAAAAGAGATGAATTAAACAAAACTGATGTTATGGTTAGAATTAATAATCAATGGCAAGATGAAAAGAAAATTCCATTAGCTGACTATATAATTAATAATGACTCTATTTTAAAAATTAATCAAAGAGTGTTAGAATTAATTGATACTTTAAATATACTTTTTAAATAGAGAATTCTATTTTTAACTATGAATAAAAAAATATTTTTTCCCTTAATAATAATAATGAGTATTGCATTAGTTGGAATTATTTTTGTTCAAGCTTTTTGGATTAAAACTACTTTAGATAATAAAGAAGAACAATTTTCTTTAAACATTAATCAAGCTTTAAAATCAGTTTCCGAACAAATTCAAAGTAGAGAGTTGAGAGATTATTTAGCAGTATATCAAAAATTAGTTGACAGTATAGGTTCGCCTAAAGAATCTCAATTAACAGCTGTTTTTAGATATGTCGATAGAAACGAGAACACTAATCAAACATATATATATTCTCATGGAATATTAGAGAATGATTATAATATATCCGCAAAATTATTTGAATCAAAATCTGAAGACTCTGCATCAATTTTAGAATATAAAGGAATTAAAACTACAACCATTATAGATGAAGCTTTTGATAGAGAAATGAGAAACATGAGTAGTATTGAAAGACTTCAACGAGTTGAAAGACTATCTCTTATGGATAAAGCTAAATATGCATCAGTATTCATGGAACTTGCAGCATTAAAACCAATACACAGAAGAATTACTAATATTGAATTGGAGCTTTTATTGCAAAGAGAATTAGGGGATAGAGATATAGATATTCCTTTTCAATATAGAGTGTTTAACGGAGATTTTGCAACTAAAATTGGTTCAGATAATTATACAAATTTGAGTGGTTTAAAAAAGTACAAATCTCCTTTATTTGTAAATGAAAAAGGAGAAAATGATTTTGAGTTAGTTATTGCGTTTCCAGAAAGAAAAGTTTTTTTGAGATCCTCTTTAACCACCCTAATATTACTTTCTTTATTATTTACTATCACTATTGTTATAACTTTTGCATCCACAATATATCAAGTTTTAAGGCAGAAAAAAGTTTCTGAAATGAAATCAGATTTCATAAATAACATGACCCATGAATTTAAAACACCTATAGCAACTATAAAACTTGCTTTAGATGCAATTAATAATAAGCAAGTTCAAGATGATTCATTAAAGAGAACTCAATATTTAAAAATGATAAAAGATGAGAATGAAAGAATGAATTTTCAGGTTGAAAACGTTTTAAGAATTTCTCAACTAGATAAAAAAGAGAATTTTATAAAAAAATCAATATGTGACTTACATGATGTTATAAACGAAGCTACTTTGCATTTAAACTTGCTACTTAAAAACAGCAATGCAAAAGTTGAAATTGATTTCCTAGCCTTAGTTAGTGAAATAGAAATTTCTAAAGATGACTTTGTTAATGTGTTTGCTAATATTCTAGAAAATGCAATTAAATACTCTAGTGAAGATCCTCAAATTAAAATTATTACTGAAAATAAAAAAGATAAAATTGTAATTAAAATTATTGATAATGGTATTGGGATGAGTTCTAGAGTGAAAGATAAAATTTTTGATAAGTTTTATCGTGAGTCTAAAGGTAATGTTCATAATGTAAAGGGTCATGGTCTAGGTCTATCTTATGTAAAGAAAATCATAGATTTACATAATGGTACTATTTATGCAGATAGTGAAATAGGGAAGGGGAGTGAATTTATCATAACACTACCTTTGTCATTTAAAATGTAATTATAACTTTAAAATTATTAATATATTATGAAAAATAATGATAAAAATATTTTATTAGTTGAAGATGATGTTAATTTTGGAGCAATTTTAAATGATTTTTTAAAACTACATTCTTATAATGTTACTCTAGCAAAAAATGGTATAGTTGGGTTAGAGAAATTTAAAAAAAATGATTTTGGATTATGTATTCTTGATGTAATGTTACCATACAAGGATGGATTTACCTTGGCTAAAGAAATTAGAGAAATCAATAAAGATGTTCCTTTATTTTTTCTTACAGCTAAATCATTAAAAGAAGATGTTTTAAAAGGCTATAAAATTGGCGCAGATGATTATCTGACTAAACCTTTTGATTCGGACATATTACTCTTAAAAATTAAAACAATTTTTAAAAGAAAGCAATTGTCAAAAAACAAAGATAATTCAGTGTTTGAATTTAAGTTCGCAAAATTTAAGTTTAATTCAAAACTTAGAACTCTTCAGTTTGATTCAGAACAAAATATAAAACTTTCTCCAAAAGAAAGTGAATTACTTAAAATGCTTTTAAATCATTTAAATGACCTTATGCCAAGAGAACTGGCATTGGTTAAAATCTGGAATGATGATAATTATTTTACATCTAGAAGTATGGATGTTTATATAGCTAAAATTAGAAAATACTTAAGTAAGGATGAAAGAGTAGAGATTGAAAATATTCATGGAGAGGGTTTTAGAATGATTATAAAATCTTAATTCTTACATTTTTGTTCTTGGATGGAATTTCATCATTGAGTCAATTAAGTGTTTTTTACTTACATGTAAATATCTTTCTGTTGTTGTTATATTTTCATGTCCTAACATATTTTGTATTGTAATTAAATCAGCTCCGTTTTCAATTAAATGGGTTGCAAATGAGTGTCTAAATGTATGTGGGCTAAATTTTTTATTAATATTAGTATTTTCTCCTAGTTTTTTTAGAATTAAAAATATCATAACTCTTGATATGCTACTTCCCCTTTCATTTAGAAACAAAGTGTCTTCAGACTTTTTTTTAATTTTCATAAAACATCTGATATCATTTATGTAAGTAGTAATATAAAATTGAGCTTGAGTGCTTATTGGAACGAACCTTTCTTTATTTCCCTTTCCAGATACTTTTATTAAAGATTCACTAAAAAATAAATCAGATATTTTTAAATTAATTAATTCAGACACTCTTAACCCGCAACTATATAGTAGCTCTACAATAGCTATATTTCTTTTTCCTGTTTTTGAAGTTAATTTTATAATTGAAATGATTTTATCTATTTCTTCAATTGTTAGAGTAGATGGTAAATTGGTGCCGGTCTTAGGTGTTTCAATATTTGAAAAAGGATTTGTTTCAATAATATTTTCTAAAATTAAATATTCATAAAATCGTTTCAATCCAGAAATAACCCTTGCTTGAGTTGTGGGTTTTATTTTTTTTGATATATCATAAATAAATTCTTTTCCTAAAGTTTCGGTAAGTTGGTCAGGGTTTATTTTTATTTTACTTGATTTCAAGAAAATAATTAACTTCTTCACGTCAAAAAGATAACTTTCAATAGTATTCAATGAAAGGTTTCTTTCAATTTTTAAATAATTTTTAAAATCACTTATTGACTTTTCCCATTTCATGTTTAATTATATAAGCTTGATTTATTAAATGTTATTTTTATACTTTTATTAAAAATATTTTAATGAAATTACAAATTATAAATGGTCCCAATTTAAATTTATTAGGTACTAGGGAAAAAAATATTTATGGAGATCAGAAATTTGACAGCTACTTCGTTGATTTAAAAGCAAAATATAAAGATTTAGAACTTAGTTTTTTTCAATCTAATATTGAAGGAGAGATTATTGATAAAATTCAGGAGACAGGTTTTGATTACGATGGTATTATTATCAATGCTGCAGCATACACTCATACTTCAGTAGGCATAGGAGATGCTATAAGATCCGTTACTACTCCTGTAGTAGAAGTTCATATATCTAACACTTACTCAAGGGAAGAATTTAGACATAAATCTTTTTTAAGCGCACATGTAAGAGGCGTTATACTTGGATTTGGATTTAAAAGTTATGATTTAGCTATAGAAAGTTTTTTAGACTAATTATAAATGAATTACCTCGTCGTAAGCAGCTGCAACAGCTTCCATTACAGCTTCGCTCATAGTTGGATGTGGATGAACTGCTTTAAGAACTTCATGTCCTGTAGTTTCTAATTTTCTGCCTAGAACGGCTTCAGCAATCAAGTCAGTAACTCCGTCACCAATCATATGGCAGCCTAGCCATTCACCATACTTAGAATCAAAAATAACTTTGACAAAACCATCAATTTTTCCTGAAGCTTGAGCTTTTCCAGAAGCACTAAAAGGGAATTTACCAACTTTTATTTCATAACCCATTTCTTTAGCTTTTTCTTCAGTAAATCCAACCGATGCTATTTCAGGAGAAGAATAAGTGCAGCCAGGAATATTGTTATAATCTAAGGGGGTAACATAAATTCCAGATATCTTCTCTATACATAAAATTCCTTCTGCAGATGCTACATGAGCTAAAGCTTGACCTTTTACAACATCTCCAATCGCATAATAGCCTTTTACATTAGTTTCGTAGAATTCATCTACTAAAATCTTGTCATTTTCAATTTCAATTCCGATTTCCTCTAGACCAATGTTTTCAATATTACTTTTAATACCTACAGCACTTAGTACTATTTCTGTATTAATAGTACTTTGTTCACCAGTAGCAGATTTAATATGAACCTCAACTAAACCAGACTCATTTACAATTGCTTTTTCAACTTCTGAAGATGTGAGAATGTTAATTCCGTTCTTTTTTAAATTCTTTTCTAATTCTTTTGAAATCTCATGATCTTCAACGGGAACTATTCTATCTAAATATTCAACTACTGTAACATTAGAACCCATTGAATTATAGAAGTATGCGAATTCAATTCCTATTGCACCTGAACCTACAATGATAATATCTTTTGGCTGTTTGGAAAGAGTCATAGCTTGTCTATACCCAATTATATATTTTCCATCTTGCTTTAATGTTGGTAGTTCTCTAGATCTTGCTCCAGTGGCAATTATTATATTTTTTGATGAAATAATTTTTTCTTCATTATTATCATTAACAATTTTAATTGTATTGTTAGAATTTAGTTTTCCAAAACCATTAAATACAGTAATTTTATTTTTTTTCATAAGAAAGTTTACCCCTTTACTCATAGTATCAGCTACTTTCCTACTCCTTTTAATGACCTTATTAAAATCTTTATCAGCACTAGTTATATTAATACCATAATCTTCCGCATGTTTGATGTATTCAAATACCTGAGCAGATTTCAACAATGCTTTAGTTGGGATACACCCCCAGTTTAAGCAAACCCCTCCTAGACTTTCTTTTTCAATAATAGCAGTCTTGAAACCAAGCTGAGAACCCCTAATTGCAGTCACATAACCTCCTGGTCCACTTCCTAAAACGATTAAATCGAATTGTTCCATATTTTTTATTTTTTATTAAATGATAACGCAGCTGAGTTAATACAATATCTTTTCCCTGTTGTATCTTTAGGTCCGTCATTAAAAACGTGCCCTAAGTGACCGTTACATTTTGAGCATTTTACTTCAATTCTGTTCATGTTATTAGAAACATCTTTTATGTAAACAATCGAACTTGGAATTGCTTGATCAAAACTAGGCCAACCACAATTACTTTCATATTTGTTATTGCTTTTAAAAAGTAGCTGATTACATCCCTTGCAATTATATGCTCCATTTTCAAAATGCAAGTTATATTCTCCTGTAAACGGTCTTTCTGTATATGAATTTCTTAAGACTTGATAGCTTAGATTATCAAGCTCATTTTTCCATTCAGAATCAGTCTTTATGTCTTCACCTTTTTCTTGAGAGTAACTGAAGTTTGTCATGATGATATTTATTATTAGAATTAAGTATATATTTTTCATTTACTGTAATTTAAAGATTTAAAAATTAATGCATTTTTGTTTACACAGTGCCTGTTTCCAGTTGACTCTTTAGGACCATCATTCCAGACATTCCCTAATTTAATTCCACATTGTTTGCATTTTAATTCAGTTTTATTTGCATTTATTCTGTAATCTGTATCAAACTCAACATTATCTTCATTAGACTTGTCAAAACTTTCATTATTGTCATTTGAATTGAATTTATCATAAGAATTATATAACTTTAAATTACACTTTTTGCAATAATAAATTCCTTTATTTAAATTAATTGATTTATCTAAATCAGTATTTGATTGTATTTTAAAATTATTACTTTCATGTGAAGAATTAAATTGTTTGCAACCTGATATTAATAAAGTAAAGCTTACAATCAAATAAATTTTTCTCATCTATGAATTTAATATCACGAAATTACTCATAAATGTTTAAAACATAAAGCCGAAATGAATTAAGTATATTGCATTTCTATTTTTAATATAATTATATGATGACAAAACATAATTTCATAAAAGGAGATAGTAAAGTTTTAAATGCTTGGGCATTTTATGACTGGGCAAATTCTGTTTATCCTTTAGTTATATCATCATCTGTTTTTCCTATTTATTATGGATCATTATTTTTAGATGATCTCTATATAGACTTATTTGGTTTTAATTTTAAAAACACGGCATTAATTAGTTTTTTAACTGCATTTGCTTTCGTGGTATTATCTATTATAACTCCTTTGTTATCAGGTGTTGCAGATTATGTGGGCAACAAAATGAGTTTTTTAAAGTTTTTCTGTTATTCAGGATCTATTTCCTGTATGGGACTTTATTTTTTTGATATAGAGAACATTTACATGGGCTTGTCTTTTTATTTTTTTGCTTTAATTTCTTTCTGGGCTAGCTTAGTTTTTTATAACTCTTACTTGCCTGACATAGCTTATAAAGAACAACAAGATAGTTTAAGCGCTAAAGGTTATGCTCTTGGATATATTGGAAGTGTCATTTTATTAGTATTCAATTTATCCATGGTTTTGTTTCCAGAATCTTTTGGAATTTCAGGAGATAATCCAGAACTTCTAGCTATGAGATACTCATTTGTTTCTGTCGGATTGTGGTGGATGATTTTTAGTCAATATACTTTTTATTATTTACCAAAATCAAAATCAAAACGAAAAATAGTTAAACATGTTTTTTTTAATGGTTTTAAAGAATTAAAAGAAGTTTGGGATGAACTGAAGCAAATTGTAATTATAAAAAGATTTTTAATTGCTTTTTTTATATATAGTTCCGCTCTTCAAACAGTTTTACTTATTGCCACTTATTTTGGTGAGCAAGAAATTAATTGGGGAGAAGGTGAGAAAACTACGGGATTAATAGTAAGTATTTTATTAATTCAGTTGGTTGCAGTTTTTGGATCTATAATTACAGCAAAAGTTTCTAAGAAAATAGGTAACATACAAACACTAGTAATTTTAAATTTTACTTGGGCATTCCTATGTATAGGTGCTTATTTTATAAAATCTTCTTTTGAATTTTATATTGCTGCTGCTTTAGTAGGAATGATAATGGGAGGTATTCAAGCCCTCTCTAGATCAACTTTTTCAAAAATGATTCCAGAAACAGATAATACAACGTCATACTTTAGTTTTTACGATGTTTCTCAAAAAGTAAGTATAGTTTTTGGAATGACATTATTTGCTTTTGTTGACCAAATTACTGGTAGTATGAGAATCTCCATTTTAATTTTTATTTTTATTTTTCTTCTTGGCGCTTTTTTGTTAAGAAGAATAAAAATTAAAAACTATTAATTAATATGGCATGAATGTTGAATTATTAGATCATTATAAACTAATAAGATGTTATACCCTAAACACATTCATTTTATAGTGAGCGTTTGATAAGAGTATGACACTTTGACTTAATTATTTCTTATGTCTAAAACTAAATTATTAAACCTTGACATGATGTCATTGCAAAATATTGATAAAGATTCAGATTTGATTCCATTGATGACATCCGATGATGAAGAGGCCATTTCAAAAGAATCTTTACCCAAAAGTTTACCGATTTTACCTTTGAAGAATACTGTACTGTTTCCTGGTGTTGTAATACCAATAACAGCTTCTAGGGATAAATCGATTAAACTAATTAAGGATTCAAACAGTAAAGAAAAACTAATAGGTGTTGTTTCTCAAATAGATTCTAAAGTTCAATCACCTAAATCAAAGGATATTCATTCCACAGGAACTGTTGCTAAAATATTAAGAGTATTACAAATGCCAGATGGTAATGTTACTGTAATAATTCAAGGAAAGAAAAGGTTTTCAATAGAAAAAATCATAAGTGAAGAGCCTTATATTACGGCTGATATAAAAGAAATAAAAGAAATAAAGCCTAAATCTGATAATAAAGAATTCAATGCAACTATTGAATCAATTAAAGATATAGCTCTTCAAATTATTGAAGAAAATCCAAATATTCCAAGTGAAGCTTCGTTTGCAATAAAAAACATTCAAAGTGATTCGTTTTTGGTAAATTTTGTTTGCTCGAACATGAATTTAAGCATTGAAGAAAAGTATAAAATACTTATAACAAATGACCTGCAAGAACGTGCTTTAATGTGTCTAAAAGAAATGAACATTGAATTACAAAAATTATCATTAAAAAATGATATTCAATCTAAAGTAAGATCTGATTTAGATCAACAACAAAGAGAGTATTTTTTACATCAACAAATGAAAACTATTCAAGAGGAACTTGGAGGAGTTTCTTATGATGAAGAAATAAGTGAGATGAGATTAAGATCAACTAAAAAGAGTTGGAGTGAGGAAATTGGCGACCATTTTAAAAAAGAGTTGTCTAAGCTTCAAAGAATGAACCCTCAAGTTGCAGAATATTCTATTCAAAGAAACTATTTAGACATATATCTTGATTTACCATGGAATGAGTATTCTAAAGATAACTTTGACCTTAAAAGAGCTCAAAAAATACTTGACAGAGATCATTACGGTCTAAAAGAAGTTAAAAAAAGGATTATTGAGCATATTGCTGTATTAAAACTGAGAAACGACATGAAATCACCTATTTTATGTTTTAATGGACCTCCAGGTGTTGGAAAAACCTCTTTAGGAAAATCAATTGCCGAAGCTTTGGGAAGAGAATATGTTAGAATTTCTTTAGGAGGTCTCAGGGACGAATCTGAGATTAGAGGACATAGAAAAACCTACATTGGAGCTATGCCAGGAAGGATAATTCAAAGTTTAAAGAAAGCCAAAACTTCCAATCCTGTTTTCGTTTTGGATGAGATAGATAAACTTTCAGTAGGTAATCAAGGAGATCCGTCTTCTGCAATGTTGGAAGTTCTGGATCCAGAACAAAACACTTCTTTTTATGATAATTTCATTGAATATGGTTTCGATTTGTCTAAGGTGATGTTTATTGCAACATCTAATAATATTGGCAATGTCCAACCTGCTTTAAGAGACAGAATGGAAATTGTAAGTGTATCTGGTTACACTACTGAAGAAAAATGTGAAATTGCTAAAAAACATTTATTACCCAAGCAGATTAATGATCATGGCTTACCTAAAAACGTAGTTAAACTTAAAAAAGCTTCGATTGAAAAAGTTATTGAAGGTTACACTAGAGAATCTGGTGTAAGGGGTTTGGAAAAGCAAATTGCTAAAATAATTAGAAACATTGCAAAGTCTATCGCATTAGAAGAAACATACTCAAATGAAATAAATCCAATAGACTTAGATGATATTTTGGGTTTATCAATTTCTAAGGATCAGTATGAAAATAATGAAATTGCTGGAGTTGTGACAGGACTGGCTTGGACTCAATTTGGAGGAGATATCTTATTTATTGAATCTGCCCTATCTAATGGGAAAGGGAATTTATCTATTACTGGAAACCTAGGAAAAGTAATGAAAGAGTCTGCAACAATAGCTCTAGAATATATTAAGTCAAATGCTGAATTACTTTCAATAGATATCAAGAAATTATCTAGTCATAATATTCATATCCATGTTCCAGAGGGTGCAACTCCAAAAGATGGCCCTAGTGCAGGAATAACTATGCTAACATCAATCGTGTCATTACTTACTCAAAAAAGAGTTAAAAACAAATTGGCTATGACAGGGGAAATTACGCTTAGAGGAAAGGTTTTGCCAGTTGGTGGTATAAAAGAAAAAATTCTTGCTGCTAAAAGAGCAAAAATAAGAGAGATTATTCTTTGTAAGGATAATGAAAAAAACATACTAGATATTGATAAGAGTTATTTAAAAGGTCTTACTTTTCATTATGTATCTACAATGAAAGAAGTTATAGACTTGGCAATAACTAACAAGAGGGTTAAAAATTTTAAATTGCTTTAATGGCAAAAAAAATAATTATAACTATTGATGGGACTTCATCTACTGGCAAAAGTACATTGGCAAAACGTATTGCGAAAAAATTAGGCTACTTGTATATAGATTCCGGAGCTATGTATAGAGCGTTGACATATTATGCGATTAGTAACAACATAATATCAAAAGGTTTTATAAATAAAGAAGTTCTTATTAATGATTTATCGAAATTAGAAATTGATTTCAGAAAAGGTTCTTTGTCTGAATGCTTAGAGATTCATCTGGATGGCTTGTCAGTTGAAAACAAAATTAGATCGCTGAAAGTTTCTGATTTAGTAAGTCAATTAGCTGCTATAGATGAAGTAAGAACTCATATGGTTAAAATTCAACACTCTTTGGGTCAAAATAAAGGTGTCGTAATGGATGGAAGAGATATAGGTACAGTTGTTTTTCCTAAAGCAGAATTAAAATTTTTTTTAGAAGCTTCAGCAGAAACAAGAGCAAAAAGAAGGTTTGACGAACTTAAAATAATAGATAAAGAAATTTCTTATGAAGAGGTTTTTAAAAATATTAACTTAAGAGATTTTCAGGACATAAATAGATCTAATTCTCCTTTAAAAAAAGCTTCTGATGCCGTTTTAATTAATACTGAGAACTTGAGTTTAGTAGAGCTTGAGAATGAAATTTCAAATCACATTTCTTTAGTCTTATCAAATTCTTTGTAAAAAATTTGTTTATCAAATAAAATGAACTTATTTTCGCCATCCTTTTGATAGGTTAATATAGATAGTCAAAAGGTTAAAAATTGATAAACAACTTTTAATTTATTCCTTAAAGTCTATTAATAAATTAAAATACAAATTTTAAGTTATGCCAGCAGAAAAAAAAGACAGCAAACCTAAGAAAGCTGTAAAAAAAACTACAAAATCTTCTAATGTCTCAAAAACAGTAAAATCGAAAGTTTCTGAAGATGTAATTGTTGAACCAATTATAAAAAATGAAATTATTGAGGAAACAACTAGTGAAGATTTAAATACTGAAGAGATTGTAAATAAAGAAGTGTCTTCTGAAAAATTTTTAAAAGATTTTGATTGGGATATTTATGAAGAAGGTATCGAAACAGTAAAAGATGATAAACTTTTAGAGTTTGATAAACTAATAAAAGAAAATTTTGTTGACACTTACAATGAAAGTGTTATAGATGGGGTTATTATTAATTTGACAGATAGAGAAGCGATAATTGATATTAATGCTAAATCTGAAGGAGTTATTTCTTTAAATGAATTTAGATATAATCCTGATTTAAAAGTAGGGGATAAGGTTGAGGTTTTAGTAGATGTCCAGGAAGATAAAACTGGACAATTAATACTTTCACATAAAAAAGCTAGAACTATTAAAGCATGGGATAGAGTTAATGAAGCTCATGAAAAATCTTATGTTGTTAATGGTTTCGTTAAATGTAGAACTAAGGGAGGAATGATTGTTGATGTTTTTGGATTAGAAGCTTTTTTACCAGGTTCTCAAATAGACGTTAAGCCTATTAGAGATTATGATCAATATATTAATAAAAACATGGAGTTTAAGGTTGTGAAAATCAACCATGAATTTAAAAATGTAGTGGTATCTCACAAAGCTCTTATTGAGGCTGATATTGAATTACAAAAGAAAGAAATTATTGGACAATTAGAAAAAGGTCAAGTTCTTGAAGGAACTGTAAAAAATATAACTACATATGGTGTGTTTATTGACCTTGGAGGTGTAGATGGATTAATACACATAACTGATTTATCATGGAATAGAATTAATCACCCAAGTGAAATTTTAGAGTTAGATCAAAAGTTAAATGTTGTTATTCTTGATTTTGATGACGATAAATCTAGAATACAATTAGGAGTGAAACAATTGAGTGCTCATCCTTGGGAATCTCTAGACACAGAACTTAAAGAAGGTGATAAGGTAAAAGGAAAAGTTACTGTTCTTGCAGATTATGGGGCATTTATTGAAGTTTCTGATGGGGTTGAAGGGTTAGTTCATGTTTCTGAAATGTCTTGGTCGACTCATTTAAGATCTGCTCAGGATTTTGTTAAAGTGGGTGACGAGGTTGAAGCAGTTGTTTTAACCTTAGATCGTGAAGAAAGAAAAATGTCTTTAGGAATTAAACAACTTTCATCTGATCCTTGGACAGACATAACTAGTAAATATCCTGTAGGATCAAAACATTCAGGAGTTGTAAGAAACTTTACTAATTTTGGAATTTTTGTTGAGCTAGAGGAGGGGATTGACGGATTAGTTTATATTTCAGATCTATCATGGACAGTTAAAGTAAAACACCCTTCTGAATTATTTTCATCAGGTGATTCTATAGATGTCATTGTTCTTGAATTAGACTCTGAAGCAAGAAAATTAAGTTTAGGTCATAAACAGACCAAAGATAATCCATGGGATCTTTATGATAAATCATTTGCAGAAGGAACTTCCCATAATGCTGCTATTTCAGACTCTAATGATAAAGGAGCTACTATCGTTTTTAATGATGATATTATAGCTTTTGTTCCTAACAGACATTTAGTGAAAGAAGATGGTAATAAATTAAAAAAAGGAGATACAGCAGATTTTAAAGTAATAGAATATAATAAAGACTTTAAAAGAGTGGTAATGTCTCATACGGTTATATTTAGTGACATAGAAAAGAAAAACGTTAAAGAATCTCTTAAGAAAAATAAAATTAAAGAATCTGATAAATCAACTTTAGGTGATTTGGATGTTTTAATGGATCTTAAGAAAAAGATGGATAGTGAAGAAGATAAATAATTTTCTTTACTAAATTTAGAATTAAAAAAGCGTCTTAAATAAGACGCTTTTTTTTATTTTAGTATTTGATCAGTTAACCAGTCGCCCACTTCACTTGTTTTATAAGCTTTTCCTTTTTCTGATAAATCTTCAGTTACTATTGATTTTTCTAAAGATTTATTTACAACAAGCCTTATTAATTTAGCTTCTTCTTTTAAATTAAACGCATCTTCAAACATCATTGCAGCTGATAATATTGTTGCCAATGGATTAGCTATGTTTTTTCCTGCAGCTTGAGGATAAGATCCGTGAATCGGTTCAAATAAAGAAGTTTTTAAACCAATGGATGCTGAGGGCATTAGACCCATAGAGCCTGATATTACGGATGCTTCATCTGTTAAGATATCTCCAAATAAATTTTCAGTAATTAAAACATCATAAGAGCTTGGCCATTGAACTAATCGCATTGCTACCGCATCTACAAATTCATAAGAGACCTTTACTTCAGGGTAATCTTTTTCCATCATTTGAACTGTCTCTCTCCATAATCTTGATGATTCAAGTACATTAGCTTTATCTACGCAGCAAAGTTTTTTGGACCTATTCATTGCTAGTTCAAAACCTTTTTTTGCCAACCTAGTTATTTCTTCCCTGGTATATGTACAGGTGTCAAAAGCTGTATTTCCATTATTTTTTCTTCCTCTTTTACCAAAATAAATTCCTCCAGTCAGTTCCCTTAAGAAAACTAAATCTGTACCTTCTATTCTTTCTCTTTTTAACGGTGATTTGTCAATTAGTGAAGGAAAGGTAAACGTTGGTCTTACATTTGCAAATAAGCCTAAATCCTTTCTCATTTTTAACAAACCTTGTTCTGGTCTTATTTTTGCCAAAGGATCATTGTCATATTTTGGATCTCCAATTGCCCCAAATAATATTGCATCGGCATTAAGGCAAATGTTATGAGTTTCTATAGGGTATGGTTCTCCAACAGCATCTATAGCTGCAGCGCCTGTTAAGGCTTTTACCCAATTAATTGAGTGATCGAATTTTTTAGCAATTGCATTAGAGACTTTTACCGCTTGATCAATTACTTCCGGTCCAATTCCATCTCCTGCTAGGAGTGCTATATTTAATTTCATTATTTATTTGATATAATATTTAACATTTTTTCAGTTGCTTTAATTGCCGAAACTGTTTGATCTGAATCCAGTCCTCTAGTAATAAAATCCTTATTATTAGATCTCCAAGTTATGAAAGTTTCGCAAAGTGAATCTGAGGTGCTTCCAGGTGGTATTGTAACAGTATAATCTACTAGCAAAGGTAAAATAATATTAATTTTATTATATATTTTTTTTATTGCATTCATAAAAGCATCAAACTGACCATCACCTGATCCACTTTCTTTAAATAGTTCTCCATTAATTATAATCTCTAGTTCTGCTGTGGGACTCTTCCCTTTTTTATGTATTAATTCATATGATTGAATAATTATATTTTTTTTAAAATCATAATTATTTAAAACATCTGAAATTATAAAAGGAAGATCTTCTGCCGTGACTTTTTCTTTTTTATCTCCTAGTTCAATAATTCTATTTGTTACTTTTTTAATATCCTCCTCACTTAGAATTAAACCTAATTCTTGTAAGTTTTTTTTAATATTAGCTTTTCCTGATGTTTTTCCAAGAGCATATTTTCTTTTTCTTCCGAATCTTTCTGGAAGCAAATCATTGTAATATAAATTATTCTTACTATCTCCATCTGCATGGATTCCTGCAGTCTGGGTAAAGACATTTTCTCCTACAATTGGTTTGTTAGCGGGTATTCTAAATCCTGTAAATGCTGAAACTAATTTACTAACCTTGTAAAGTGACTTTTCATTTAGGTTAATATGAATATTTGGAAGAAAATCTTTGATTACAGCAGCAACACTGGCTAATGGAGCATTTCCTGCTCTTTCACCCATTCCATTTATTGTTAAATGAATACCGTGACAACCTGCGTTTAAGCTTTCAATGACATTTGAGACACTAAGATCATAATCATTATGTGCATGAAAATCAAAATGTAATTTTGGATATTTATTTATTATTTCTGAAAGAAATAGGTTTGTTTCTTTTGGACTCAAAATACCTAAAGTGTCAGGAAGAAGAATTCTTTTAATTGGAAGTGTTTTAAGAAAATCCAGATACTTGAATACATAATCTTTAGAATTTCGCATTCCATTACTCCAATCTTCTAAATATACATTAGTTAATATACTTTTTTCATGAGCGTTTAAGACAGAATCAGATACTTCTTGAAAATGCTGATCTGGCGTCTTTTTTATTTGATACTTAAGATGATTCAAAGACCCTTTTGTTAAGAGGTTTTGAACTTTTACTCCAGATTTAAGTAACCATTCTAGTGAAATGCCATTATCTAAAAATGTTAAAACTTCAATTTTATCTAAATATTGGTTTTGCTTAGCCCAATTGGTTATGGCAAGTACAGAATCAAATTCTCCTTTGGAAACTCTAGCAGATCCGATTTCAATTCTATCTACTTTTAATTCGCTTAATAACAATTTAGCAATAGTTAATTTTTCAGAAGGTGAAAAAGACATGCCTGAAGTCTGCTCTCCATCCCTTAGAGTGGTATCCATAATTTCAACAGTCCTTTTAGTCATTTTTTATAATACAAGCATTTATTAAAGAGGAGTGTTTTTTGAAAATTCACTTATAGTGTCCTTCATGTTTGTTAGGTAATCTATATCATCATATCCATTTAGCATATTCCCTCTTTTATATTCGTTAATTTCAAATGATTCTGTAATGCCTAAACATGGGATATTTACTTTTTGAGAATTTAAATTTACCACTAATTCAGTTTTTGGATTTTTAAAAACAGATTCAAATATTTTGTCTAAAAACTCTGCAGAAACTTGAACAGGAAGTACGCCTATGTTTAAACAATTTCCTCTAAAAATATCAGCAAAAAAACTTGAAATAACACACCTGAATCCATAATCGTAAATAGCCCAGGCTGCGTGTTCCCTTGATGATCCAGATCCAAAATTTTTTCCACCTAAAAGTATTTTCCCTCCATAAGCATCGTTGTTTAACACAAACTCTTTTTTAATTGAATTATCAGCATTGTAACGCCAATCTCTAAATAAATTTTCTCCAAAACCAATTCTTTCTGTGGCTTTTAAAAATCTAGCGGGAATAATTTGGTCAGTGTCAATATTTTCAATAGGTAATGGAACTGTTGTACTTTTTAGTATATTGAATTTTTCGTAACCCATTTTATTTAATATAATGTTCTAGGATCTGTTATTTCTCCTGTGATTGCTGCCGCAGCTGCAACAAGAGGACTAGCTAATAACGTTCTTGAACCAGGACCTTGTCTTCCTTCAAAATTTCTATTTGATGTGCTAACTGCGTATTTACCTTCGGGTACCTTATCATCATTCATTGCTAAGCAAGCTGAACACCCAGGTTCTCTTAATTCAAACCCAGCTTGTTCTAATACTTTTAAAAGACCTTCGTCTTTAATTGCTTTTTCAACTTTATGGGATCCTGGTACCAGCCATGCGGTTACATTAGAAGCTTTTTTTCTTCCTTTAACAATTTTTGCAAAGTCTCTAAAGTCTTCAATTCTACCATTTGTACAACTTCCTAAAAAAACAAAATCAATTTTTTTACCTAACATACTTTCTCCTTCACTGTAATTCATATAGTTTAGAGATTTAAGATAAGTTTTTACACCTCCATCTTGATTTTTAGCTGTAGGGATACTTTTTGAAATACTAATTCCCATTCCTGGATTAGTACCATATGTAATCATGGGTTGAATACTATTTCCGTCAAAAAATAATTCTTTATCAAAAATTGCATTTTTATCTGAGTAAAGGGTTGACCAATATTTCATAGCCTTCTCCCATTTCTCCTCTTTTGGAGTGAATTCTCTATTTTTTATATATTCAAATGTTTTATCGTCAGGTGCAATCATTCCACCTCTCGCACCCATTTCTATACTAAGATTACAAACAGTCATACGACCTTCCATAGACATGTCTCTAAATACTTCACCAGAATATTCAACAAAATAACCAGTCGCTCCAGACGTGCTTAGTTCAGAAATGATAAATAATGCAACATCTTTTGGAGTTACTCCTTTGCTGAGCTTTCCATCAATAGATATCTTCATTTTTTTTGGTTTTGTCTGCATAATGCACTGAGTAGAAAGGACCATTTCTACTTCAGAAGTACCTATACCAAATGCTACAGCTCCAAATGCTCCGTGTGTTGAAGTATGTGAATCCCCGCAAACAATAGTCGCACCTGGTTGAGTTATTCCATACTCAGGTCCAACCACATGGACTATTCCATTTTTTTCATGCCCTAACCCCCAATATGAAATCCCATGTAGCTTTGAGTTTTCTTCCAATGCTTTTAATTGATTCGCTGAAAGAAGGTCTTTTACAGGTAGATGTTGATTAATTGTTGGTGTATTGTGATCAGCAGTTGCAAAAGTTTTTTCAGGAAAGAGAACTTTAACATTTCTATTTTTTAATCCTAAAAATGCAACTGGACTAGTCACTTCATGAACCATATGTCTATCAATAAACAATACGTCAGGTCCATTAGTGATTCTATGAACAACATGTGAATCCCAAACTTTATCAAATAAGGTTTTACTCATAAATAAATTATAATTATAGAGAATTTTTTATTATTATAGGAATGTCTTCATCCAACACTTCTTTTTTTAAGTCGGCAAACTTTAGAAATTCAAAATACACAAGGTCTAATTCATTTTTTGTAAGATCAAACCCAACTTTTTTAGCTCTATAAGCTAATGCTGCTCGACCACTTCTTGCTGTTAGGATGATTGCTGATTCAGTAACACCAACATCAAGAGGGTTGATTATTTCGTAAGTCTCTCTGTTTTTTATAATTCCATCTTGGTGAATTCCAGAACTATGTGCAAATGCATTTACACCAACTATTGCCTTATTTGGCTGAACAGGCATTCCCATATTGTCAGAAACCATTTTACTAGTGTCAAATAAAAGTTTCGAATTTATATTTGTATCTAGATTAAGATGGGGATGTTGTCTCATAATCATTACAACCTCTTCTAAAGAAGTGTTACCTGCCCTTTCTCCAATCCCATTTATTGTACATTCTATCTGTCTTGCTCCATTTACTATTCCTGCAATAGAGTTAGCTGTAGCCAGTCCTAGATCGTTATGACAGTGACATGAAATTATGGCCTTATCTATATTTTTGACATTCTCATAAAGAAATTTTATTTTTTCACCATATTCAGAAGGCAAACAATATCCTGTAGTGTCAGGAATGTTAAGCACAGTAGCACCAGCTTCAATCATTTTTTCGCAAACTCTAGCTAAAAATTCGTTATCAGTTCTTCCAGCATCTTCAGCATAAAATTCTACGTCATTAACAAATGTTTTAGCATATTTAACTGCTTCATAACCAATTTCAATAATTTTTTCTTTTGAAGATTTGAATTTGTGTTGAATGTGAGAGTCTGAAGTCCCAATTCCTGTATGAATTCTTGGATGTTTTGCGTTTTTTAATGAATCTGCGGCAACTTCAATGTCTTTTTTTACTGCTCTTGTTAAAGCACAAACTGTTGTATTTTTTATAATTTTAGAAATTTCCACAACAGAATTAAAATCTCCAGGACTAGAAACTGGAAACCCTGCTTCTATGACATCTACGCCCAGTTCTTCCAATCTTTCAGCAATAACTAACTTTTGCGAAGTATCTAGTTTACAGCCAGGAACTTGTTCACCATCCCTTAAAGTTGTATCAAATATTTTAACATTTTCAATACTCATTTTTGATTTTCAATTTAGATTAAAATCTGATAAATCAAAAGTAGTAAAATCGATTAAATAAATCTATTATTCTAGCACTTTAAGACACATGTCCCAAATCTTATCAAGAGGTGGGGGTGCCGTAATTATCACTTCTTTTTTTGTTACGGGATGAATAAATGCTGTTTTTCTTGAATGTAAATGAATACTCCCGTTTGAATTGGACTTAGGAAAGCCATACTTTAAATCTCCTTTAATAGACATTCCGACCTTTGATAACTGAGTTCTTATTTGATGGTGTCTACCGGTTTCAAGATTGATTTTTAATAATGAATAATTATCTAAATTTAAGATTAATTCATAATGCAAAATAGCTTTTTTTGCTTTTTTATTTAAAGAACTAGTTACGTAAGATTTATTTTGCTTGGAATTTTTAATTAAATAGTCTTCTAATTTACCACTAGTCTTATTAATTATTAGTTTTACAATAGCCCAATAGGTTTTGTTAATCTCATTTTTTTTGAACATTTCGTTCATTCTAGAAAGTGCTTTTGAAGTTTTAGTAAAAATTATAACTCCACTTGTTGGTCTATCAAGTCTATGTGTAATGCCTAAAAAAGCTTCGCCTGGCTTATTATATTTTTTTTTAAGATAACCTTTAACTCTATCTCCAAGTGTTTCATCTTTAGTTTTATCACCTTGAGTTAGTTCACCAGGTTTTTTATTAACTATTATAAGATGATTATCTTCAAAAAGAATTTCTATCACAAAAAGATTTAATATTGTTCGTCTTTATTTGGAAAATCTAAACTTTTAACGTCTTTAATATATGATTGAATTGCATTGGTCATTATTTCATCTAAATTCACATATCTCCTTAAGAATCTAGGGTTAAATTCTGAATTTAATCCTACTAAATCGTGGGTAACCAAAACTTGGCCGTCAACATCACTTCCAGCACCAATTCCTATTATTGGTACAGAAACTGAATTAGTGACTTTTTTGGAAACTTTAGCAGGAATTTTTTCGAGTACGATTCCAAAGCACCCAAGCTTATCTAATAGTTTAGCATCTTCTAGAAGCAATTTAGCTTCTTCTTCTTCTTTTGCTCTAACACTATAAGTTCCAAATTTATATATGGATTGAGGGGTTAAGCCCAAATGTCCCATCACAGGAATACCAGCGTTTAGAATTTTTATAATAGATTCTTGAATTTCACGCCCTCCTTCCATTTTAACAGCATGTGCTCCTGACTCCTTCATGATTCTTATGGCAGATCTTAAAGCTTCTTTTGGATCGGATTGATAACTGCCAAATGGAAGATCAACTACAACCAGAGATCTTTTAACACCTCTTATAACAGAAGATGCATGATAAATCATTTGATCAAGTGTAATTGGTAATGTTGTTTCATGTCCTGCCATTACATTTGAAGCCGAATCACCAACAAGAATTATATCAATACCGGATTTATCAATTATTTTAGCCATAGAGTAGTCATACGCTGTTAGCATAGAAATTTTTTCATTGCGATTTTTCATTTCTAATAAAGTATTGGTAGTTACTCTTTTATATTCTTTCATTGATATGTTTTTTACAAATGTAAATGTAATTTAAAAATTAATGAATACAATTCAAAATTTATAACTGACAGACTGTCATGGAGACTTGTGTGGCACAATCATTGAAATAAATGATTTTATAAATTGATAAATTTTAAAAAAATGAGTAAAATAATTGGAATTGATTTAGGAACTACTAATTCTTGTGTTTCTGTAATGGAAGGTAATGAGCCTGTAGTAATCCCAAACGCAGAAGGAAAAAGAACAACTCCATCTGTTATTGCCTTTGTTGAAGGTGGTGAAATTAAAGTTGGTGACCCAGCAAAAAGACAAGCTGTAACTAATCCTACTAAGACTATTGCGTCAATCAAAAGGTTTATGGGTAGTAAATATAGTGAGTCTAAAAAAGATGCAGATAGATCTGCTTTTAAAGTAGTTAAAGGAGATAATGATACTGCTAGAGTAGATATTGACGGAAGGTTATATACTCCACAAGAATTATCTGCTATGATTCTTCAAAAAATGAAGAAAACAGCTGAAGATTATTTAGGGCATCCTGTTACTGAAGCAGTTGTAACAGTCCCAGCATACTTTAATGACGCTCAAAGACAAGCTACTAAAGAAGCTGGTGAGATTGCAGGACTTAAAGTTCAAAGAATTATAAATGAACCTACCGCTGCTGCTTTAGCTTATGGCTTAGATAAAGGTGGAAAAGATCAAAAAATTGCTGTTTACGATTTAGGTGGTGGAACATTTGACATCTCTATATTAGAGCTGGGTGATGGTGTATTTGAAGTTCTTTCTACTAATGGAGATACTAGGCTAGGAGGGGATGATTTTGATGAAGAAATTATTAAATTTTTAGCTGATGATTTTAAAAAGAAAGAAGATATAGATTTACGCAAAGATCCAATGGCTTTACAAAGGCTTAAAGAAGCTGCAGAAAAAGCAAAAATCGAACTTTCTTCATCTACACAAACAGAAATTAATTTACCATATATAACAGCTACTTCATCTGGACCAAAACATCTAGTAGTTTCTTTAACTAGATCTAAGTTTGAACAACTTTCAAGTGATTTAGTAAAAAGATCAATGGAGCCTGTAAAAAAAGCAATTAAAGATGCTGGCTTAAGTATTAAAGAAATTGATGAAGTTATTTTAGTGGGTGGTTCTACAAGAATTCCTATTATTCAAGATCAGGTTGAAAAGTTTTTTGGTAAAAAACCTTCAAAAGGAGTTAATCCTGATGAGGTTGTTGCAATTGGAGCAGCAATTCAAGGAGGAGTGCTTTCGGGTGATGTGAAAGATGTCTTATTACTAGATGTTACTCCATTGTCTTTAGGTATTGAAACTATGGGTAGTGTGATGACAAAATTGATTGATTCTAACACCACTATTCCTACAAAAAAATCTCAAGTATTTTCTACAGCTGCTGACAATCAACCTTCGGTTGAAATTCATGTGCTTCAGGGTGAAAGACCTATGGCGAAAGATAATAATACAATTGGAAGATTTCATTTGGATGGTATTCCGCCATCTCCAAGGGGAACACCTCAAATTGAAGTTACTTTTGATATCGATGCAAATGGATTGATTCATGTTACAGCTGCTGATAAGGCTACTGGAAAAACTCAAGACATCAGAATAGAAGCTTCTTCAGGTTTGACTGAAGAGGAAATCGAAAAGATGAAGAAAGAAGCTGAAGTAAATGCTGAGTCAGATAAAAAAGTTAAAGAAGAAGTAGATACGCTAAACAGTGCTGATGCTATGGTTTTTCAAACTGAAAGTCAATTGAAAGAGTTTGGAGAAAAACTTTCAGATGATAAGAAAAAAGCAATAGAGGAATCACTTGATGTATTGAAAAAAGCAATTGAATCTAAAGATGTTGAAAGTGTTAAAACAGCACTTGAAGGAATTAATGAAGCTTGGAAAAATGCATCTGAAGAACTTTATAAAGCACAAGCTGAAGCTCAACAAGCTGGTGGTTCTGCAGATCCTCAATCTGACAATTCTAATTCATCTGATACGAAAGATGATTCAGATGATGTTCAAGATGTTGATTTTGAAGAGGTTAAGTAATTTATAATCGTTTTTAATAAAAAAACGTATCAATATATTTGATGCGTTTTTTTTGTTTTATACATTTAGAAGATGGAAAAAGAAGAAATTTTAAAAAGAATAAATTCTGCAAATAAAAGTACTTTGATGGAGACTCTTGAAATGAATTTTATTGATGTTGGAGAAGATTATTTAATTGCAAAAATGCCAGTAAATTCAAGAGTTTATCAACCTGACGGAGTTTTACATGGAGGAGCTACAGTAGCACTTGCAGAATCTGTTGGAAGTGCAGCTTCTTACATGTCTGTAGATCATAAGACTCAAATGGTGAGAGGAATTATTATTTCTGCTAATCATTTAAAGTCAGTTAATGAAGGTTTTGTTTATGCTAAAGCAACACCGATTCATAAGGGAAGAACAACTCAATTATGGGAAATTAAAATTACAGATGATAACGATAATTTAATTTCTCATTGTAAACTTTCTACCATGATATTAAAAAGAAAAATGTAAATCATGTATGTAGAAAATGCATTAAAAGTTAAAAATAATCTTTGGAGATATGCTCTAGGTATTTTTATGATTTTTATATTCACTCAATTAGGATCAATTCCCTTTATTGCTGCAATTTTTCAAAAAGGAGGGTTGGAGGGTGCGGTAAAACTAAGTCCCTCAAATATGATGAATATATTAGAGAATAGTAATCTTACATTTTTCTATACTTTATTTACTTTTTTTATTGGTTTTATAGGGTTTTTAATTGTTTTAAAATATCTTCATAATCAATCCTTTAATTCTATTACTACTTCAAGAAAAACTATAGATTTTAACAGAGTTTTTACAGCCTTCGTAAGTATTTCTTTAATTCTTGTTTTAAACGTTTTATTTTCGGTTTACTTAAGTCCTGAAGAATATGTTGTTCAGTTTAATTTCGATGAGTTTTTAATTTTAGCTTTAATTGCAATTTTATTTATTCCTATTCAAACAAGTTTAGAAGAATATATATTTAGAGGTTATATAATGCAAGGTCTTGGAGTGTTTTTTAAAAACAAGTGGTTCCCTTTAATATTTACTTCACTTAGTTTTGGATTGTTGCATTTAGCTAATCCTGAAATTGATAAAATAGGTAACATAATTATAATTCATTACGTAGTGACTGGATTGTTTTTAGGAATTATTACCCTTATGGATGATGGGATGGAACTTGCATTAGGTTTTCATGCAGGTAATAATCTGTTAATATCATTACTTGTTACTGCTGACTGGACCGTATTTCAAACTAGTTCAATTTTTAAATATATAGGAGAACCTGATGTGATTAATGAAACATTTTTTTCTCTATTAATTATTTATCCTCTTTTATTATTTTATTTTTCTAAAAAATATAAGTGGTCTAATTGGCGTGAAAAATTATTTGGAAAAATAAATTAAATTTTTATGCGTTTTTTAACATATTGATTTATTTTTTATTTAGATATTGCAACAACAACAACAACAACAAAGAATTATGAAATTAAATAAAAATGGCATTTTTGGAATTGCTTCCTTTGTTTTAACACTGCTAGGGATTGCTTTAGTTTTATTAGGTGTAATTAAGTATCAAGATTATGCGATTGGATTTTGTGTCGTAGGAACTGGTTTTATTGCAATAGGTTGGGCTTTTAATGCTTTAAAAGGAAGGATTTAGTTGTTTCCTATCATATTTTTTACATCTACCCATTTATCGAATTCTTCAGAACTAGCATAACCTAATTCTAATGTAGCTTCCTTTAAAGTTATCCCATTTTTATGAGCTAAATTTGCAATTTCAGCAGATTTATAATAACCTATTTTACTGTTTAGTGCTGTAACCAGCATAAGAGAGTTATTAACTAGTTCTTCAATACGTTTAGTATTAGGCTTAATTCCTTTAACACAATTATTATTAAAACTGTTAACACTATCAGAAATTAAGGTAGCAGACTCAATTACATTAGCAGCCATAAGCGGCTTATATACATTTAATTCATAATGGCCTTGCATGCCACCGATTGTAACAGAAACATCATTTCCTATTACCTGAGCACATACCATAGAAATAGCTTCACATTGTGTTGGATTTACTTTTCCAGGCATTATTGAACTACCAGGTTCATTTGACGGAATTGAAATTTCACCAATTCCAGACCTTGGACCACTAGACATCATTCTAATATCGTTAGCTATTTTGTTTAAAGAATTAGCGATAAGCTTTAATGCTCCATGAGATTCTACCAAAGCATCGTGCGCAGCAATCGATTCAAATTTATTTTTTGCAGAAATAAAATCAATACCTGTAAATTTTGAAATCAATTTAGCAGATAACATAGAATATCCTTTAGGAGTATTAATACCTGTTCCAACAGCTGTAGCGCCTAATGCTAGCTCTGACAAATGTATTAAAGAATGCTTTAAAGAATCTAATCCATGTTCAACTTGAGAACTGTATCCAGAAAATTCTTGTCCAAGAGTGATAGGAGTAGCATCCATTAAATGAGTTCTACCTATCTTAATAATATTTTTAAAGTCTGATGATTTATTTACTAAAGTTTCTTTAAGGTCTTCAAGACTTGGAATTGTATGCTCTATAAGCTTTTTATATATAGCAATGTGCATAGCGGTAGGGAAGGTATCGTTAGAGGATTGAGACATGTTAACATCATCATTCGGGTTTAATGATTTATCATTTTCATCGCCTAGTTTATTTCCTTGTAATATATGTCCCCTATTAGAAATAACTTCATTTATATTCATATTAGTTTGAGTTCCTGATCCAGTTTGCCAAATAACTAACGGAAATTGATTATCATGTTTTCCTTCTAGTATTTCATCACAAACTTTTGAAATTAAATCTCTTTTTTTAATATCTAAAACTCCTAACTCATGATTTGTATAAGCTGCTGCTTTTTTTAAGTAGGCAAATCCGTATATGATTTCAATTGGCATTGAGCCGGATTGACCGATTTTAAAATTATTAATTGATCTTTGAGTTTGTGCCCCCCATAAAGCTTCATTAGCAACATTAACTTTTCCAATTGTGTCTTTTTCAATTCTATAATCCATAATTTTTAATTATTCTACAAATTTACTACAAAACGTTTAGATATTAATTTTAATATGATTTGTTAAAAATAATTTCATCGGATCATATCTTTATTTATATTTGTAAACCAATTAAAATTTATGTTCGAATTCGATCAATATTTAGGGTTTATTCTGTTTTTGTCAGTTTTTACAATGGGTTTTTGGCTTCTTATTCTTTTATTAACCTTTATTGTGCCATATTGGGTAGGAGGATCTTTACTGGAACGACTAAAAGAGTTAAGAGATAAAAAGCTAAAAAAATAGTTTAACCACCGAATCCTTCTTGATCATAGTCTTGATAATCATTAGGCGCTGCCTTTTTCTTCTTCTGATTAAATCTATATATAAGGTTTAATTCTAAACTTCTTCCACCTCTCCAATTACTTTCACTATAATTTCTGTAAGTTTCATTAAAAGATTCAATTTTCCATTTTTGAGTCTCAAAAATATCATTAACCTTAAAGGTTAGTGTTATTTTTTCATTAAATAGATCTTTACTGAATGCAGTATTTGTAGAAATAGAAGCTTTTATTTGAGAAACTGCAGTTTTTTGAGGAGCTCTATATCTAAAACTTGTTTGCCAATCAATACTTGAAAATAAGTTTAAATAATTGTTTATTCCACCCGACAATGATAAGTTTTTAGAATCATATACTATCCCCTTGTATTCACCTATAGTTTCTGATTCATAGAAATTAATATTCCCTCTCAATCGCCAATTTTTAGACTGACTGAAGTTTGCGCTAAATTCAACACCTATTTGTTTATTACCTGATAAGTTAATAGGTGTTCTTCTTAATACAGGAACTAATACATCGTTTACAAGAACAGAATCTCCTGTGTTTTCACTAATAAAAGTAAACTCTCCAGT
The DNA here is from genome assembly GCA_027619415.1 of Bacteroidota bacterium. Lineage (GTDB taxonomy): Bacteria > Bacteroidota > Bacteroidia > Flavobacteriales > Flavobacteriaceae > MAG-121220-bin8. The sequence continues at coordinate 44,613 of JAQCFO010000013.1, forward strand.
TGATTTTCTATAATAAATTGACCCATTTAAGGTTAATTTATCATATCTCTTTAAATAACCTACATCTATTCCATTAGAATAAGTAGGATTTATGTTTGGATTACCTTGAAAAATATTAGTTGCACTTGATCTAGAAGGAAAAGGGTTAATGAAATAAGATCTAGCTCTTCTTATTCTTCGATTGTAACCAAAAGTTATTGTCTCATTTTCCTTAATTTCATAGGCTAAATTAAGAGTGGGAAATAAGTCATTATATTTTTTTAAGTTATTTGTATTGTTTGATAATTGCTTAACAGTAGTTTTTGATTCTTCATATCTTAAACCTAATAAATATGAGAATTTATTTTTTTTATTACCATATTGAGTATAAAAAGCATTAACTTTTTCATTATATAGTAGAGTATTACTAAGATTTACATCGTTTATAAAATCACCATTTAAGCTTTCATTTTCAACCAAGTAATCAATATCTTGATATTGATTACTTCTTCTAAATCCAAGTTCGAATTGTCCATCTTTATTTATAGGTAATACATAATCTATTTTAAATAGTTCGCTTTCTTGGATTTCATCTGTAGCTACCTTTTCACTTAAGTATTTTGTGTAAACTGGTTTTAATTGAGAATTTGAAATAAATCCCCTTTCATTTTCTGAAGATTTTTCATTTTGATAGTCTATAGTTAATACATGTCCTTCAGAATTAAATTCATGTGTTAGATTTAGTGAGAATTCATTTGTATCATCTGTTTCTATTTCATTTTCTAACCTTTCAGAAAGTTTTGTTGTACCATTAAAATTTTGATCAACGTTATTTGTGGTATTCGTCCCTCCATCACTTTTTCTTAAAACGTATGAAGCAACAAAACTAGTTTTATCTGAAACAAAATATTCAACTCCTGTATTTAAGTAATTTGAGTTTCTTTCTGATTGTCTATCTCCATTTTCATATATAAAATTATTAACTGCAGGAGGTTCAGTATAGTACTCTGTTTCATTTAAAAAATTACCATCAGTGGCTCTTGTATTATATCCAATATTATTAAAAAAATTTATTTTTTTTGTTCTAAAGTTTACATTAGTTGAAGCGCCATATCTTTTGGGATCCCCGCTATTTAAAGATAAAGAACCGTTTACACCTGTCAATTTACTTCTTTTTAACACAATATTAATAATACCTGCTGTGCCTTCTGCATTGTATCTAGCTGATGGAGAGGTAATAACTTCAACTTTTTCAACACTTTCTGATGGAAATTGTTTTAACGCTTCGTTACTGCTTATTCCAACAAGTCCTGATGGTTTACCGTTTATAAGAATTCTTACGCTCTCATTACCACGCAAAGAGACGTTACCTTCAATATCAACTTCAATTGATGGAAGATTATCTAAAACATCACTAACGCTACTTCCCTTAAGAGTTAAATCTTTTCCAATATTATAAACAGTTTTATCTAATTTAATTTCAATTTCTGTTTTCTCACCAATTAACTCTACTTCATCTAAAACATTTTCATCGATAGATAATTCTATTGTACCAAAATCTAATGAATTGGAAACATTTATATTTTTAATTAATTTATGTTTAAACGAAATGTATTCAATTTTAATATTATAAACTCCTTTGGAAACTTCAAGATTAAACTTACCTTCTAAATCAGTAATACCACCATATAAAATTTCAGTGTTTTTTGAGTTTGATATACTTACTGTAGCATATTCTAAAGGAATATTAGATTCTGAGTCAATTATAATTCCTGAAACAGTCATAGTGTTTTGCTGAGAATTTACAATTGATGATATAAGCGTAACAAGTAAAAATAAAAATTTTTTCATTTAAGTTGATTTTGTATTATAATCTAGAATTTATTATATCAATCAGACAATTGATTCTTGTAAAGGTTTAGTTTAACTTTAAATAAAAAAGATGTATTAGTTGATCATTAAAAAAGCTTTTAAAAAAGGGTTTAAACCGCCATTTAAAACTTCATCAATATTATTTGTTTCATGTCCAGTTCTTACATCTTTAATCAGCTTGTAAGGGTGAAGTACGTAATTTCTTATTTGTGATCCCCATTCAATTTTCATTTTATTCGATTCAATTTTTTCTCTTTCAATCATTTTTTCTTTTAATTGAATTTCATACAATTGAGACTTAAGTAATTTTAGAGCTTTTTCTTTATTTTCTAATTGAGATCTAGTTTCTGAATTTTCAATTACAATACCTGAAGGGCCATGTCTTAATCTTACTGCAGTCTCAACTTTGTTAACGTTTTGTCCTCCAGCTCCACTAGAGCGCATGGTTTCCCATGAAATATCAGATGGGTTAATGTTTATTTCAATTGTATCGTCTACTAGAGGATAAGCATACACAGATGCAAAAGAGGTGTGTCTTTTTGCGTTACTATCAAAAGGAGAAATCCTAACTAACCTATGAACTCCATTTTCTCCTTTCAACCAACCAAAACCATACTCGCCATCAATCTCTAGTGTGACAGATTTTATCCCGGTTACATCTCCTTGTTGAAAATCTAATTCCTTTAATTTGTAATTATTTTTTTCAGCCCACATTATATACATTCTCATTAGCATATAAGCCCAATCACAACTTTCTGTTCCACCAGCTCCTGCAGTAATTTGAATAACTACACTCATTTCATCTCCTTCGTTTGATAGCATATTTTTGAACTCAATTTTCTCTATGTGTTCTGTACATAAAATAAAATGGGAATTAAGCTCTTCTTCAGACGTTTCACCTTCTTTGAAATATTCAAAAAGAACTTCTAAATCTTCAGTTAAAGATTTTGCTTTTTCATAGTCTTTAACCCATTGTTTAAGAGACTGAAGCTCTTTCATTATAATTTGAGCTTTTTTAGATTCGTTCCAAAAGTTGGGATCTAAGATGATTTCTTCTTTGTTGGAAATTTCAATGTATTTTGATTCTACGTCAAAGATATCTCCTTAACGCATTTGTACGTTCAAGGAGGTTTTTAATTTGATCAATGGTAATCATCCAATTAATTTTTTCAAAAATACATTTTAAAAACACTAAATATTAATATAATTA
>JAQCFO010000036.1 GCA_027619415.1 Bacteroidota bacterium
TATAATGATAATTAAAATAAATTTCCCAAGAACAGCTCTAATTACAAGCTATAATCGTTCTGTATTATACAATCACTCTGTAATCTATAAAAGTTTAGATGATTCGTGTTATTTATGTTGTTAGAAATTTTATAATACTATTTATTTAAGTTTATGTATTAATGAATATTTTATTTTTAATAAGGGCAATAATTTTTCTTGTTGGTGGTTTGGTCGCCATTACTTATAGAAAAGAACTTAATAGATTTAAAAATCATCACATAGTTCCTTTATTAATTAGATTTGGATTTAAAATCAAGGTAAAAAATGAAATCACAGGTTATTATAATTTAGGAATTGTTTTTATTTTGATTTCAGTAATTCTATTTATTGTATCAATTAAACTATAGGCATATTTTCTTCTTTAATTCAACAACTTATAATCAAAGACAAGAAATCTTATTATGATTTAAAAAAAATTCTCATTAGATTGTTTGTTAAAATCAAGTATTATGAAATTATTCACACTAGTTGACTATGCTGCTTTTGGCTTATGGATTTTAATAAGCATTTTATTATCCTATTTGCTTGTTCGAAAGTTAAATCTATTTGAAGGAGGAAGTAAAAATCAAAGGATACTAGCTATAGGCCTTATTGCAGGGCATCTATTATACTTAGTGTGGAAAAAACTTTGGCTATTTATGCTAAGTTAAATCTGTTTTTATAATTATTTATATTAGTGTTAATGAAAAGAAAAGAAAAGATGATAAGATTTTGGATTGATTGGTTGGTTAAAATTGTTTTATTTATTGCAGCTGTAACAGCAATGAAATTAATTTTCTTTAAATAGTCTATATAATTTATTTGAAGCCTTAGATTCAAATATAATAATTTTAAATAATTCTGATTTTTTCTTGGATTGTATTTCATCCTAATCTAAATTCGTGTAATTAAAACAATACAAAAAAATGGAAAATAAATCTAACGGATCCGGGAAATGCCCATTTATGCATGGGGCTGCTACTACGCAAGAAAATTCAGTTACAAAATGGTGGCCAAAATCACTAAACCTGGATATTTTACATCAACATGATTCAAAATCAAACCCTTACGGAAATGATTTTAATTACAGAGAATCCGTAAAAACATTAGATTTTAAATCTATTGAAAAAGATATGCATGATTTAATGACTGAGTCTCAAGATTGGTGGCCTGCTGATTGGGGGCATTATGGCGGACTAATGATTAGAATGGCTTGGCATTCAGCTGGAACATATAGAACTGGTGATGGTAGAGGGGGTGCAGGAACTGGAAATTTAAGATTTGCTCCTCTTAACTCTTGGCCTGATAATGGCAATCTAGACAAGGCAAGACGCCTTTTATGGCCTATCAAAAAAAAATATGGAAATAATATTAGCTGGGCTGATTTGTTTATCCTGGCTGGAAATGTAGCTTATGAAAGCATGGGGCTTAAAACGTTTGGTTTTTCTTATGGAAGAGCAGATATATGGCATCCAGAAAAAGATATTTATTGGGGTTCTGAAAAAGAATTTTTAGCACCTAGTGAAGAGCGTTATGCCAATCTTAATGATACCTCTACATTAGAACAGCCACTAGGAGCTACTCATATGGGTTTAATTTATGTAAATCCTGAGGGTGTTAACGGAAAACCTGATCCTTTGAAAACTGCCCTTCACGTCAGAGAAACTTTTGCTAGAATGGCTATGAATGATGAAGAAACCGTTGCGCTTGCTGCTGGTGGTCACACTGTAGGGAAAGCCCATGGAAATGGAGATGCAAGTGTTTTAGGCCCTGAGCCTGAAGGAGCTAGTATTGAAAATCAAGGGTTTGGTTGGATTAATCCAAAAGGCAATGGAAATGCAGTTGATACAGTAACAAGCGGCTTGGAAGGAGCATGGACAACTTATCCAACAAAATGGGATAATGGTTATTTCGATATGCTTTTTAATCACGAATGGGAATTAAGAAAAAGCCCCGCTGGCGCATGGCAATGGGAACCTATTAGTATTGATGAAAACAAAAAACCTATTGATGCAAATAATCATGAAGTCAGACAAAATCCCATCATGACCGATGCTGATATGGCGATGAAAGAAGATCCTATATACAGAGAAATTTCCTTAAAATTTAAGGAGGACCAAGAATATTTTTCAGAAACATTTGCTAGAGCTTGGTTTAAATTAACACACAGAGATATGGGTTCAAAGAGTAGATACATTGGGCCAAACTTTCCTTCTGAAGAATTGATATGGCAAGATCCAATTCCTGTTGGAAAATTAGATTATAATGTTGAGGATGTAAAAACTAAAATTTTAGAATCAGGGCTTTCTATTTCTGATCGTATTACAGTGGCTTGGGATAGTGCTAGAACCTTCAGAGGTTCAGATTTAAGAGGTGGAGCAAATGGAGCAAGAATTAGATTATCTCCACAAAATAATTGGGAAGGAAATGAGCCTGCACGTTTAGCTAAAACTTTATCTGTATTAGAACCAGTTGCTTCTGAATTTGGAATTAGTTTAGCAGACACTATTATTATAGCCGGAAACTCCGCGGTTGAAGAAGCTGCAAAAGCTGCAGGATATAATGTTGACGTACCATTTAAAGCAGGTAGAGGTGATGCTTCTCAAGAAATGACAGATGAAAATTCTTTTAATAATCTCGAACCATTAGCTGATGGTTATAGAAATTGGATTAAGGAAGAATATTCAAATAATGCTGAGGAAATGCTGTTAGATAGAACTCAATTATTAGGTTTAACAGCACCTGAAATGACTGTCCTTGTTGGCGGAATGAGAGTTTTAGACACTAACTATAAAGGAAGTGGTTATGGTGTTTTCACAAATCAATCAGGTGTTTTATCAAATGATTTTTTTGTCAATTTAATGGATATGAATAATAAATGGAGTGTTGTTGAAAACAATAAATATGAAATAATTGATAGAAGTTCAGGGAATGTTAAGTGGACTGCATCTGCAGTTGATCTAATCTTTGGATCTAATTCAATACTTCGTTCCTATTCTGAGGTTTACGCTCAAGATGATAACAAAGAAAAATTTGTAAATGATTTTATTTCAGCATGGTCTAAAGTTATGAATCTTGACAGATTTTAACCCTTATAATAGTATAATTTAAATGGAAAACTATTCTTATATATTAGATAATCCTTCTCTTGATTTTAAGAAAAATGCAAAAAAAATCGAAGAAATTTTATCAAATGAAATTTTAGTTAAAGTTGATTACTGCGGTATTTGTCATAGTGATTTACACATGGCTTTAAATGATTGGGGAATGACTACTTTTCCTTTTGTTGGAGGACATGAAGTTGTTGGAAAAATAGCAGAAATTGGAGATAAAGTAAAGCATCTTAAAGTTGGAGATGTAATTGGTATAGGTTGGCAATCGGATAGCTGTAATAGTTGTGAAATGTGCGCGTCAGACAATGATAATCTATGCTCTTCTTCAACTCAAACAATTGTAGGAAGAGATGGTGGTTTTGCAAATTATATAAAGGTAGACAGCTCATATGCTTTTAAAATTCCAGAAGCTTTGAAGCCTGAAATAGCAGCCCCTTTAATGTGTGCTGGAATTACAGTTTATTCTCCATTGTCAAAATATGCAAAAAAAGGAATGAATGTGGCTATTGTCGGTATTGGAGGGCTAGGTCATTTAGCAGTATTAACGGCTAAAGCCATGGGCTGTAATGTAACAGCGATCTCTCATTCAGATTCTAAAAAAAATTTTGCATTAAGCTTGGGGGCAGATAATTTTGTAAACAGTTCTAATGGCAGTGATTTAGATAATGTTGGTGGATCATTTGATTTTATTCTCTCAACCGTTTCTTCTAATGTTGATTGGACAGCTTATATTAATGCATTGAAACCGTTAGGGTGTTTGTGTTTTGTTGGAATATCAACCGAAACTATGAATATTTCAAATTTACAATTAGTAATGGGCGAAAAAAAGCTGGTAGGAAGTGCTATTGGAGGTAAAAAGAAAATAGCGGAAATGTTGAATTTTATGGCTTCTAACAATGTTAACCCAATAATAGAGTTATTTGATATTTCCGAAATTAAAATAGCTTTTGAAAAACTTGAAAAGAATGAATTAAGGTTTAGGGCAGTTTTAAAATTATAAATTTATTAAAGCTTGTTTAACTGTTTTTTGATTTTTCTAATGGCATTTTGAATAGAATTTTCAGGTTCAATTATATTATTAGCTCCCCAAAAATCAGAATCTTTAAATCCTAGTTTAGAATCAGATAAAATTATTTTAGGTTTCACTCTCATTTTATTATTAGGAAGAATTATTTTTTTATTAATAGCCCAATCTGTAACTGCAATTTCAGATGAAAAACTATAGGAAGTGTTAAATAATTTTTTATCGTAATTTATTTTTAACTGTAACAATAGATTACTGTAATTAAAAACCCATTTTCCGTGTTTTTCAGTATAATCAACTTTGTACTTAGCTTGTATCGGCAAAACATCTGCATTTTTTGGCTTTTTTACTACAAAGAGATTTTTAATTAATTCTTTATTAGTAGTGTTTAGATTAAAATTGGCACTGACAATAATTAACTTCCCAACATCAATATATAGTTCCCCTTGAATTGAAGGCAATTGAACACCTTCTTTTTGTTTGAATCCAACTACGTAAACGGGTTTATTATTAACTCTTGTAGTTCTTTTTATGACATATGAATAAAGTGAAATATTTGCTTTTGGAATGAATGAATTTGGATATTTAATAATATCAAGAAAAAGTGTATTAAATGGACCTCCAGCTAGTTTTACGGTCAACGTATCAAGTCTTGAGTAATCAGTGTTTTTTCTTAGCTTGACAAATTCAATTATATCTCTTTTTGAATTTCCGTAGGGAGCTTTATAGATTTTACTAACCGCTTCAGTTAATGACACATTTTTTTTTCTTCTTTTGATACTTTCTCTAAAAAAAGAAGTCATTAATAAATCCTCATTTATATAGTTATTTTGGGAATTAAATAAGGCTTTCTTCACCAGACTTTCTACATCCTTCGGTATTGATAAGATCATTTCTGAAAGAGGAATAGAATAAACATTTAATAGAATTATCTTATTTTTTACTTTATTTAAATTAATAATTTTTGAACTATAACCTATAAAAGATACTTTAATGTTAGGTTTGTAATTTTCAGGAATTTTAATACTGAATTCACCATTAATGTTAGAAATCGTGCTAATATTAGAGTTTAACACACTAATATTAGCGAAGGCTAATTCTTCTTTACTGTCTACATTTAATATTTTTCCTTGATACTCTTTATATGAAATGTTAGTATTGTTTTTTTTGTTTAAATCTATTTGAGAAAAGCAATTTATTTGAAAAATTAGATTAAGTACAATATATATTTTGAATAATTTCATTTAACAATAAATATAAAGATTTAAATATTATTGAAATTAAAAAAAAGATGCTTTAAAGTGTATCTTTTGTAAAAATGATATTATTAGAAATGAATATTCCTGAATAAAATTATTTTCTCGAGTTTAATTTTGCGAGTAGTCTTAGAATTTCTAGATATAACCAAACTAGTGTAACTAAAAGTCCAAATGCGCCGTACCATTCCATGTATTTCGGAGCTCCTTTTTCTGCCCCCTCTTCAATAAAATCAAAATCTAGCACTAAGTTTAGTGAAGCTATAACGATAACCACTAAACTAAACCCAATACTCATAAGAGACCCATTAGTTGGATTCATTATAGAAAACCCTACTCCAAAAAAACTTGCGATAAATGAAAATAGATACACTAATGCGATTCCGCCAGTAGCTGCAAAAACACCCAGTTTGAAATTTTCTGTAGCTTTAATTATTCCAGATCTATAAGCAAAAAGTAACGAAAATAAAATAGAGACCGTAATCATTATCGCGTTAAATACAATTCCCTCATATAATTGACCGTACATAAAAGAAATACCACCCAATAATAATCCTTGAAAAATAGCATAGAGAGGAACAGTTATGGGAGCCCATGTTTTTTTAAAAATCGTAACTAAAGCAATTATAAATCCACCTATTCCTCCAATAGGAATTAAAAAAAACATTTCTTCAGAAAAAGAAAAATAGCCCGCTGTTAATAGCAGAATTAATGAGATGGCAGTTTTATCAACAGTTCCTTTAATTGTCATAACATCATCAATTAATAAAGCGCCCTGTTTTCTTTGGGTTGTGTTTTCAAAAACTTTAGAACTTAAAGCTGGATTTCCTGATCTGAATGACAAATGTCTACTTTTCATGTGTTTTGTTTTTAGCAAATTTAAAAAAATAGTTATTCATTTTAGTTAAATTGTAAACGAAGTACAGAAAAATTATTCGAAATATGAAAAAAAAGTATTAAACATAAAAAATAAATTCAGTCTTTTTAATGATAGATGGTCTCCTAAGGTTATTGCCGAAATGAATGATTATCAAATTAAATTAGTAAAGCTAAAAGGGGATTTTCAGTGGCACAATCATAAAGATACAGATGAAGTCTTTATAGTTTTCGAAGGAAATTTGCGTATTGATTTTAAAGAGGGGTATATTAATTTATCTGAAGGAGAAATGTATGTTATTCCTAAGGGAGTAGAACATAAGCCTAGTGCTAATGATGAAACAAAAATAATGTTAATTGAGCCTAGGGGAGTAATAAATACGGGAGATTCAGACCCAAGTCACCTAACAGCAAAAAATGATCTTTGGGTTTAATTTTTATTTAAAATGAGCTTTTTTGAAAGATAGTTAAATCTTAAATAAAGCATAATGGCAGCTGAAAAAAGTCCAGCAAATAAACCTATCCAAATACCCACACTTTTTAAAGGAGTATAAAGACCTAAGTAAAAACAAATTGGAAATCCAATAATCCAGTATGCAACAAAAGTTATAAATGCAGGAATTTTAACATCTTGCAATCCCCTTAAAGCTCCTAAAATAACCACTTGAAGTCCATCAAAAATTTGAAAAAATGCCGCAATAAGTAATATTTTAGATGCTATAAGTATCACTTCAGCATTGTCAATTGTGTTTAATAAATGTGACTCACCTAAATACATACTTGGAAGCCAATTCCTGAAAACAATAAATATAGTAGCAAATACAATTTCAATTAAAAAGGTTAGAAAAAAAATCGAAAATGCAATTCTTCTTAGAGAAATAAAATCAGACAATCCTTTTTGATTTCCCACCCTTACCATAGCGGCAACACCAAGCCCTATGCCTACCATGAAAGTCATGCTGGCTAAATTTAAAGCTATTTGATTTGCAGCTTGAGGATTTTTACCAAGAATTCCACTCATCCATATTGCTGAAGTGAATATGGCTACTTCAAAAAACATTTGTAAAGCAGAAGGAAGACCCAATTTTACAATTTTATCAACTATTGATTTTTCAATTTTTCTAAAGTTTAAATTAGTTATGTAAGGCTTAAACTTTTCTTTTGATTTAAATATCGCCCATAAAAAAATCACCATTATTACTCTAGAAATCAAAGTGCCGATTGCAGCTCCCGTTATTCCAAGTTTTGGAAATCCAAATGTTCCAAAAATCAACAAATAGTTAAGAGCTATATTAATTATATTGGCCAATATCGTTGCATACATAGGGTATTTCGTCTCTGACAGACCATCAGAGAATTGCTTCATGGCTTGAAAAACAATTAAAGGAATTAAAGAAAGAGCCACGAAATTCAAATATGGTATGGCAAATTCAACTACTTCTTTAGGCTGATCCATATAATACATAATGGGCTTTAATAGTAAAATAATTCCAAATAGAATAACACTTAAAATAGTACAAAGAATTAATCCGTGCTTAAAAGCTTTTTTACCATCTGATATATTTTTTGAAGAATCCGCTTCTGCAACAATAGGAGTTATGGCTGTAGAAAACCCTATACCTATAGACATTCCTATAAAAACAAAGCTATTTCCTAATGATACTGCAGCTAGTTCGGCAGTCCCCAATTGACCAACCATTACATTGTCAGCAAAAGCAACAAATGTATGACCTAGCATCCCCAGTATTACAGGAATTGAAAGCTTTAAATTATAGCGAAATTCTTTAGTGTAATTGGTTAACAATTTTTAATTTTTTGCAAATATAAGTTAGATATTATTAGTATTTTAATAAAACAATTCTGTATAAGTAAAATACTTATAGCGTATGAAAAATAAACTTTCAAGAATCATTCAAGGGTGTATGAATTGGGGACAGTGGGGCAGTAAGTTAACTGTTAATGAAATGGAATCTTTGATTCATCATAATTTAGATATTGGAATTTCTTCATTTGATCATGCAGATATATATGGAGACTATACAACAGAAAAAGAGTTTGGAAAAGCTTTTTCTAAATCAGGAATTAGCAGAGAGTCTATACAACTAATTTCTAAATGTGGAATTCAATATGTTGGAAAAACCAGAGAGAATAAAGTCAAACATTATCAATATGATTCTGATTATATTATTTTTAGTGCCGAAAAATCTATAAAAGACTTAAGGGCTGAGTATTTAGATGTTTTTTTATTACATAGGCCAAGTCCTTTGATGCATCCTGAAGAAATAAATAAAGCAGTAGATACATTGATGAATCAAGGAAAAATAAAATCTTTTGGGGTGTCTAATTTTACACCAAGTCAGACAGATTTGATTTTAAATAAATCGAAAGTATATGCGAATCAAATAGAATTTTCACTTACGCATAACGAACCTCTTTTTGATTCATCATTAGACCATATGATTATGAATAAAATTATTCCTATGAGTTGGAGACCTCTAGGAAGAGTGTTTATGCATGATAATTCTCAAAATAAAAGAATTCATTTGCTTTTAGATGAATTAGTTGTAAAATATAAGGTAAGTAAAGATCAATTATTATTGTCTTGGATTTTAAAGCACCCTTCAAAAATTTACCCGGTAATAGGAACAGTGAAAAAAGAAAGAATTAAAGCTTCATTAGAAGCTCAAAAAATTGAGTTAAGTGACATAGATTGGTTTCGTATGTTGGAACAAAGTATGGGTGCTGCACTACCTTAATTGACAAAAGTTAAAAATGTATTTTTTTAGTCATTTTTAGCTCTTTTTAGTCATTTTTAGCTCTTTTTTAGCCATTTTTAGCTCTTTTTAGCTCTTTTTATGTTTTTTATATTAAACAATAAACTTAATTTTTATAGAATTTTTTTTCTTCAATTGATTTCCAAAGTAATAGAGATGCTGTAGTCTTGT
>JAQCFO010000037.1 GCA_027619415.1 Bacteroidota bacterium
TTAATTTTTTTAAAAAAATATATTATAAATTTGAGGTTCGTATAAAAAATTAAACTCATTAGATATGCATATAGCAATTGCTGGAAATATTGGCGCTGGAAAAACCACTTTAACAAAACTTCTTTCTAAACATTATAAATTTGAGGGGCACTATGAAGATGTTTTGAAAAATCCTTATTTAGATGATTTTTATAATCAAATGGAAAGGTGGTCATTTAATCTTCAAGTCTATTTTCTCAACAGTAGGTTTCGTCAAATAATGGATTTTGCTAAAAACAAAAAAGATGTTATTCAGGATAGAACGATTTATGAAGATGCTTTTATTTTTGCTCCTAACCTTAAAGCCATGGGGCTTATGACTAACAGAGATTTTCAAAATTATAAATCTATTTTTGAACTCATGGAATCTTTAGTTCAAGGGCCAGATCTTTTGATTTATTTAAGAAGCGAGATACCAAATCTAGTAGATCAAATTCACAAAAGAGGAAGAGAATACGAAAACTCTATAAGTATAGATTATTTGAGCAGACTTAATGAAAGATACGAGGCTTGGACACAAACGTATAACAAAAGTAAAATATTAGTAATAGATGTAGATAATTTGGACTTTGTTAAAAATAAAGAAGACCTCAAATTAATCATCAATAAAGTTGATGACAGTTTAAAAGGTCTTGATTAATTTATTTAAAATATTTATTTTTTATCTATCTGACCCATAGCTGCAAAACCTATATTATCAGCTTGCTTCATAACTTCTTCTTTAGTTCCAGTAATAACTTTAGATGTTTTTACTCCATTTTCTAGATATGTACTAGTCATAGTCCAAACATCATTCTCTGATTCAATCATTACTTCCGTCTTGATTTCGTGATCAGCAGAAGCATGATTTGATTCTAAAGAGTGACCTCCTAAAATTGGAGCAATCACAAGACCGATTAAACAGGTAAGTTTTATAAGAATATTCATTGAAGGTCCAGATGTGTCTTTAAAAGGATCTCCTACAGTATCTCCGGTTACAGCAGCTTTATGTGCTTCAGAACCTTTATAGGTCATCACTCCGTTAATTTCAACACCAGCTTCAAAAGATTTTTTAGCATTATCCCATGCACCACCTGCGTTATTTTGGAAAATTGCCCAAAGCACACCAGAAACAGTAACACCAGCCATATAACCACCAAGCATCTCGGCTACTAACATGTTGTTGTCTTGGTAAACTAATTTACCTACTAAAACAATTAGTATTGGGAAGCCTATTGTTAACATACCTGGTAACATCATTTCCTTTAAAGATGCTTTTGTAGAAATATCCACACATTTATCATATTCTGGTTTTCCAGTACCTTCCATAATCCCTGGAATTTCTTTAAACTGTCTTACTACTTCATTTACCATTTCCATGGCAGCTTTACCAACAGCATTCATTGCTAAAGCAGAAAATACAACTGGAATCATACCTCCAACAAATAGCATCGCTAAAACAGGTGCTTTAAAGATGTTAATTCCGTCAATTCCTGTAAATGTTACATAAGCAGCGAATAAGGCTAATGATGTTAATGCAGCGGAAGCAATAGCAAAACCTTTACCAGTTGCAGCAGTTGTATTACCAACAGCATCTAAAATATCCGTTCTTTCTCTTACAATTGGATCTTGCTCACTCATTTCAGCAATTCCTCCAGCATTATCAGCAATTGGTCCAAAAGCATCAATTGCTAATTGCATAGCCGTTGTTGCCATCATTGCAGATGCAGCAAGCGCGACTCCATAAAATCCAGCCAAAGCATATGATAACCATATTGCTGCAGCAAATAATAATACAGAAGAGAACGTAGAAATCATTCCCGTTGCTAATCCAGCAATAATATTTGTTCCTGCACCTGTACTTGATTGTTGTACGATTTTTAAAACTGGTTTCGAACCTAATCCTGTATAGTATTCAGTAAATGCTGAAATTCCAGCACCAACAACTAAACCAACTAAACAAGCATAAAACACTCTTATTGAAGAAATATCTTGAAGACCTTCACCAAAGAAATCCATTTGCATAGTTTCTGGCAACATCCAAGTCACTAAGCCATAACAAGCTACAGCAACCATTGTTATCGAGGCCCAGTTCCCTACGTTTAAAGCTTTTTGAACGTCCGCTTCTTTTGCATCGTTAGATGAAATTTTAACTACTAAAGTTCCTATAAGAGATATAATAATTCCTGCTCCAGCAATAGACATAGGCAACAATATTGGTCCTATTCCACCAAAGGCATCTTGAATTGCACCTCCCATATCTTTTATAACATAATTGCCTAAAACCATTGCAGCTAAAACAGTAGCTACATAAGAGCCAAATAAATCCGCTCCCATACCTGCAACATCTCCAACATTATCTCCAACATTATCTGCAATTGTAGCAGGATTTCTTGGATCATCTTCAGGAATGTCAGCTTGTACTTTACCAGCTAAATCAGCTCCAACATCAGCAGCTTTCGTATAAATACCACCACCAACTCTTGCAAATAAAGCAATAGATTCAGCTCCTAAAGAAAAACCAGCTAGTGCTTCTAAAACAACAGTCATCTGATCGGTATTTGTCCATTCACCACCCATAAAATATTCATAGAATATGATGAAGAACATAGTTAAACCTAATACAGCTAATCCAGCAACTCCAAGTCCCATAACAGTCCCTCCTCCAAAAGAAATTTTTAGTGCATTTGGCAAACTAGTTTTTGCAGCTTGAGTTGTTCTAACATTTGTTTTGGTTGCAATTTTCATTCCCATGTTTCCTGCAAAAGCAGAAAATATAGCGCCTATTATAAATGCCACTACAATTAAATAAGTACTGTCCATATAAAAAGCAATTGCAGTTAAAACAAAACTTGCTCCAACTACAAAAATTGCTAGTAATCGATATTCCGCTTTTAAAAATGCTAAAGCACCTTCATAAATGTGATCAGAAATTTCTTTCATTTTTCCATCTCCAGCATCTTGTTTCATTACCCAAGATTTTTTTACTAGCATATATGCTAAACCTAAGAAAGCCATAGCAATTGGCATCCAAATCATCATTGATTCCATATGTTGTTTTTTTTATTATTTTTTTATTTAGCTGGCAAAAGTAATGAAATCAGTTTTAATTAAAAAACTTTATAGATTCATAGCTTTAAACTAGGAGTCTTATTTTCTGTATAGAACTTTTTTTACAGCCTTTATAACATCTTGACTATTAGGAATCCATTCAGAAAGTAAAACAGGAGAATAAGGAGTTGGAGTATCAGCAGTATTAATTTTTTCAATTGGAGCATCCAAGTAATCAAAAATTTGATTTTGAATCTGATAAGATATTTCAGTAGAAATATTTCCGTAAGGCCAAGATTCTTCAAGAATTACTAATCTATTAGTTTTTTTAACAGATTCTATAATTGTATCGATGTCTAATGGACGAATTGTTCTTAAATCAATAAGTTCAGCTTCTATTCCTTCTTTTTTTAATTGATTAATGGCTTTAATGGCTTCTTTTAATATTTTTCCGAATGATACTATTGTTACATCTTTACCTTTAATTTTTACTTCTGCCTTGCCAATAGGTATTAAATATTCTTCTTCTGGAACTTCTCCTTTATCACCGTACATTTGTTCAGATTCCATAAAAATTACTGGATCATTATCTCTAATCGCTGACTTCAATAACCCTTTTGCATCATACGGATTTGAAGGAACAATTACTTTCAGTCCTGGACAGTTAGCATACCAACTCTCAAAAGCTTGGGAATGAGTTGCTCCTAATTGACCTGCAGAACCAGTAGGGCCTCTAAAAACTATTGGACATGGAAATTGACCGCCTGACATTTGTCTTATTTTTGCTGCATTATTTATTATCTGATCTATTCCAACAAGAGCAAAGTTAAAAGTCATATATTCAATTATTGGCCTATTTCCGGTCATTGTAGATCCAACTCCAATTCCAGAAAAGCCTGCTTCTGAAATGGGAGTGTCAATAACTCTTTTATCACCAAATTCATCTAACATCCCTTTGGATGCTTTATAAGCCCCATTATATTCAGCAACTTCTTCACCCATAAGGTAAACAGTCTCGTCTAATCTCATTTCTTCAGACATAGCTTCACAAATAGCTTCCCTAAATTGAATAACTCTCATAAATATAATTTTGTTGAAATAAATATTTTTCCAAAAATATGTAAATATTTATAGACTAGTACAACTTTTAATTCAAAATAATTACTATGCATGCATAGTAATTAGCTAATTTTATTTTATATTTGAATAAATTATTTTAGATCGACTATGAAAATTTTAGTTTGTATAAGTCACGTTCCTGACACAACATCAAAAATTAACTTTACTGATGAAAATACAGTCTTTGATAGCCAAGGAGTTCAGTATGTTATTAATCCAAATGATGAGTTTGGACTAACAAGAGCTATGTGGTTTAAAGAAAAGCAAAGCGCTATTATTGAAGTAATTAATGTTGGTGGTGTTAGTACAGAACCTACTCTAAGAAAAGCTTTAGCTATTGGCGCTGACAAAGCAATAAGAATAGACTCTGAGCCAATTGACGGCTTGTTTGTTGCTAAAGAAATTGCAGAGCACATTAAGTCTAACAATTATGATTTAATTATTGCTGGAAGAGAGTCTATAGACTATAATGGAGGAATGGTGCCTGGTTTAATTGCTGGATTATTACAAATTAACTTTATTACAAACTGTACTAAATTAGATATTGAAAATAATACTGCTACAATTGAAAGAGAAATTGACGGTGGTAAAGAAATTTTGAGTTGTAGCCTTCCTTTAATTATTGGAGGTCAAAAAGGGTTGGTAGAAGAAAGCGATCTTAGGATTCCTAATATGAGAGGAATTATGCAAGCAAGACAAAAACCTTTAGAAGTTATTCCGCCTTCAAATTCAAATTCAAAAACTAAATCAATAAAATTTTATAAACCAGAACCTAGAAAAGAGGTTAAACTAATTTCTTCTGATAACTTAGATCAACTAATCGACTTGCTTCACAATGAAGCTAAAGTCCTATAAAAATATAAAAATGTCTGTATTAGCTTACATAGAGTCCTCTAAAGGAAAAGTTAAAAAAAATGCTTTTGAAATAGTTTCTTATTCAAGTGAATTAGCGAAAAAACTTGATACAGATTTAGTAGCTCTTGTCTTAAATTGTAATGATATTAGCGAGCTAAGTAAATACGGTGCTTCTAAAATTTTAAAAGTTACCAGTTCTGAATTAGAAAATTTCAATGCTAAATCATATGCTAATATTATAGCTCAAGCAGCTAAAATATCCAATTCAAATCACATAGTTTTAAGTAGCAGTTTAGACACAAAATACTTAGCCCCATTATTGTCGATAGAATTGGATGCAGGCTATTTAAGTAACGTAGTAGAACTCCCAAGTTCATTAAGTCCTTTTACTGTAAAAAGAACTTCATTTACTAATAAAGCATTTAGTGATTCAACCATTGACTCTGAATTTAAAATTATTGGATTATCAAGTAATGCTTTTGGTTTATTAGAAAACAATGTAGAAAGTTCAGTAGAAGATTTTAATCCATCTTTAATTGAAGAAAAAATAACCATAAAATCAACTGAAAAAATTTCTGGAAAAATCTCCATAGCTGACGCCGACATAGTAGTTTCTGCAGGAAGAGGGTTAAAAGGTCCTGAGAATTGGAATATTATTGAAGAACTTGCTGAAACATTAGGTGCCGCAACTGCATGCTCAAAACCAGTATCTGATATGGGATGGAGACCACATAGTGAACACGTTGGTCAAACAGGTAAACCCGTTGCTACTAATCTTTACATAGCTATAGGTATTTCAGGAGCTATTCAACATTTAGCTGGAATTAATTCATCAAAAATAAAGGTTGTTATCAACAATGATCCCGAAGCTCCATTTTTTAAAGCAGCAGATTACGGAGTTGTTGGCGATGCATTTGATGTAGTTCCAAGATTAACTGAAAAACTCAAAGCATTTAAAGCTTAAACTCTTATTTTTTTATTATTTTAGAAGGATATTATATCTCCTAATTTACATGAGTTTAATTCGTTTAACCATTAATCGTATTTCTTACAGCCAAACCCATAATGGAGCCTATGCTCTGTTGTTAAATGAAAAAGATGGGGAAAGAAAACTTCCAGTTGTTATTGGAGGGTTTGAGGCTCAATCAATTGCTGTAGCTTTAGAAAAAGAGATTAGACCTCCAAGACCTTTAACTCATGATTTATTTAAAAACTTTTCTGATTGTTTTGAAATAAAAATCAAACAAGTTATTATTACTAAAATTGTAGATGGTGTCTTTTTTTCAAGTTTAATTTGTGTAAGAGATAAAATTGAAGAAATAATAGATTCCAGAACTTCAGATGCAATTGCCTTAGCTATAAGATTTAACGCTCCTATTTTTACATATGAAGATGTTTTAAATAAAGCAGGTATTATACTAGAATCACAAGACTCAAAAAAAACAAAAAAAGATAGCAAAAAACAAACTCCTAAGATTAAAAAAATTGAATATTCAAAATTTTCTGCAAATCAATTAGAAAAAGCAATAGTAATTGCTGTTAAAAATGAAGACTACGAGCTTGCTGCTCATTTAAGAGATGAGATAAAAAGAAAAAAATAAGAGGAAATGATATCATACACACTTTTAAGTTTAAGTGCCTTTTCATTATTATTAGAACAAAATAATGAATTAGTTGTAAATCAAGGTTTTTCTATGGAAAGTTTATTTAGAGGATTGCTTGGGATGGGAGTTTTAATTTTTATAGCCTATTTATTAAGTAACAATAGAAAAGCAATTAACTGGAAGTCAACAGTTATTGGATTAGGTATTCAGTTGATTTTGGCAGTTTCAATTTTAAAAATTGAATTTGCTCAAAAGGTATTTGAATTTTTTGGTAAAATATTTATTAAAACTTTAGATTTTACCCTGGAAGGAAGTAAATTTCTTCTTGGTGATATGGTCAATATTGAAAATTTTGGTTATGTTTTCTTGTTTCAGGTTCTTCCCACAATTATATTCTTTTCAGCTTTAACTTCGGTTCTTTTTTACTTAGGTATTATTCAAAAAGTAGTTAAGGTACTTGCATGGTCGTTAAGCAAACTTCTTAATATATCAGGGGCTGAAAGTTTAAGTGTGGCTGGAAATATATTTTTAGGACAAACAGAAGCTCCATTAATGATTAAAGCCTATCTGGAAAAAATGTCTAAATCTGAAATTCTTTTAGTTATGATTGGCGGAATGGCTACTGTTGCCGGTGGAGTTTTAGCAGCCTATATTGGTTTTTTAGGAGGAGAAGATGAGGTTTTAAAATTATTTTACGCTAAGCACTTATTAACAGCCTCAGTAATGGCTGCTCCAGGTGCTGTTGTAATTTCTAAAATTCTATTCCCTCAAGAAGAAACAATTAATAAAAATCTTGATGTATCTCAAGAAAAAATAGGGTCTAATTTATTAGATGCAATAGCTAACGGCACCACAGAGGGATTGAAATTAGCTGCAAATGTTGGAGCTATGTTGTTAGTTTTTATTGCCTTTATTGCAATGATTAATTTTGGATTTGAAAAAATAGGGTCTCTCGCTAACTTAAATGAATGGATAAATTCTAACACTCCATACCAATATCTTTCAATAGAATTCATTTTAGGGTATCTTTTTTCTCCTCTAATGTGGGTTATTGGCGTTGCTAAAGAAGATATGGCTTTAATGGGTCAGCTATTAGGAATAAAATTAGCTGCTAGTGAGTTTATAGGTTACATGCAGTTAGCAGAACTAAAAGATATCTCTAACCTAGTTCATTTAAAATACAATAAGTCTATAATAATGGCAACTTATATGTTGTGTGGATTTGCAAACTTTGCATCAATAGGTATTCAAATTGGAGGGATTGGTTCTCTTGCTCCAACACAAAGAACAAACTTGTCAAGGTTTGGTTTATTAGCTGTAATTGGAGGCACTTTAGCGTCGCTGCTTTCAGCTACAATAGCTGGAATGATTATTGGTTAATATTTTTTAATAAAGTTATAATTAAAACAAACTTTCTATTATTGATAATTCCTATTTTTATATCTTTTAAATTTCATAAATGAAACAGTATTTAGATTTAGTAAAACATGTATTAAAAGAAGGAAATGAAAAGTCTGATAGAACAGGAACTGGCACTAAAAGTGTTTTTGGATATCAAATGCGTTTCAAACTCTCTGAAGGCTTCCCGATGGTAACAACCAAAAAACTTCATTTAAAATCTATAATATATGAGTTATTATGGTTCTTAAAAGGAGAAACTAATATTAATTATTTAAAAGAAAATGGTGTTAAAATATGGGATGAATGGGCGGATGATAACGGAGATTTAGGGCCAGTCTATGGACATCAATGGAGAAATTGGAATAGTGATGGAATTGATCAAATTAAAGAAGTTATTGAAACTCTAAAAAACAATCCTGACAGCAGAAGAATGATAGTTACTGCATGGAATCCTGGTGTTCTGCCAGATACTACTAAAAGTTTTAAAGAAAATGTAAAACAGGGAAAAGCAGCCTTACCTCCATGTCATGCATTTTTTCAGTTTTATGTTCATGACAATAAATTGTCATGTCAATTATATCAAAGAAGTGCTGACATATTTCTGGGGGTTCCATTCAATATAGCTTCCTATGCTTTACTTACTGAAATGGTTGCGCATGTTTGTGGTTATAAAGCTGGAGATTTTGTTCACACTTTTGGAGATGCACATATTTACAACAATCATATTGAACAACTGAATCTTCAGCTTTCAAGAGAAACAAAAACTCTTCCCAAGCTTAAAATCAATAAAAAAATTAAAAATATTTTAGATTTTGATTTTGATGATTTTGAAATAATAAATTATGATCCTCATCCTCATATCAAAGGAAAAGTAGCTATATGATTTCATGTTTTACTAGTATTTGATAAAAATTTTGTCTGAAAGAAAAAATATTAAAATAAATGTGTTTTTTTTTAGAAATCTAAAATATTATATTTGATAAAATTAAATAATAAGGAAACATTATTTTTGCTCATATAATTGTTTATACAATAAAATT
>JAQCFO010000002.1 GCA_027619415.1 Bacteroidota bacterium
AAAAATTAAATTAGTTTAAAACTTGATGCTTAATTTTAGCAGATGCGACAGAACCCAAAAGTAACTCCCTAAAAATTAAATTGAACAAATGTTCAATTAAAAAATGGTTAGCTAAACTTTAAGAAATTGAGAACACTCTGGTTTCTGAAGAAATAATTGAAAAATATTTTCATTGTAACATTTCTGACTGTAAAGGAGCTTGCTGTATTAAAGGTGAGGCTGGAGCTCCATTAGAAAAAAAAGAAGCAGAGAAATTAGAAAATAATTACAATAAAATATCAGAATATTTAAGTGATAATGCAAATAAATTAATTAAATCTAAAGGATCATATATAAAACTAGAAGAGGGAAATATCGAAACTCCTTTACTAAATAATAAGGCTTGTGTATATGTTCATTATGAATCAAATGGGAGTTTGTCGTGTGGGATTGAAAAAGCTTTTAATGAAAAGAAAATTAATTTTAACAAACCGATATCTTGCCATCTCTATCCTATTAGAATAAAAGAGTATTCGGAATTCACTGCTGTAAATTATCACCAATGGAGTATTTGTTCAGATGCTTGTTCTCTTGGAGCGGAATTAAAAAAACCAGTTTTCGAGTTTGTTAAAGAAGCTTTGATTCGGAAGTTTGGAAATGAGTGGTATAATTCACTGGAAAAAATTTCTAAAAAATTATTAAAATTTTAAGTGTTTTAAAAACATACTTCTAGAAACATCACTAACTTGCTTTTAATTAGATGTTTATAAAATTATATTTGAGTTTTAATATTTTGCTTAATTATTTTTTTGTTAAGAACTAAGGCGCTTTGTGAATAAGTACTCCTTTCATTTTTGGAAACATTTTAGAATCTTTGTGTAAGACAACCAATAATAATATTTACTAATTTTTTAAAATCACCAATTTCCACTATGCCTTCAGTTGAACCAATTTTACAAGAAAACAAAAAAAGATTCGTTATTTTTCCTATTGAACATCATGATATATGGGAATGGTATAAGAAATGTGAAGCTAGTTTTTGGACAGCTGAAGAAATTGATTTAAGCGAAGATTTAAATGACTGGAAAGAAAAACTAACTGATGATGAAAGATACTTCATTAAGCATATTCTTGCTTTTTTTGCAGCTTCAGATGGAATTGTAAACGAGAATTTAGCTGAAAATTTTGTTAATGAAGTTCAATATTCTGAAGCAAAATTTTTCTATGGGTTTCAAATTATGATGGAAAATATTCATTCAGAAACCTACTCGTTATTAATTGACACTTACGTTAAAGATCCTAAGGAAAAAGATAATCTTTTTAATGCTATTGAAACTTTTCCAGCTATAAAAAAGAAAGCTGATTGGGCTTTAAAGTGGATTGATTCCGATTCATTTGCTGAAAGATTAATTGCCTTCGCTGCAGTAGAAGGAATCTTTTTTTCTGGAGCTTTTTGTTCAATTTTTTGGCTTAAAAAAAGAGGATTGATGCCAGGACTTTCGTTTTCTAATGAATTAATTTCAAGAGATGAAGGAGTGCATTGTGACTTTGCTGTTCATCTTCATAACAATCATTTGGTTAACCAGGTGCCAAAAGAAAGAATAAGAGAAATTTTGGTGGATGCATTAAATATTGAAAGAGAATTTATTACTGAATCACTTCCTGCAAGTTTGATTGGGATGAATTCAAAGCTTATGGTTCAATATTTAGAATTTGTTGCAGACAGACTCTTAGTTGAATTAAATTGCGAAAAAGAGTACAACGTTACTAATCCATTCGATTTTATGGATATGATTTCGCTTCAAGGTAAAACAAACTTTTTTGAAAAAAGAGTATCAGAATATCAAAAAGCGGGTGTTTTAAATAATGACACTAAATCGGAAGGATTTAGTACTGACGAGGATTTTTAATATCTTTAGAAGTTTTTTTAACTAGATCAAAACAAAGTTATATAATATTTAAAGTTTAAGCATATGTATGTAGTAAAAAGAGACGGTCATAAAGAACCGATAATGTTCGATAAGATAACGGCCAGAATTAGAAAGCTTTGTTATACTTTAAATGAATTAGTAGATCCAGTTAAAGTATCAATGAGAGTGATTGAAGGCTTATATGATGGAGTTACTACTTCAGAATTAGATAATTTAGCTGCAGAAATAGCGGCTACAATGACTACTACTCATCCTGATTATGCGAAGTTGGCTGCTAGAATTTCTGTTTCAAACCTTCATAAAAACACTAAGAAATCTTTTTCTGAAACGATGTCTGATTTGTATACTTATGTGAATCCTAGAAATGGCAAAAAAGCTCCTTTGTTAGCTGATGAAGTCTATGATGTTATTAATAAAAATGCAGAGTTTTTAGATTCTACTATTATTTACAACAGAGATTTTCATTATGATTATTTTGGATTTAAAACATTAGAACGATCTTATCTTTTGAAACTTAACGGTAAAGTTGCTGAAAGACCACAGCATATGTTAATGAGAGTTTCAATAGGAATTCATATGGATGACTTGGACTCAGCTATTGAGACATACAACTTAATGTCAAAAAAGTATTTTACTCATGCAACTCCGACATTATTTAACGCAGGGACTCCTAAGCCGCAAATGTCATCATGTTTTTTATTGACCACTAAAGATGATAGTATAGATGGAATTTATGACACTTTAAAACAAATAGCCAGAATTTCTCAATCCGCTGGTGGAATAGGGTTGTCAATTCACAATATAAGAGCAACTGGCTCATATATTGCGGGCACTAACGGAACTTCTAACGGAATCGTCCCAATGTTAAGAGTTTTTAATGATACAGCTCGTTATGTTGATCAAGGAGGGGGCAAAAGAAAAGGATCATTTGCTATTTACTTAGAAACTTGGCATGCAGATATCTTTGATTTCCTTGAATTAAAAAAGAATCATGGTAAAGAAGAAATGCGAGCAAGAGACCTATTCTATGCTATGTGGATTTCGGATTTATTTATGAAAAGAGTAGAAGAGGATGATAAATGGACTTTGATGTGTCCTAACGAATGTCCAGGTTTACAAGATTGTCACAGTGATGAGTTTGATAAATTATATTTAAAATATGAATCACAAAATAAAGGTAGAAAAACTATAAGAGCTAGGGATTTATGGGATAAAATTTTAGAATCTCAAATTGAAACGGGTACGCCTTATATGCTTTATAAAGATGCTGCTAATAGAAAATCAAATCAAAAGAATTTAGGAACGATTAAATCCTCTAACTTATGTACGGAGATTATGGAGTATACTTCTGAGGATGAAGTAGCAGTATGTAATTTAGCTTCAATTGCCTTGCCAATGTTTGTTAAGGATAATTCCTTTGACCACAAAGAACTTTTTAGGGTAACAAAACAGGCTACAATAAACTTAAATAGAGTAATTGATCGTAATTATTATCCGGTTCCAGAAGCTAAGAATTCTAACTTTAGACATCGTCCAGTTGGACTAGGAGTCCAAGGCCTTGCAGATGCATTTATAATGTTGAGATTACCTTTCACATCTGACGAAGCTAAAAAATTGAATCAAGAAATTTTTGAAACTATTTACTTTGCGGCTTTAACCGCCTCAATGGAAGAAGCTAAAAAAGACGGAGCTTACAAAACCTATAAAGGATCTCCAATTTCTAAAGGAGAATTCCAACATAATTTATGGGGAATTGAAGATAATGAATTGAGCGGAAGATGGGATTGGGGGAGTCTTAGAAAAAAAATAAAAAAGCACGGTGTTAGAAATTCACTTTTAGTAGCACCTATGCCTACAGCATCTACTTCTCAAATTCTAGGAAACAATGAGTGTTTTGAACCGTATACTTCTAACATCTATACAAGAAGAGTATTGAGTGGAGAATTTATTGTAGTTAACAAGCATTTATTAGAAGATTTAGTAAAACTTGGTTTATGGACTGAAGATCTAAAGCAAGAATTAATGAAGGCAAATGGCTCAGTTCAGCATATTGATATTATTCCAGAAGACTTAAAAGAACTTTATAAAACTGTATGGGAATTAAGTATGAAAGACATTATTGATATGTCAAGGCATAGAGGATATTTTATTGATCAATCACAGTCGCTTAACTTATTCATGGAAGGCGCAACAATGTCGAAACTAACTTCTATGCATTTTTATGCTTGGAAATCAGGTTTAAAAACGGGAATGTATTATTTAAGAACTAAATCAGCAGTTGATGCAATCAAAGTTACATTAGACAATAAGAAAAAAGTAGAGCCAGTCAAGAAGGTTTTAAAAGCGGATGTTGTATTAAGCGCAGCAGCCCCTAAACCTGCTCCTAATCCATCGAATATTCCTGTTGAACCACTAACTCCGCAAGAAATTAAAGAGATGTTAGCAAAGTCCAAAGAAAGTGAGGACGATGATTGCTTAATGTGCGGATCTTAAATGCTTAATATATTTAAATAAAAAAAAGCAATTCGAAAGAATTGCTTTTTTTATGAAATAATTAATCCTATTTACTACTTGATGGAGGTTTTACTTTTGGATCATACTGTTCATTGTAAATTTCTAACATAGCCATAGTTGCCTTTATTAAGTCTTTGGTTTCAGTTAGAAGACTAAAATAAAGAGTGGTGTTTTTTGGACTTGATTCTTCAGATTTTGTTCTAGAAATTTGATTATTAATTTTTTCTCTTATCGATCCTAGTAATAGTTGTTTGGAATCTAGAATGCTAGCGATTTCTTTAAAATTGTTTTTTGAAAAAGCGAATTTAGTTCTATCAAATAAAGTTTCAAGCTGAAGACTAATCTCTTTTAACTCTCTTATTTGATTAAAGGTTAAGGCTTTGTGATTATTGTTAATATGCTTGAAAGTGACTTTTGAAATGTATTCCAAAGACTGAGCAATATCTTGTAACAAACTAAGCACATTTATATAAAAATTACTCGCTCCCTTTATAGTAGATTCATCTAAATTTTTAATAAAATAAAACAGATCATTTCTTAAGGCCTCAATTTCTTCGGAGAGAGCATTCACGTCTTCTTTATTCTTTTTTAAAGCTGATAAATCTTGTGTTGCTAATCCGTTTATAGATGAAGCAAATATTTTTTTAAATTTTTTAGCTGCTTTTGAAACGTTACTTGAACTTTCTATTATAAGCCCTTGAATTGAACGGCTTTCCGCAGAACTTAAAGCATCTTCACTTTTAATTTGGGAAATTTCTTTTTTATGTGCAATATAGTTTCTTGCTAAAATTAATAATGCTATAAATAATAAGATTGCAATTGCAGATGGACCTCCAAGATTAATTAAAAATGCAATAATACCACAGCTAATAAAGGCTATAAATGCAGTGAAGAACCATCCTCCAATAACATTAAGCACCCCAGCGACTCTATATACGGCACTTTCACTCCCCCAAGCTTTATCTGCTAAAGAAGTTCCCATGGCAACCATAAAAGTAACATAAGTAGTAGACAAAGGCAGTTTGAATGATGTTGCAATAGAAATTAAAATTGCAGCTACCATCATGTTTACAGCTGCTCTAATCATATCAAAAGCAGGAAGTTCTATAGATTTATTTGAAGACAATTCAATGGTAGGTTTTTCAAATTGAGAATTTATATGTTTCTGAATAGTAACAGGAACAACTTTTGAAAAAATATTTGAAATACTAATAAAAGTTCTAACCAACCCTCTTGAAATAAAATTTGGATTAAATCTTTCTTTTGTGTCCTGTTGTCTAGCTAAGTCAATTTCAGTTTTTGTAACCTTTTTAGCTTTTGAAGAAAACCAAAGAGTAACAACCATTACCATACCAGCTAAAAATAATAGTATTGTTGGAGTTGGAACCTTTTCGGATAATACAGCCATTGAGAATTGTGTAGCTTCAACACCTGAAGCACTCCATGCCTCATAAGATTGCCACGCAGCAATTGGAACTCCAATAAAGTTAACTAAGTCGTTTCCAGCAAATGCTAATGCAAGCGAAAAAGTACCTACTCCAATTATAATTTTATAAATATTAATTTTATAAATAAAGATTAGAAAATAGGACATTGCAGATAAAATGATAAATAGACTAAATGCAATTAAGAACACTTGACTTTCCATAAAATTAGCAATAGTAGATCCGTTTAATATTTCAAAACTTTGCTTTGCATATGCAGTCCCTTTTATTCCTTTCATTAAAATAAAATAGGCTAGTGAAGTAAGCGCAATACCTCCAAATAATGATCCAACCCATTTAGATTTTTGTTCATAATTATAAGAAAGCAGTAATCTAGAAACATATTGAATAACAGCACCAGTTGAAAAAGCAACAAAGACTGACAGTAGAATTCCAAAAATAATTTGAGTGGCTTTAGCTACATTAATATATTCGGGAAGCATATTTGCATCACCGCCAGCAGCATAAATTTTAATCAATGAAACCGCAACGGCTGCGCCTAATAATTCAAAAACAATGGAGACTGTTGTTGATGTAGGCATCCCTAAAGTATTGAAAAAATCAAGTAAAAGGATGTCAGTTATCATAACAGCCATAAAAATGATCATGATTTCTGAAAAGAAAAACATATCTGGATTAAAAATCCCTTTTCTAGCAACTTCCATCATTCCACTAGAAAAAACAGATCCAATAGCAACTCCTAAACTTGCTAAGATCATTATATTTCTAACAGAAATAGCTTTAGAGCCCAATGCAGAGTTTAGAAAGTTTACAGCATCATTACTGACGCCAACTATTAGATCTCCTATTGCAAGAAGACCTAGGGCTATAATCATTATTAAATAAATATCCATATCATCACTAAATTTAGCTGTAAAATTAGATAATTCAAAATAGAGGAGGTAAAATTAATGTTAAGAAAGTTCATAGTTTATATTTTAAATTCTGCGTTTAAAGACAAGATTGATTTATTATTTATTATTGAATTATCATGGTTAAAAAACTTGTAATTTAAATTAAATTTTACTCCTTTTACTGCTTGATATTGAGCTCCAAACATTAATAAGCTACCGTCATTGTCATAATTCCAGGATCTTGATTCATTCGTAAGAATGTTTGAACTTATTTGATCGTATCTAGTAAATACTTCATAATTATTAGACAATTTTTTTGATCCATAAATTGAGAATCCATCTCTATTATGATCATCTTCAGCATTTTTATATGTTCTGGCATTTTTAATTTTACCATATTCCACTCCAACTCTAAAATCAATACTATTATATCCCAAGAAAATAGAATTATTTTTCATTGATTTGATATTTTCTGAACGTTGAGAATCCATATATATTTTTCCCGAAAGCTGCTTTGAAAAATTATATATAAAACTTGTTCCCATTTTTTGGTGTCCATCATCATCTTGAATAGATTTATAACCCTCTCCGTTTAAAACAAATAAGTTTATTTTAAATTTTGGATTAACAGTAAATTCTGAATTAAACCCAAGGTCTGCACTGGCACCAAATTTAAATTCATTTAGAAAGCCTTTATATGCATATCGATAGCCCCATAAACTTTCTTGATCATTAAACTGTTTGTTTCCAATTAAACCCATACTAAGTTTTACTTTGGGATTTAATTTCCAGTCCAATTGAGCAATTTTAACATAGGCTGTATAGGCACTTCCAGCTGAATTAGAACCTATATCGTATGTTATTTTAGCTGAAATATCTTCACTAAAAGTGTAAGTATATCCTAGGTAAACTTTTTTAAGCTCAAAAGCACTTTTCTGTTCAATGTCTTTTGTGAAATCATTATGATAATTCCAAAAAACCTTAAAATTAGGTTTGCCAATTGAACTAAAATCATCCTGAGCACTTGTATAAGCCAAGAAGAATAAAAAAATAAGTACAAGTTTTGTTCTTAACATCTTTAATTTTTAACAAATTTAATTGAAATAGACAATTCCAATGTTAAGAAATTATTTTGTTACTAAATAGTTAATTTAATATTAACAAAGATAGGAGTATCTTTTTTTTGAATTAAAAGTCATGTATTTAAGTGTTTTTTTGATTAGTAAAAAATTTAATTACAGTTCAGGTATAATAATTGGTTAGGATTTTGCCATAGATAAAAATAATTGTAATAAAGGGCTTTATTATAGTGTGCTTATTTTAATCGTTTAATATTCTAAATAAAAAATTAAATTGTTCAAACTAAAAATTAACATTATAACCAATCGAAAAAGTTCTGCCTAAATCTCTAAATGAAAATATTCTGTTTACTGCTTTAAACGACTCGTAATAACTTTCTTTTTTACTATCTAATAGATTTTCAATCTTTACTGTAAATGTTTTGTTTTTATTTTCTCCGATTTTTTTAGATAGATTAAAGTTTAAGCTTTCAAATGGTTGAGTATATACATCAGGGGCAAAACCTGTTCCAACAACCTCTAAGGTTTTCCCTTGCATATTAAAAAATAATCCTGTAATTAATCCATTTTCATCTTTATAATCTATACTAGAATTGATTAAATAAGGAGATTGCCCTTGAAGCCTTCTGTATGTTCCTAAAGATTCTCCAACTCTTAAACCATTTGTCCTTAAGTTTAACTCGCTTGTTCCATATTCTTGTTTGGATTCAATTATAGAAGCATTAATATTTATTCCTATAGCCTGACTTATTTGTTTTCTCATTTCAAATTCTATTCCAAAAACTTTTGCATTACCTAAATTTTTTGGTTGAAAATTTTCAGTTGCAGATTCATAATAGCTAAGTTCTATTGGGTCTTGAAATGATTTATAAAACCCACTTACTGCAAACAGTTCATTTTTGTCTCCAAAAATCTCAAATCTCAAATCTAGATTATCTATGTAACTAGGTCTAAGCTTAATATTCCCTATAAAAGTCATATTTGAAAGTGGATCAAAAATTTCTGCAATAGAAGCCTCTTTAAAAGATGGTCTGGCTGTTGTTTTTGAATATGAAAAACGTATGTTAGAATTTTCTTTTAAAGAATATATTAAATTTGTCGATGGGAATACATCTAATTTGTCAATTACTTTCTCATCTTGATAATTTATTGTTCCTCCACTGTTTTCGCCAGAATATTTTTGAATAAATTTTTCAGCTCTAATTCCTATTACAGATTTTAATTTAATTCCTATTTTAAATTCTATAGAAGAATAGCCTGCTAATGTTAATTGATTGGCATCATAATTTTTTCCTTTTTCAACCCCACCATTTGTATAAAGGGCAATATGATTTCCAAAAATATTATTAGGAGACCATAAATTTGACGATTTAAGTAAATCATCAGGATTACCGTTATTTAATATTCCCATATTATCAGGAACATTGATTCTAAAACTGTAAATATCGTACTCTCTTTCTTTAAAGGAGCCGAATGTCCCAAATTTTAATTTAGAATCGTTATTAAATAACTTCAATTTCCTTTCTAAATCTAATTTTCCTACCACATTTAATTCATCTAAATTTCGCCAAATTCTAGTTGGCTTATCATTTTCTTTAATTTGAAAAGTGCCATTATCAACGACTTCAAAAGAAGTAGTTCGAACATCTTTGTCTTTTATAGATGATTTTGTTGGAGAAAGTTTCCAATTTAATTTCCAGGCACTATCTTCGTTAAATGTATGAGTTCCAGAAATTAATATATTAGTAATAGCTCGTTGAGTATAATCTAAGTTGTGTTTTAAAAGCTCTTTAGAATCGTTTAAGTTCACAGTTTGATCAAAAATACCTGCAGAAGATTCTCCATTTTGAATATGTAATATATTTAATTTATATTTTGACAAACTAGTTTTAAATGAGAAACCACCCATTGCGCTTAAAATAACAGAGTTTTGACCTAATGGGCCATTCTGAGTTCTGTTTTGTGATAACTGAAAAATTTTTGAATCAGCTTCCTTGTAAAATGTATTGTTTTGAGATTTTTCATAAAAATCAGTAGTATTTTTATAACTAAAAGACCCAAAATATCCAAGCCTCATATCACTTCCAATTGTTTTTTGATTTCCTCCTGAAATACTAAAACTATAATCCCCTAAACTTGTTTTTTTTAAAGCGGACATATTAGGATTAAACTTATTAGTGACTTCACTTATTTTAGGACTATTAATTCCTTCTAGCACACTATAACCTTGATTAGGATTAACTGGAATTGACCTTAAACCATCGTCAAAGCCTATAAAGTCTGTATTACTAGACACGGATGATAAATAATTATTATTGTAATGCATCTTAGGATTGTAAGCTGAACTAACAGATATTGAAAGTCGTTTAGAATTAGGAAATTCTTTAGTTAATACATCTACAATTCCACCAGTAAAATCTGCTGGCATATCTGCTGTTGCGGATTTAATAACAATTATATTATCTAAAATATTAGTTGGAAAAATATCCATTTGAATAGTATTTCTATCGGGATCTAATCCTGGAATATCAATACCATTTAAAATAGATTTAGTATACCTGTCCCCAAGGCCTCTTACGTAAACATATTTACCTCCCTGAACAGAAACCCCAGGCACTGATTTGACTGCTGATGCAATATTTGAAGCTCCAGATGATTTGATCCGTTGTGATGATAAACCATCAACTAAGCTTACTGATTTTTTTTGAAACTCCAATACCGATGTTTCAGTGTTTTTACTAGCACTAACAGAAATAACAACTTCATCTAAACCTTGAGCTAGTGTATTCATTGTTACATTTACAACTGCTAACTCTTGACTGCTTACTTTTACATCGCTGATTTCAAGAGTTTCATATCCCATAAATGAAAACATTAATGTATAAACACCTTCACTTAGTTCAATCTGATAATTTCCATCAAAATCTGACGTTGTTCCAGTACCCACCTCTTTCACTATTATATTAGTAAAAGGGACAGGATCTTGGAATTCATTGTCGATTATAACTCCTCTAATCAACCCTGATTGGGCATTAAGACTAAAAACGGAAATAAACACTAGAAAAGTGTTAAGTAATAGATTTTTCATTAATTTATCTTTGCAAATATCTACTTCACTTAGATATTTAATGTTAAGCTAAGGTTAACATTAAAAAGCCCTGTCTTATTTTAAGACAGGGCTTTTTAATTAATATAAAAATGAATTTTTTAGAATGCAGATTTGTTATTAGCAAATGTCCAAGCAAAGTCAGAAACTGTAGCTCCAACTGTTTGAGCTCCCAGCATTACATTTGTTGCAAATATAACTCCATCTTTATTTTTTGCATTTTCAAAATTAGCATCTGGAGAATCAGATTTGTCATCAAATATTTCTCCCCCAACTAAAGAATCATCAATAGGAACAACGATTTCAATACTTGAAAAGTTTAATGTTCCATCAGAGAAGTTAGTGCTATCAGCAGTTGCATCAAGTTCGAAATTAGCCCCTTTTGCAAATCCATATGCATATACTTTAGTTACAGCACCAAGAGCACCTTTTCTGAAATCAGCATATGAACTAGTACTTTCATCAGTTGCTATAATAGTTATATTTTCTAAAGTGAAAGAAGCTTTCATTGATCCTTCAGGACCATCTATTTCTAACCCATGATCTGAAGCTTTAGTAAGAATAACTATTGAATTGCTAACTTTTCCCGCGTATGATTGGTCGATATCTAATCCATCATCTCCTTGCCCCCATACTAATAAGTTCGAAGCATCTACCGTTCCTCCAAAGAATTCTACTCCATCATCAACATTTGCTACAACTTCTACGTTAGAAATAGTAGTTCCATTCCCAACTCCACCTAGAGTTAATCCGTTAATTTCATTATCAGCACCTATTGAAGAACCACCATGACGTATAGAAAGATATTTTACAGTTCCTGAATTGTCAGCAGTATCTGACCCTCCATATAAACCTTTTGTTTCAGAAGCAGCAATACCTTCTATTTGATATTCACTAACATCTCCTTTAAAGGATCCAGGAGCTTTTCCTAAAATTAGCAATCCACCCCATAATCCTCTATTGTCAACTGTAAGATTTGAACCATATTTTTCACCGACTTTAATGTCGTCAGCAATTGAAGTCATAACAATTGGCTTATCAGCAGTTCCTTGAGCATCAATTTTCCCGCCTCTAGCAATACAGATAAAAGAAGCATCAGTACCAGTGCCACCATCAGCTTTTATTATTGTTCCAGCTGGGATAGTTAATGTAGCACCATCAGCAATAAATACTCTCCCTTTTAAATTCCAAATTTTATCGGCTGTTAAAGTTTTGTTTTTAGTGTAAGTTCCATTTAAAATAAAAAACCCATTTACAGTTACAGTTACTGTTGATGGAGCACTGTCTGTATTACCATCGTTTGCCTTATAAGTAAAAGTGTCTATTCCATCTGCATTTTCATTTGGGGTGTATTTAGCAATATTTTCTGTAATAACCACTGTTCCTAAAGTAGGAGGAGTAACTATAGAAAAAGTCAAAGCATCGTAATCAGAATCTGTGGCAACTAATGTGATGTCTATAGACTTTCCCTCTGAAACAGAAGCATTTAAGTTTTGTGACACAGGAGCAGCATTAATGTCTGTTGATGTATCATCATCATCACTACATGCGGTAAACAATAGCATTCCAGAGATTAAAGTAAAAATGGGAAATTTTAAAAATGTTTTCATTATAATTTTTTTATTTTGAGTTAATTAATGCTGCAAATAACTAGATTGAATTTAAATTAATTGTTAAATGAATATTATCAATAAGTCATTATAATGTGAACTTAATGTTATCAATTAATCTCTCCCATATTGTAAATGATTTATTAAATTGCATAAATGAATTGGGAACAGTTATTATCGTTAAAAAGACAAGGAGATAACCTTAAGAGGCTTAGAATAGAACAAGATGAAACTAGAATTGGCTTTGAAGTAGATTACGATCGTATTATTTTTTCTTCTGCATTTAGATCTCTTCAAGATAAAACTCAAGTAATTCCTTTTTCTAAAACAAGCTTTGTTCATACAAGGTTAACTCACAGTCTGGAGGTTTCAGTAGTTGGCAGAAGTTTGGGTCGTATTGTTGGAAAAAAATTAATCGAGAAACATCCCTATTTGCATAAAACATATGGATTTCAAAGTAACGATTTTGGGGCTATTGTAGCTGCTGCAAGTTTATCTCATGATATTGGAAATCCTCCATTTGGACATAGTGGAGAAATGGCAATTGGTGATTTTTTCAAAAATGGTAATGGCTTAAAGTATAAAGAAAAACTTTCAGAACAACAATATAAAGACCTTTGTAATTTTGAAGGTAATGCTAATGGATTTAAAATTATAAGTGAAAATAAAACTGGAATTCCAGGAGGATTGAGACTTAGCTATGCTACTTTAGGAGCTTTTACTAAATATCCTAAGGGATCCACATCCAATAAATCTTCTAAACATATTAAAGACAAAAAATTCGGATTTTTTAATTCACAAAATGTTTTTTTTGATGAAGTAGCAAGCGAGTTAGGTTTGAACGAATTAAAGGGAGAATACACTAGACATCCTTTAGCTTTTTTAGTTGAAGCAGCAGATGATATATGTTATACATTAATAGACTTTGAAGATGGGATTAACCTTGGATGGATTTCAGAAGAGTTTGCTTTAGAATATTTAATAAGATTAGTAAAAGATAGTATAGATACTAAAAAATATAATTCTTTAGAACACAAATCAGATCGAGTAGCCTATTTAAGGGCACTTTCTGTAAAC
This sequence comes from Bacteroidota bacterium, assembly GCA_027619415.1. Lineage (GTDB taxonomy): Bacteria > Bacteroidota > Bacteroidia > Flavobacteriales > Flavobacteriaceae > MAG-121220-bin8. Next base: position 13,635 of record JAQCFO010000002.1, read on the forward strand.
ACTTTAATTAATGATACTGTCAATATTTTCATTAAAAATGAAGAAGCGTTATTGTCTGGAAACTATTCAAAATCGATATTATCGGAAAGTTCTTTTAAGACTCAAATGAATGACATTATAGATATTAGTGTAGAAAAAGTTTATAAATCAGAGGAGGTTATTGAAAAAGAGCTAAAGGGATATCAAGTAATTAACCACCTGTTGGAAGTTTTTGTTAAAGCTGCTATCAATAACCAAGATGGCAATACAACTACATTTGATGATTTAGCCATTGCTTGTATCCCTGAATCATACTTGCATAAAGATCAAGACCTTTACACTCAACTTCTAGATATTAGTTGTTTTATTGCTAGCTTAACCGATGGGAAGGCTTTAGAGTGGTATGAAAAAATGAGTTAGATATGGAGGATTTATACGATGATCTGTACTTTATGCGAAGAGCAATTGAGGAAGCCAAAATTGCTTTTCAAAAGGATGAAGTTCCAGTAGGAGCAGTAATTGTAAGTAATAATCAAATTATTGCAAGAGCACACAATTTGACAGAAACATTAAACGATGTAACAGCTCATGCTGAAATGCAAGCAATTACATCAGCAGCTAATTATATAGGAGGAAAATATTTAAATGACTGTACTCTTTACGTAACATTAGAGCCTTGTCAAATGTGTGCAGGCGCACTTTACTGGTCTCAAATCTCCAAAATTGTTATTGGCGCTAGTGATAACCATAGAGGATTTAGGGTTATGAAAACTAAAATCCATCCAAAAACTAAAATTATTGATGGAATTCTTTCTGCAGAGTCTAAAGAATTAATTGATGATTTTTTTAAAAAAAAAAGAGGATTGCAATAAAAAAACCCCCAGTATACTGAGGGTTAGTAATGTAAGAAATAAAATATTATTAGTCGATAAGTGTTACGTCAGCCGCAACTCTACCTTTTTTACCATCTTCTTCTGAATATTCTACTTTGTCGCCTTCATTTAGTTGGATACCATCTAAAGAAGTTGCGTGAACGAAGATGTCTTCGCTCGTTTCGTCGTTAGTAATGAAACCATAACCTTTGGATCCATTAAAAAATTTTACTGTACCAGTCATTAATTAAAAATTATTTATTTATAAGATGCAAATGTAGTGATTAAATAATTATATAGACAAGTCTACATTAATTAGAGCTTTTTATTTATTTGATTTTGAAGATTTTGACTTCATTTTTTTAATGTTTGCTTCACTAAAAGTATAGTCACTTAATTTTTTTCCTTTCCAACTATTATAAATAAATAAAGGCATGAATAGAAGTACGAAAATAATCACGCTAATGCCAATTATTTTATTACCAAGTATTTCGTTTTCAAATTTAAAATAATAGCCAATAAATATTCCAATTATTGAAGTAATGAAAGACATGAGAATAATTTTATTCATCGGATTTAAAAATTTAATTTTTAATCGTTAAGGCTAATGATAGCTCATCTAGTTGCTCTTTACTCAATTTCGAAGGGGCATTAATCATGACATCTTTTCCACTATTATTTTTTGGAAAAGCGATATAATCCTTAATAGATTCTTCACCATCTAAAATTGCTACAAGCCTATCCAATCCTAAGGCAATTCCTCCATGAGGAGGAGCTCCATACTCAAAGGCGTTCATTAGGAATCCAAATTGCTCTTTGGCTTGCTCATCGGAGAATCCTAAATGTTTTAGCATTAGTGATTGAATATTTTTATCATGAATTCTAATGGATCCACCACCAATTTCATTTCCATTTATCACTAAATCATATGCGTTGGCTTTAACTTCCTCAGGCTTACTTTTAAGCAGATCAATTTGATCTAGTTTTGGAGATGTAAACGGGTGATGCATAGCATGAAATTTTTTAGATTCTTCATCCCATTCCAACAACGGAAAATCAGTCACCCACAAAGGAGCAAATTCCTCAGGATTTCTTAAATTTAAATTTTGAGCCAATTCTAGTCTTAAGGTACTTAACTGAGTTCGCACCTTATTTTTATCTCCAGATAAAATAAAAATTAAATCTCCTTTATTTGCCTTAGTTATTTTAGCCCAATTACCTAAATCTTTTTGATCATAAAACTTGTCTACTGAAGATTTAAAGGTCCCGTCTTCATTACATCTAACATAAATCATTCCTAAAGCACCAATTTGAGGTCTTTTAACCCAGTCAACATGTTTGTCAATTTCTTTTCTTGTAAATGTGTTTCCGCCAGGAACTGAAATCCCAACCACTAATTCAGCAGAGTTAAAAACATTGAAATCTTTATGTTGAGATACGCTGTTCAATTCTCCGAATTCCATCCCAAATCGAATATCAGGCTTGTCAGAACCATACTTAGAAATGGCTTCATCGTATGTTATTCTAGGAAATTTATCAATATCTAATCCTTTAATTGTTTTTAGTAAATGTTTTGTTAAACCCTCAAAAGTGTTTAAAATATCTTCTTGATTTACAAATGACATTTCACAGTCAATTTGAGTAAATTCGGGTTGCCTATCAGCTCTTAAATCTTCATCTCTAAAGCACTTTACAATTTGAAAATATCTATCTAATCCACCAACCATTAATAATTGTTTGAAAGTTTGTGGGGATTGTGGCAGAGCATAAAATTCTCCAGAATTCATTCTAGAAGGCACAACAAAATCACGAGCTCCTTCAGGCGTAGATTTAATAAGATAAGGCGTTTCTACATCAATAAAATCTTTAGAACTTAAATAGTTTCTTATTTCTGAGCTTACTGTATGCCTAAAAATCAATTTATTTTTAATTTTTTCTCTTCTAATGTCTAAATAGCGATATTTCATTCTAAGTTCTTCGCCGCCATCAGTTTTGTTTTCAATTGTAAATGGAGGAGTTTTGGAAATGTTCAGGATTTTTAAATCTGACACAAGAATTTCAACATCACCAGTTGGAATATTTGAATTTTTCGAACTTCTTTCGATTACTTCACCAGATACTTGAATTACAAATTCTCTTCCAATAGATTTTGCTTTGTTAAATAATTCTTTGGAACTTCTTTGTTCGTCGAAAATTAATTGTGTGATACCATACCTATCTCTAAGATCTATCCATACCATGAAGCCTTTATCTCTAGATTTTTGAACCCATCCACAAAGAGTTACTTTAGTATTTGAATCTGATAGTCTTAGTTCGCCACAATTGTGAGTTCTGTACATCTTGTTTTAAATATCATGTAAATTTAAGAAGATATTATCTATATCTTAAACCAATCCACAATTTAAATTTTTCAATCATCATAAACAAAGAAGGAACAACAAATAATGTTAAAAATGTTGCAACAACTAGTCCTGATATTACAGTTGTAGCTAATGGCCCCCAAAAAACAAAATTATCACCTCCCCAATAAATATTTGGATCAAAATCACTAAACAAAGTGTAAAAATTAATATTAAATCCAGCAGATAACGGAACAAGTCCTCCAATAGTAGTTATAGCTGTAAGCAGGACTGGTCTTAATCTCGATTTACATGATTCTACAATTGACTCGTATTTAAGTTCAATTAATTTTTTCTTACTATTTGAGACGTCAAGTTTTTTTCTGTTTAATAAAATTTCTGAGTAGTCAAGTAACACAACTCCATTATTAACGACTATTCCAGAGAGGGCTATTATTCCCATCATAGTCATTAAGATTACAAAAGAATTTCCGGAAATAGCGAGATATCCAAACACACCAATTAAACTCAGAATTATTGCAATCATAATGACAGTAGGTTTACTTATTGAGTTAAATTGTAGAATTAATAATAAGAAAATCAATAATAAACCAGTTCCAAAAGCCTTAAGTAAAAAAGCTTGATTTTTATTTTGTTCTTCAATTTGACCAGTGTAATCAATATCAATCATGCTGATATCTTCATTAAAGCTTTTCATTTCGGAAACAATTTGATTTACAATAGCTCCAGCATCTACATAGCCAGAAGATAACCCAGAATAAATTGTAACAATTCTTTTAAAATCTTTGTGTTTGATAACATTAAAAGTGGTAGTTCTAGAGTTACTAGTTACACTTGAGATAGGAATTTCTTTTATTGTCCCATTATTGGGATCTCTAAAGATTAAATTTTGGTCATACAATATATCTTCAGAATATCTATTGTCTTTATTAAATCTAATATTGATATCATAATCTTCTCCTTTTTCTTTATAAATACCGGCTTTAGTGCCAAAAAGAGCTGCTCTTAATTGTTGACCTATTTGTCCAACACTAAGTCCAAGTTCACCAGCTTTTTCTCTATCAATATTAACTAGATTTGTTACTCTTGATTTATTGACGTCTATTTTTAACTCTTCAATTCCAGGAATATTTCTTGTATTAATATATTCAGTAATTTTTTCAGCTTTTTCAATTAAAGTACTATAATTTTTCCCAGTAATTTCGATATTTATAGGATAACCAACCGGCGGTCCTGATTGATTTTTTTCAACCGCTATGGAAACTCCCGGATATTTGTTTTTTAAAGCTTGCTGTATCTCTTTTCTTACCTCTCTTGAACTTAATCCTTGACGATATTTAAAATCTCTAAAAGAAGTTGTGATTTTAGCTCTATTAGGAAGTTCCGCTAGTCCTACTAGTTCATTATCTGTATTATCTGTATTTTCTGTTCCCTCACCAACTTGTGAAATATTATTTTGGATCATAAAATTATAACCTGTATCATCATAATATTTATCAGAATATATAATAGAATTTACATCAGCTTCAATCAGTTTAGTAATTTTATTAGTTTTGGAAATATCCGTGCCTTCAGGATATTCTACATAAACTATTATTTGTTTTGGATCTTCGTCTGGGAAAAACTCTATACTAGTTCTTTGACTAGCAACTGATTCCCCAAAACTCATAAACGCTACTATTAGACTTATAAATGTTGAAAGGATAATCAAATAGGGTCTTTTGCCAATTAATATTTTTTTAAGCAAAATCTCGTAATAATTATCAAGAACCGGTAGAAATCTAGATTGAAAGTTATTTGCTAATTTTCTAAGAAAAAGTCTATAAAACCAGAAATTTACAGAAACAAATATCAGAAGGGATCCTAAAAATCTATAAAACCCAGCTGTTTCTAAACCTTCTGTTGTAAAACCTAATATTAAAAATAAGATTCCAAAAGCTCCAAGTATTGATGTAAGTCTAATAATTCTTTTTATTGGCATATTAGTGTCCTCAATCTTCATAAATCTCGAAACTAAAACCGAATTAAAAAAGACGGCTACAAATAGTGAAGAGCATAGTACTACCGAAAGAGTAACCGGGAAAAAAACCATGAATTTACCAATTCTTCCAGGCCATAATCCAAGTGGAATAAATGCAGCTACTGTAGTTGCCGTAGAAATTATTATAGGAAAAGCAATTTCAGAGATGCCTTTCTTTGTAGCTTCTATTCTGCTCATGCCTTCTTTTTCCATCAACCTGTAGACATTCTCAACAACAACAACAGCATTATCAACTAACATCCCTAATCCAAGGATTAGACCAAATAGAATCATAGTGTTTAATGTATTGCCCAAAGCACCTAAAATAGCAAGAGACATAAACATTGACATCGGAATAGCTATACCTACAAAAAGCGCATTTTTAAATCCTAAGAAAAACAATAATACTAAAACAACGATGACAACCCCAAAAATTATACTATTTACTAAATCTGTAACTTGATTTTCAGTCAATTCAGATTGGTCATTTGCTATTGAAACGGTTAAATTTTTTGGAAATACATTATTTATATTTTGTTCTACAATAGAACGTATTTTTTCTACTGCCTGTAAAGTATTTTCTCCCGATCTTTTTTTGACTACTAACATTACAACAGGTTTTTCCTTTTCACGAGCGTAAGTTGTAACCTCTTTTTCCTTAAATTTTATTTCGGCTATATCTCTTAATAATACGGAGTTATTGTATGATGATTTAACAACAAAATTTTCAAGTTCTGAAGGAGAACTTATTTCTCCAATGATTCGAACTGTTTTTCTTTGATCATTAGCTTTTAAATTACCCGCTGAAATAGAGATGTTTCCTGATTGAATTGAATTTATTATATCATAAAAGGAAACTTTGGAAGCCATCATTTTATAAATGTCTACTGCAATTTCAACTTCTTTTTCAAGTGCACCAGAAATATCAACTTTTTTGATTTCATTTAAACTTTCAATTTCATCTTGTAAAATTTCAGAATATTCTTTTAGTTTTTCAGTAGAGTAATCTCCTGAAATATTTATATTCACAATTGGCATTTCTTCTGTAAAAGTCATGTTGAACACATTAGGATCAACTTTTACATTGTTATACATAGGCCAATCTTCGCTAGCTAATGCAGATTCAACTTCGTCTTTAACTTTAAGTTTAGCTTCAGTGTATCCAATTCCATCATCAAATTCAATTATTATTAATGAAAAATTTTCTTTGGAAGAAGATTTTATTTCTAGAATATTATTTACAGATTTAAGTTTATCTTCAAGAGGTTCTGTGATAAGTTTTTCAACATCTTCAGCTGTATTGCCAGGGTAAATAGAACTTACAAATACTATATTCTCTTTTATTTCAGGATATTCTTCTCTTGGCATATTAAAATAAGCGTTAATTCCAAGTAATAGAACTAATGCCATAACAACATACATTGTAGTGCTGTTATTTATTGCCCAAGAGGACGGTGCAAAATCTTTTTCTTTGTTGTTCAATTTTTTGTTTTTTAATTAATTATTTGAACTCTTGCGTTATTTACTAATTTTCTAATTCCCTCAGAAACCACTTTGTCACCAGCATTAAGCCCAGAAAGAACCTCTATTTTTATTCCATCATTTTTACCTGTAGAAATGATTGTTTTAGACACATAGGTTTTATTGTTTTTTTCATAAATCTTATAGACGTATTCTTTGTTTTCGCTATCAATGCTAATAAAATTTTGATTGATCATTAATGCAGAGTCATTAGAATAATCATTAATTTTTACCTTGGAATTTAAATTAGGTTTAATATTTAAATTGTTTTTTTCAATATCCATTTCTATTTTAAACGTTCGATTAATGGGATTTATATAATTTCCTGACTGTCGAACTGTTGTTAAAATAGTTTTGTCAAGTAAAGGAAAGTGAACAATAGCTTTGTCACCAGAATTAATAGAAGCGATATGTTTTTCAGGAACATTAGATTCGATGTATAAATTATCTAAATTTAGAAGCATCATAAGATTAGATCTTCCGGGGTAAACTACTTCACCTTTTTTTACTACTACATTATCAATAGTTCCACTAAAAGGAGCTTCAATCAATGTTTTCTTAATTTGTTTTTTCAATTGATTTATTCCCTGCTTTTGCGCTTCATACATTGACTTAGTTTCCAAGAATTTAATTTCACTTCCAATGTTTTGATCCCATAATCTTTTCTGTCTTTCAAACGTTGTTTTTGTAAGTTCAAATCCTATTTCAAGCTGAGATAATTGTTCTTTTAATCCACCATCATCAATTTTTATCAATGGCTGTCCTTTTTTTACGACGTCTCCACTTTTCACATAAACAGCTTTAGCAATCCCAGAAAATTCAGGAAAAATATTTATTAACTCATCGGACTTAACACTTCCTTGCACTTGAACGTAGTGATCAAATTCAACTGAATTAATTGTCAGTATTTCAACTATTGGTAATTGTGGATTAGTATTTAATTCATCTAGCTTATTATCTATAATTTGAAGCTTATTGAAAAAATTTTGTTGAGAGGCTGCAATTTCTTTTCTTTTTAGCTTTATTTTATCTACATCATTTGATTCTAACACATTTTGAAGCGTTGAATTATTATCACATGATGTAATTGAAATGATTAGAAAGAGTATAAATATTTTTTTCATTTTAAAAATTAATTCTGGGTTAAAATAATATCAAGATTGGTTTTTTTGTTTATAACCTCAAGCATAGATTGAAGTAATTGATTTTGAATGGAGTAGAGCTGAATTTGAGCTTGCCTTAAATCAAGACCAGATATTAACCCTTCTAAGAATTTTATTTGATTTTTCCTTTCAATTTTTTCTGCAAGCTTAACATTTTCAACTGCGTTATTGTATGAATTTACAGCATATTCATATTCACTATTTGCATTATCTAATTGTATAATGATTTTATTTTTGGATTCAGATAAATCAATTTTTGATTTTTCAAATTCTATTTTAGCTTGTTGAGTTTTAGCAGATTTTCTTAAAGAGCTGAAAATGGGAACAGACATTGAAACTCCAGCAACAGAGTAGCCATACCACTTTTGGTCAGACTTAAAAAAATTGAATGAATTATTATTGCCATCATACCCCCCCTTTATAAATGCTCTTAAAGTTGGAAGAGCTTTTGACTTTTCAAGCGTTAACAGAGTCTGTTGAGATTTTGTGTTATTTAAAGCCATTTGGTAGTCAATATTTTTCTCTATTTCAAAATCTTCTATAGATTGTTTTTCAAGTATGTTTTTAAGAGTTAAATCTTGTAAACTATTACTAAGAACTATTTCTTTTTCAATATCGTATCCCATAATAAGTTTTAATAAGTTTAAAGAGGTTTTGTTTAATTTAATAGAATAGTCAAGAGAATTTTTAATTGAACCGTAAGTAATTTTAAGCTGTTCTACATTTTCTAGTTCAGTAAAACCACTATTATAAATTTTATTAATTTCTTCTAAATTGCTTTTGACATTTGAAAGATTTCTTTCTAAAATCTTAACACTTTCTTGACTTACAATCGCATTTCCATATGCAGCAATAATTGACTTTTTCACTTCTTGGTCAGTTTTTGTTTTGACGTTATAGGCAATTTCCATATAAAGTTTTATGGATGCTAGACCAACTGAATAGGATCCGTCAAATAACAGCTGCGACAACGTAACTGAGCCATCAATTGTTTGTTTTGTTCCAAAAGATAACTCAGCAAATTCGCCTGAATTTCCTCCAAAAAACTCAGCAGGAACTAAAGATACAGTTTGTTTAATATTATTATTATATTCAATAAAAGAATTGATTTGAGGAAGACCAGTAGCTATTGTTTCCCATTTTTTTGCGTGAGCAATTTTCACATTATTTGATGCATTAACGGATGACCTGCTATTCTTTAAAGCATAATCAATAGCTTGATCCAAACTAAAAGAACTTGTTTGTGAGTTTCCATAAAAAAGACAAAAGCTAAAAAGTAATGTTAGAACTATTTTTTTCATTAATTATTTATAAAATGATTTAATTTTTTTAATCCTTTTTCCGTAACAATTCCTCTTAAATGGTATTCAATGTAGCTTTGCATCAATAGGTTGGGTTCGAATTTTTCAGTTGAAAAAATAATTGGATTCTTAGTCCCTTTATAACCAATAAAATATAGTCTAGAAATAAAATCGACATTTATGTCTTTTCTAAAAAGGCCAAGTTTAATTCCATTTTTTAAGCTACTTGCAGTTGTTTCAATCATAAAATTGAATTGTTTTTTTTCAAGTTCGGCATGAATTAAAGGATAGTATTTTTGAAGTTGATATAGTGGAGAGTTTTTTTCACCTTTTAAAAATTTCATTATAAATAATTGGATATCATAAAGCTCACTTATAGGGTCTAAAGAATCTTTTTTAATTTGACCTATCACAGATGTAACACTAGCGTAAACATTAAAAGTGACAGATTTTACAAGTTCAGTTTTATCTTTAAAATAATTATATATAGTTTTTTTAGAAATGCCCATTTCTTGAGCTATGTGATCCATTGTTACACTTTTGAATCCAATATCAAGAAACAGATCTCTAGATTTTTCTATAATTAACTCTTTCAATGTTTTATTTTTTTTGTGGCAAAGATAACAAGAAAACTTTAAAAACCCTATTAGTTTCCGAAGTTTATTAATTTAAACGATATTTTATTAACATTTTATTTAAGTATTTTTACTTAAAAGTATTTTCAGTGAATCCAATCAAATTCTATGCCGAATTAATAAATAATGGCTTAAAAAACCTTTCATTTTCTAATAAACCAAAATCCCTTTATGATCCTATAAAGTATATTTTAGATTTAGAAGGAAAAAGGATCAGATCTATTTTAACTTTAATGTCTTGTAATTCATTTGGCTTAGATCCTAAAGAAGCCTTAAGTGCTAGTTTATCTTTAGAGTGTTTTCATAATTTTACTTTAATGCATGATGATATAATGGATTCTGCATTAACAAGAAGAGGCGAACAAACTGTTCATGTCAAATGGAATTCTAACAGAGCTATTCTTTCAGGAGATGCTATGTTGATTTTTTCATATCAGTTATTAGAATCATATGATTTAAAAACTTATAGTAGTTTAAATAAACTACTTAATAAAACAGCCTTAGAAGTTTGTGAGGGGCAGCAATATGATATAGATTTTGAAACTAAAGTGGAAGTAAATATTGATCAATATTTGGAAATGATACGACTTAAAACGGCTGTTTTAGTTGGAGCTTCTTTACAAATGGGCGCAATTGTAGCTAATGCAAGCAAGCAAGATCAAACCTGTATTTATAATTTTGGAATTAACCTTGGTTTAGCATTTCAATTGCAAGATGATTTGTTGGATGTTTTTGGAGATTATGATTTGGTTGGAAAAAAAATTGGCGGAGATATTTTAGAAAACAAAAAAACAATTCTCTTTCACATGACTAGATCTAATTCGACTAAAATTCAAATTAGTGAATTAGAAAGTTTATATGATACAGATAAATTAAATTCAGAGTTAAAAATTTCAAAAGTCACTTCTATATTTAAGAGAGCTAAGGCAGATATTTTAACTTCAAAATTAGTTTTAGATTATACTGATAAAGCAATAAAATATATTGATGATTTAAGTATTGAAGAATCTCAAAAGGAAGAGTTTAGAGTTTTTTCTAAACAATTAATGAGTCGCAAGTTGTAAACTATATTTTTTAGGCAAGACTAAATTAATTTTTTTGTTTTCGAAAAAATTAATACATTTGCACGCATGTTGTCATATTCAGAAGAGAATCATTTGAAGGCTATTTTTCATCTTTCATTAAATAATGAAAGTGGAGTTAGCACAAATTCTATTGCTTCGAAGATGAATTCTAAAGCTCCTTCAGTTACTGAGATGTTAAAAAAATTATCTGAAAAGAACTTAGTCGTTTATAAAAAATATCAAGGGGTTTTATTGAAAGGTTTAGGTAGAAAAACTGCTTTAAGTGTGATTAGAAAACACAGGCTTTGGGAAGTTTTTTTGGTAAAAAAACTAAATTTTAAATGGGATGAAGTTCACGATATTGCAGAAAAGTTAGAGCATATTAAATCTGAAAAATTAATTAATGAATTAGATAAATTTTTAGATTATCCAACACATGATCCCCACGGAGATCCAATACCTAATCCAGCAGGATTTATTAAATACACAGCTAAACTTGTGCTTTCAGATCTTTTGATAGGCGAGACAGGTAAATTTTTTGGAGTTAAAGACTCTTCCATTAGTTTTTTGAAATATTTGGATAAAAGAGAAATTTCTTTAGGATCTAATATTAAAGTTCTTCATAAAGAGGAGTTTGATGAATCAATTCAGATAGGACTAGATGATACTAACTTGAGCATTTCTGTTAAATCAGCAGCTAATATATACGTAACTAAAATATAATTATGTATCAACAAATTCTTACTTTTTTTGAAAACACAGACCCAGTGCTAGGAGCTTTATATGCTACACTTTTTACCTGGGGCTTAACAGCTCTTGGAGCTTCGTTTGTATTCATTTTTAAAAATATGAACAGGGTAGTTTTGGATGGAATGCTGGGTTTTACAGGGGGTGTTATGGTTGCTGCAAGTTTTTGGAGCTTGTTAGCTCCTGGTATAGAAATGAGTGAAGGCGAAGGGTTTATTAAAGTTATGCCGGCTGCAGTAGGATTTGGACTTGGAGCTTTATTTATTTTTTCCTTAGATAAAGTTCTCCCTCATATTCATATTAATTTTAAAGAATCAGAAGGAATAAAAACACCATGGCATCGAACTACCTTACTTGTTTTAGCAATAACATTGCATAATATTCCTGAAGGTTTGGCTATTGGAGTTTTATTTGGGGGGGTAGCGGCAGGATTGCCTGAAGCATCTATTGCTGGGGCAGTGGTTTTAGCTATTGGAATCGGAATACAAAATTTTCCTGAAGGAATAGCTGTTTCAATACCTTTAAGAAGACAAGGGATGAGCAGACGGAAGAGCTTTATGTATGGACAGGCATCTGCTATAGTCGAGCCAATAGCAGCTGTAATTGGTGCCGTAGCAGTTACTTTTTTTACTCCTATATTACCATATGCTTTAGCTTTTGCTGCTGGAGCAATGATATTTGTTGTAGTTGAGGAGGTGATTCCAGAAACTCAACAAGATAACAATACGGATATTGCTACATTAGGATTTATAGGAGGCTTTATTATTATGATGGTTTTAGACGTTGCACTTGGATAAAAATATATTTATGAAAAAAATCATTTTTTTAATCCTTTTGTTAATTTCTTCTACAGTAACAGCACAGATATCTACCGATAGGCCAGATCAAACGGAAGCATCAGTTGTGCTTCCAAAAAACATATTACAAATTGAAAGTGGATTTGTCTTTCAAGATGAGGAAGTTTTTAATACTCTTTTTCGCTATGGAATTTCAGAAAAAGTAGAATTTAGATTAAACACAAATTACATGTTATTAGATAGCCCAGATGTCAAAAATATTCCTAGTCCAAGATTTGGAGATATTGAAATTGGAATGAAAATTCAAATCTTTAAATCAGCTGAGAGCTCAACTACTGTAGCATTTTTATCACATCTTTCTTTACCTACCGCTTCAAAATATTATACTAATGATGGATACGGCACTTTAAATAGATTTTTAATTTCCCATGATTTTTCGGACACTTTTTCAGTAGGATATAACCTAGGTTATAATAAAATTTATGATAAAAAAGGAGCATTTGTTTACACTTTAGCTTTTGCGAAAAGCCTTAACAAATGGGGAGTTTATGCTGAAATTTTTGGAGAGAAACCCAAGGAAAATCTTCAATCTAATTTTGATTTAGGGGTTACTTATTTAATTAATAAGGATTTTCAATTAGACGTCTCTTTTGGAGAAGGGTTCAATAATGACCTAAGTTATTTTGCTTTAGGAGCTAGTTGGAATTATGATTTATTAAAATCAAAATAATTAAATTATTTACAATCACAATCACCACCACCACATCCTTTTTCAGGATTACTATAAAAGTATTTTTTATATAAGAATAAAATTGAAATCGTAACAGCAAGAATTGTTAGTGTTAATTGCATAGTTAAATTTACGAAATAAGTTGATAAACTATTAGAGCAGCTAAATAAGCTATAACAGTCATTATAATTAACTGTGCAGCTGGCCACTTCCAGCTATTAGTTTCTTTTTTAACTACCGCTAGTGTGCTCATACACTGCATAGCAAAAGCGTAAAAAATCATTAAAGAAACTCCAGAGGCTAAGCCAAATAATGGGGTTCCATCTTCTCTGATTTCATTAGACATTCTTTCTCTTATGGATTCTTCTTTATCACTTTCAACACTATAAATTGTGGCTAAAGTTCCAACAAATACCTCTCTAGCAGCAAAAGAGGTCACAATAGCAATTCCAATTTTCCAATCGTAACCCAAAGGACTTATTATTGGCTCTATGCTTTTTCCAATATTACCAAGAATAGAGTGTTCTAGCTTATAAGCACTTAACTTATTGTTATAATCTGACGGATTTTCATAATCAGTATAGTTAATAGCGGTTTCTGCGGTATTAAATTTTTCGCCAATTCCATTAGAAGCTAGAACCCATAAAAGAACTGAGATTGATAAAATTATTTTTCCTGCTTCAAAAACAAAAGATTTTGTTTTTTCTATAACTGTAAATAATACATTTCTAAATAAGGGTAGTTTATAATTTGGCATTTCAATCACAAAAAAAGTTTTAGATTTTATTTTTAAAATTTTATTTAAAATATAAGCGGAAAAAATAGCCGCTAAAAACCCTAATAAATACAGCCCCATTAATGTAAGTCCCTGAGCATTGATTCCTAGAAACCTTTCATTTGGAATTACTAATGAAATAAGAATTAAATATACTGGTAGTCTTGCCGAGCATGTAGTGAATGGAGTAACTAAGATAGTTATGAGTCTCTCTTTCCAATTTTCAATATTTCTGGTAGCCATTATCGCTGGAATAGCACACGCGGTGCCAGAAATTAAAGGGACAATACTTTTCCCACTCAACCCATATCTTCTCATGACCCGATCCATTAAAAAGACTACTCGACTCATATATCCAGTTTCTTCTAGAACTGAAATAAACATAAATAAAAAAGCAATTTGAGGAATGAATATCACAATTCCTCCAATTCCAGGAATAATCCCTTCTGACAATAAACTAGTGAATGTTCCTGGTGGTAATTGAGCTTTTGAAAATGAACTTAGTTGACTAAAAGCACTATCAATGGCGTCCATCGGGTAACTACTCCAATCAAAAATAGCTTGAAATATTGTAAGAAGAATTAAAAAGAAAATAGCGTAGCCCCAAAATTTATGAATTAAAATACTGTCCAATTTAGATTCAAAACCAGTAGCTGATTTTGGATCTAAAATATAAGATTGCTTTAATACATTATTTATAAATTGATATCTTTTAATAGTTTCTTTTTGTTGTAGACTTTTAAGATAGGAAATGGGTTTTGTTTGAAAATTTGAAGAATCTTTAACTTTATCTCGATCTAGATTTCCAAAATTAACATCTTGAGTAATTACAAGCCAAAGTTTATAGATTAATTGATTTGGAAAAGTTTTTTCTAGTCCTTCAAAATAATTCCTGTCAATATCCTTAATATTAATGAGTGAGTTTACGGAAAGTTCTTTATACTTAGAAATGATTTTTTTTAATTCAAATAATCCTTCTTTCTTCCTTGAACTATATAAAACCACTTTAGTTTGTAGAAATTTTTCTAAATTAGAAATATTAATAGTTATCCCTTTTCTTTTCATGACATCAGACATGTTTATGACAAGAATAACAGGAATTTTTAAATCTTTTATTTGAGTGAAAAGCAATAAGTTTCTTTTTAGGTTTTCAACATCTGAGATAACTACCGCTACATCTGGATAATCTTTATCATTTTTATTTAATAATAATTCTATAACCAGACTTTCATCCAATGAAGATGCATTAAGACTATAGGTCCCAGGTAAATCTAAAATGTGGGCTTTTAATCCTCTTTCTAACTTACAAATCCCTTCCTTTTTTTCAACTGTAATTCCAGGGTAATTACCGACTTTTTGATTTAGTCCCGTCAAATCATTAAATACAGATGATTTGCCTGTATTGGGATTTCCAATGAGTGCAACATTTAATCTTTTACTCATTTTATATTTTTTTAATAATAATATGATTCGCGGTTTCTCTTCGAATAGCTAACCTACTGCCATTTATGTCTAAATACATAGGATCTTTAAATGGTGCTAATTGCAATAATTTGATAGTATTGCCAGGTAAACAGCCCATTTCGATTAATTTTAAAGGGATTAAGTCAGTAACAATATTCAGTATTATTGCTTTTTCACCTCTTTTTAAATCGTTTAATGTCAAATTTCTTTATTTAGAATGATTTTAAAGAAGCAAAAGTAGTATATTTTTTATTGATAGAGATCAAAAAATTAGTTTACATAAGATTCCTCAAGTGTGTTAATGTCAGAGAGAAGTTTGTTTATTTCCTCATTATTTGTTCCATCATAAAAGCCTCTAATTCTTTTTTCTCTATCGATTAAAACAAAATTTTCAGTATGAATCATATCGTACTTCCCACCATCACCATCACTTTTAGCAACTAGGTAAGATTTTCTAGCTAAATCATAAATCATTTTTTTGTTTCCGGTTAACAAGTTCCATTTATAATCCAGGACCCCTTTTTCAAGAGCGTAATTTTTCAAGACCTCAACATTATCAATATCAGGCGTGACCGAAAAAGAAACTAAAAGAACATCTTTGTTAAGTAATAGCTTTTCCTGTAAGTAAGCCATGTTGTCTGTCATTATTGGACATATATCAGGACAGGTTGTAAAGAAAAAATCAGCTACATAAATTTTATTGTTATAATTTTTTTCAGTAATTTTTTTTCCATTTTGATTGGTAAGAGAGAAATCAGCTATTCTGTGATATTTTTTTATGTAACGAATGTTTTCATCAACTAATTCTTGAGAAACCATATTCGGACTATAAATAGGCAAAATAATTTTAGGCTGTAAAATGAAATAAAAAGAAGTTAAAACAACAACAGAAAAAAAAGTCATAATTAAAATAACCGGACCGTATCTTTTTAAATTTTTTTTATACATAAATCTTTTATGGAAAATAAATTAATTAGAGTTCATTAGACTTTCTATCTCATCTATTTCAATTGGAATGTTTTTCATAAGGTTAATAGGAAAAGAGTTTTCCTGAACGATAACATCGTCTTCTAACCTGATTCCAAAGCCTTCTTTAGGAATGTAAATCCCAGGTTCTACAGTAAAAACCATATTTTTTTCAATAGGCTCATGAATGTTTCCATAATCATGTGTGTCTAACCCTAAGTGATGAGAAGTTCCATGAGTAAAGTATTTTTTAAAAGCGGGATTAGTATCACTCTGATTTTGAATGTCGGATTTATCTAAAAGCCCTAATTTTAACAATTCAGAAGTCATAATATTGCCTACTTCATTATGATGGTCTTTCCATAAAATACCTGGATTCAGTAATTTAGTTGCTTCATTTTTTACATGCAATACAGAATTATAAACTTCTTTTTGACGCTTAGTGAATTTTCCAGAAACGGGTACTGTTCGTGTCATATCGCTAGAGTAATTAGCATATTCAGCTCCAACATCTAACAAAATAACATCACCATCCCGACACTGGTTATTGTTTTTAATATAATGTAGAATATTGGAATTTTTACCAGAAGCAATGATTGGACTATAAGCAAATTTTCTAGATCTATTAATTAAAAATTCATGTGAAAATTCAGCTTCAATTTCATACTCCCAAACTCCAGGCTTAATAAATTTCAAAACTCTTCTAAACCCTTTTTCAGTTATATCACAAGCCTTTTGTATTAACTCAAGTTCAATTCCCTCCTTAATAGATCTTAGATTTTGTAAAATCGGATTACTTCTTTGAATATTTTTAACTGGATATTTTTTTTGAATCCATTTGTTAAAGCGAGCTTCTCTTGTTTCTGTTTCAACTTTAGCTCTATAATGCTCATTGGTGTTTATGTAAAGAACATCACATTCTAGCATTAAATATTCAATTGTTTTTTTTAAATCTCCTAACCAATAAACTGTCTTAACCCCAGAAGTCATACAAGCATTTTCTTTACTTAATTTTTCTCCCTCCCAATGAGTTAAAGTTTCATTAGGCTTTGTTAAAAAAAGAATCTCTCTATGTTTGGAATTTTTACAATTTGGGCACAAAACAAGTACACTCTCTTCTTGATTTATTCCAGATAAATAAAAAAGATCTCTGTGTTGTTCAAAAGGAAGAGTTGTGTCGGCACTGACTGGATAAAGATCGTTTGAACTAAAAAAAGCAATACTTTTTGCACTCATTTTGTTCATGAACTTTGCTCTATTTTTTATAAACAAGGACTTATCAATAGTTGAGTACTTCATAAAGTATAATTTTTATACAAAAATAGTATATTTAATATATTAACAGCGACCTAATAAAGGGGAAATAAAGATTTTAATTATGAAAAATTTAATATGTATAATTTTTTTGTGCATTCAATTTTTGTTATTTGCACAAGTTAGCACGCCTTCATTAGAATTAATAAATGGTATTAATTTACAAAATGAGTTAATCCAAAATTCAATTGTAAAAAACTTAGAGTTTACAAATATCGGTCCAAGTGTAATGAGCGGAAGGGTTACAGACATTGAGGTTAACCCTGAAGATTCAACAGAATTTTATATAGCTTATGCTTCAGGGGGGTTATGGCATACAATTAATAACGGGTCCACTTTTAATTCGATTTTTGACAATGCAAACACTCAGAATATTGGAGATTTTGATGTTGACTGGAATAGCAGAATAATTATAGTAGGAACTGGTGAAAATAATTCTTCAAGATCTTCATACGCTGGAATAGGAATATTAAGATCAAGCGATAATGGAAAAAATTGGGAGAACATAGGCCTAACAGACTCTCATCATATTGGGAAAGTAAAAATTAATCCAAACAACTCTAATGAAATAATTGTTGGAGCACTAGGACACTTGTATTCTACAAATAAACAAAGAGGGATTTTTAAAACTATTGATAGCGGAAAAACATGGAAAAAAAAACTTGAAATAGATGAAAGAACAGGGATAATAGACATAGATATTGATCCAAAGGATTTTAATATTCAATATGCATCATCTTGGGAAAAGGAAAGAGCATCTTGGGACTTTATTGGGAATGGATACAAATCTGGAATTTACAAATCAATTGATGCAGGAGAAAACTGGGAATTAATCACAACAAAAGAAAGCGGATTTCCATCCGATTCTGGCGTAGGAAGGATTGGGATATCTGTTTTTGATAGAAATACAATTTATGCAATAGTTGATAATCAGTCAAGACGGCCAAAACAAAAAGAAATAAAGAGAGATGGAATAGATAAAAATATTTTTGAGAATATGTCAGTCAAGGATTTTATTGCACTAAATGATAAGTCACTGAATGATTTTTTAGACAATAATGGTTTCCCAAAAAAATATGATGCTACAACGGTAAAAGATCTTGTTAGTTCAATCCAGATAGAGCCATTAGATCTTAAATTATTTCTAGAAGATGCTAACACGGTTATGTTTGATACACCTATAATTGGAGCTGAAGTTTATAGAAGTGATGATGGGGGCAAAACTTGGATAAAGAAAAACTCTTATTATTTGGATAGACTATATAACACTTACGGATATTACTTTGGAAGAATTCATGTTTCTCCAACCAATAAAGATCATATTTATGTTTATGGGGTTCCAATTATAAAATCAATTGACGGAGGGATGACGTATAAATCTATAGATTATCAAAATGTGCACGCGGACCATCATGATTTATGGATCAATCCTAAAAACCCAGATCACTTAATTAACGGAAATGATGGAGGAATTAATATGAGTTATGATGGTGGGGAAAATTGGTCGAAACTTAATCAGCCTAGTGTAGGACAATTTTATTCAATTAACGTTGACTATGAAAAACCTTATAATGTTTATGGTGGTCTTCAGGACAATGGTGTCTGGATGGCTCCTAACAATTCAGTAGAAAGTGCTAGATGGCATCAAACGGGTCATAATAATTGGACTTCTATTGGTGGTGGAGATGGAATGCAAGTCCAAATTGATAATCGTGATTCAGATATTATTTATACTGGATCTCAATTTGGAGTCTATTTTAGACTAAACAAAAAGACTGGCAAAAGACATTATTTAAAGCCTAAACATGATTTAGGGGAATCACCTCTAAGGTTTAATTGGCAAACACCTATATTATTATCTCCTCATAATCAAGATATTTTTTATTTAGGAAGTAACAAGCTGCATGTTTCATTAAACAAGGGCGACGATTGGTCATTTAAATCGATTGATTTGACTAAAGGAATTAAACCAGGAAATGTACCATATGGCACTTTAAGCACAATAGATGAATCCATTTTTAAGTTTGGAAAACTAGTTGTAGGCTCTGATGATGGTTTAATTCATTTAAGTAAGGATGGTGGAAATACTTGGGATTTAATTTCTAATGATTTGCCTCAAAATTTATGGGTAAGTAGAGTAGTTCTTTCAAAACATCACAAAAATAGAATTTATGCTACTTTAAATGGCTATAGATATGATGATTTCAAACCTTATGTTTTTATAAGTGATGACAATGGGAAGAATTGGAAAACGTTAAGCAATGAACTTCCCATATCTTCAGTTAATGTTATAAAAGAAGATCCTTTTAATGAAAACCTTGTTTATTTGGGAACTGATAATGGCGCTTATATTAGTTTTGATAACGGTGATTCCTGGCAGCCTTTTAGCAATGGCTTAAATAAAGTTGCAGTACATGATTTGGTTATTCAAAGTGAAGCGAAAGAGCTTTTATTAGGAACTCATGGACGATCAATTTATAAAACAGATTTATCAATTATTTATAATTACTTAAATAAAATTGAGAAAGATAAAGATGGAATTGTGTATAAGATTAAGGATATTAACTATTCTAATCGCTGGGGCTCAAAATCGTATAATTGGTCAGAGTATAACGAACCAAAATTAAAATTTTATGTTTTTTCAAATACTCAACAAAAAGCTAAAATTAAATTAGTTAATAATGATGGTTTGACAGTTTTAAAGAATGATTTAAATTTAAAAATTGGGTTTCAAGAAATTTCATTAGATCTAAACTATTCTGAAGAA
This sequence comes from Bacteroidota bacterium, assembly GCA_027619415.1. Lineage (GTDB taxonomy): Bacteria > Bacteroidota > Bacteroidia > Flavobacteriales > Flavobacteriaceae > MAG-121220-bin8. The sequence goes on from JAQCFO010000002.1 coordinate 34,110, forward strand.
GCTCTTAAATCTTTAGAGAAGGAAACAAAGATTAAAATAAAAAAATCCGATAACAACAAGTATTATTTTAAAAAAGGTGATTATAAGGTTTTTATCAATAAAGATTCAGAATCATTCCAAATAAAATAAATAAGTTTCATTTTTATTGTCTTGTAACTGTTCATAGTTTAATTTTGCTACTATAATAAGAATAGTTCGTTTATGAATAATGTAATAGAATCTTCTATATTAAGAAAAGTATCCATGGCTATTTCGGGTATTTTTTTAATAATTTTTTTGCTTCAACATTTTATAATTAATATAACGTCTGTTTTTAGTGAGATTACTTTCAATCAACTATCTCATTTTATGGGAACTAATTTTATAGTCCAGTTCATTGCACAGCCTATATTAATATTTGGGGTTTTATTTCATTTTATTATGGGTTTTGTTTTAGATTTTCAAAACAGAAATGCTAGAGTTGAAAAATATGTTAAATACAAGGGGAGTACAAATGCTAGTTGGATTTCAAGGAATATGATTATATCCGGAGCAGTTGTTTTATCTTTTCTTGGACTTCATTTTTACGACTTCTGGATTCCAGAAATTAATCACAAGTATATTGAATTTATTCCTGAAGATCCAGTAAGATACTATAATGAACTAGCGCATAAGTTTGAAGATTTAACAAAAGTTGTTTTATACACTATATCTTTTGGCTTTTTGTCTCTTCATTTATTACATGGGTTTTCTTCTTCATTTCAATCCCTTGGAGTAAATAATAAATACACATCAATAATAAAATTTATTGGCAAAATATATGCTATTGGAATCCCTTTTGGGTTTTGCTTTATAGCTATTTTCCATTATTTAAATAATTAGGCCATGGCAAAATTAGATTCAAAAGTACCTAAAGGACCAATTTCTGAAAAATGGACTAACCATAAAAATAATATTAGATTAGTTAGCCCAGCTAATAAAAGACAGATTGATGTGATTGTAGTTGGAACTGGCCTTGCAGGAGGTTCTGCTGCAGCAACTTTAGCCGAATTAGGCTATAATGTAAAATCATTCTGTTTTCAAGACTCACCAAGAAGAGCTCATTCAATTGCCGCACAAGGGGGGATTAATGCTGCTAAAAATTATCAGGGTGATGGAGATTCTATACATCGTTTATTTTATGATACTGTTAAGGGTGGCGATTATCGTTCAAGAGAATCTAATGTTCATAGACTTGCGGAGGTTTCTTCCAATATTATTGATCAGTGCGTTGCTCAGGGGGTTCCTTTTGCTAGAGATTATGGAGGGTTGTTAGATAATAGATCTTTTGGAGGGGTATTAGTGTCAAGAACCTTTTATGCAAAAGGTCAAACGGGTCAACAACTACTTTTAGGGGCGTATTCTGCAATGAATCGTCAAATAGCAAGAGGTAAAATAGAAATGTTTAATCGTCACGAGATGATGGATGTAGTTCTAGTTGCTGGGAAAGCTAGAGGAATTATAACTAGAAACTTAATTGATGGAAAAATTGAACGTCATTCAGCCCACGCTGTAGTTATAGCTACAGGAGGATATGGAAATTTATTTTTTCTATCGACTAATGCTATGGGTAGTAATGTTTCAGCTACATGGAAAATTCATAAAAAAGGAGCATATTTTGCCAACCCTTGTTTTACACAAATACACCCCACATGTATTCCTGTTTCTGGAGATCACCAATCAAAATTAACTCTAATGTCAGAGTCGTTGAGAAATGATGGAAGAATCTGGGTGCCTAAAATAAAAGAGGATGCTAAAGCTATCAGAGAGGGTAAGTTAAAACCATTAGATTTAAGTGAAAATAAAAGAGATTATTACTTAGAAAGACGATATCCAGCATTTGGAAATTTAGTTCCAAGAGACGTTGCATCTAGAGCAGCAAAAGAACGCTGTGATGCTGGCTTTGGAGTTAACAAAACTGGAGAAGCAGTTTTTCTTGATTTTGCTGAAGCAATTATAAGATATGGTAAAGAAAAGGCACATCTAAAGGGTTTGAATGAAGACGACACGAAATTGGTTAATAAATTAGGTAAGGCTGTTATAAAATCTAAGTATGGGAATTTATTTCAGATGTATGAAAAAATAGTAGATGAAAATCCTTACGAAACTCCTATGATGATTTATCCTGCTGTCCATTATACAATGGGAGGAACATGGGTTGATTATAATTTAATGACTACAATTCCTGGTTGTTTTGCAATTGGGGAAGCAAATTTTTCTGATCATGGAGCTAATAGATTAGGAGCTTCTGCTTTGATGCAAGGACTTGCAGATGGATATTTTGTGCTGCCTTATACCATTGGAGATTATCTAGCTGACGATATTAGAACAGGAACTATAAGCACCGATTCTAAAGAGTTTGAAGAGGCAGAAAATGATGTGAAACAAAAAATAGAAAGTTTATTAAAAACTAAAGGAAATAAAACAGTTGACTACTACCATAAAAAATTAGGCAAAATTATTTGGAATAAGTGTGGGATGTCTAGGAATGCGGGTGATTTAAAGCAAGCAATTGAAGAAATTAAAATATTAAGAAAGGATTTCTACGCTAACGTATTAGTGCCCGGATCAAGTGACTCTTTTAATGAGCCTTTAGCTAAGGCAATAAGAGTTTCAGATTTTTTAGAGTTAGGGGAGCTATTTGCAAAAGATGCTTTAGAAAGAAAGGAATCCTGTGGAGGACATTTTAGAGAAGAACATCAATCTAAAGAAGGGGAAGCTTTAAGAGATGATAAAAATTTTGCTTTTGTTTCAGCATGGGAATATAAAGGAAATCCTAGTGATGCAGTTCTGCATAAAGAACAATTGAATTATGAAAATATTGAACTTAAAACTAGATCTTACAAATAGCTATGAAACTAACATTAAAAGTTTGGCGACAAAAAAATTCTACAGAAAAAGGGAAAATAGAATCCTACGATATTGATAATATATCTCCTGACATGTCTTTTTTAGAAATGATGGATGTTTTGAATGAAAATCTAACTTTAGGAGGAATAGATCCTGTAGCATTTGATCATGATTGTAGAGAAGGTATATGTGGTTCTTGTTCAATGTTTATAAATGGCGAAGCTCATGGTCCCGACAGACTAGTTACAACTTGTCAGCTTAATATGAGAAAATTTAATGATGGTGAAACTATCTATATAGAACCCTTTAGGGCTAAAGCCTTCCCTGTAATTAAAGACTTAGTAGTAGATAGATCTTCTTTTGATAGAATTCAACAAGCAGGAGGGTTTATTTCTGTTAATACATCTGGAAATACTCAAGATGCAAACTCTATTCCAATAGAAAAACAAAAAGCTGATAACGCCTTTGATGCTGCAACATGTATTGGTTGTGGCGCTTGTGTTGCAACGTGTAAAAATTCAAGCGCTATGTTATTTGTTTCAGCAAAAGTATCTCAATACGCCCTACTTCCTCAAGGAGAAATTGAGGCAACAGATAGAGTTTTAAATATGGTGAAACAGATGGATGATGAAGGGTTTGGAAACTGTACTAATACAGGAGCTTGTGAGGTAGAATGTCCTAAAGGAATTTCACTTGAAAACATAGCTAGATTAAATAGAGAATTTATTAAAGCTAAAATAAAATCATAGTTTAATTGCTTAAATTAATTTTCTCCTCTAAAATCCAATTTGCTCTTACAATAAGCTCATCTTTATAATGAAATATTTTTTCAGGATTAATCCTTTTTAAAAAATTTCCTGTATCCCACACATTATTTTTATTTGCATCTTCAATAATTCTAATAAAGTATTTAGATGGGAGGATATTTTCAAAAACACAAGCATCTTCATAAGACGCTAAAAATTTTTCTTGAATAACTTCTTCTTTTTCATTAGTTAGTTGTACTATAATTGGAAAATTTGTAACATTTTCTATTCTTGTTCTAATTGTTCCATAGCTAGCTCTGCTTTTTGTTGAAAAACTATAATTTAAGGTATCTGTGGAAGATTTAAAAAAATCAGTAATAGCATTAGGGAAAATAGATAAGCTGTACTTATCATTAGGAAGTAATTCAAAATCAAAAACAACATCAAAATTATTTTTATCAACTGTTGCAGTAAAAGGAATAGGAATAGAATCTTTATTTAATAACTTAATATATTCAGCATTAATGTTAGCAATAGGAATATTACTTAATATTTTGAACTTATCATTTAATTCCAAATTAGACTTAATAGATGGAGTGATAATTAAAGAGTCTTTTTCTGTTTCTTTAAACTTAACAGTATAGTATTCTTTTTGCTCATTATTATTTAAAACAAATCTTAAGGAATCGTATTTAATATTACTAAACCAATAATTTAAAGTATCCTTTTCTTTATTTTTTGTTAAAATTGATTTAAAATTTTGATCGAAATCATCTAATAATTCTATAGTCACATTAGAATATTCCCCACTAAAGCCAAATCCAATCCTATTACTACTCTCTAAAAAAGGTTTGTAACTCTTAAAGGGTAATTTTTCTTTAAAAACGTCAATATTTAGACTATCATTAATTGGTAGATCAATTAAATTTGAAACAAACCCTATTTGTTCAAAAGCTGGATCAAACTTATAATTATTATTTATATCTTTTACAGCAACTAACAGAAACTCCCCCTTTTTTAAATTAGTAATTTCGTAGCTGGTACTATCAAGAGTGCTGCCAACATAACTAGGAATAGAATTAAAAATTAAAGAATCATTAAAGTCTTCATCTACAGGATATAGAAAGGTAGAAATAAAGGGATCAGTGTCTCTATTGAGAACATTTTTTATATTCCCAGAAATCTTTAAAGAATCTATATGTATTCCAGTTGAAAAAACATATTTAAAAAATGGCAAAGCATTCCCTTCGTTATTATCTACTACACTTTGACCAAAGTTAAAAACATAAGTAGTGTTTCTTGGCAAGACATCGTTAATATCAATTTGAATATATTTTGAAGCTCCAGACTGAGGGCTTATCGAATATAGGCCTTTGTCAATTGGCGGAGAAACTACAAGTTGTTTTCTAAAATCATTTAACTTAATATATTCGTTAAAATATAGTCTAATATGTTTTTCTTTAAAATTAACAGAATTTTGTTTTGGCTCAGCTTTTATTAAGTAAGGAGGCGTTTCATCTTTAGGCCCTCCTTCAGGAACCCCCCTCTTTGCACAATGAGTGATAAAAATAGAGAGTAAACATATTAAAAGAAAATGTGTTTTTTTCATATTTAATTTCATCAGCAAATTAACAATTAATTTTGCCTATTTCTATTTAAACAATATAAATAGATTTTTTTAAAATATATCTGCTATTTTTGCTTTTATGACGTCAGAAGAAAAATTTAAAAAAGTAATATCACACGCTAAAGAATATGGATTTATTTTTCCATCAAGTGAAATATATGATGGACTTAGTGCCGTTTATGATTATGGTCAAAATGGAGCTTCATTTAAAAATAACATTAAGGATTATTGGTTAAAGGCAATGGTTCAACTCAATGACAACATAGTCAATATTGATTCTGCTATACTGATGCACCCTAAAATATGGAAAGCTTCAGGCCATGTAGATGCTTTTAATGATCCGTTAATTGATAATAAAGACTCTAAAAAACGATATAGAGCTGATGTTTTAATAGAAGATCACATATCAAAAATTGAAAAAAAAATTGATAAAGAAGTTACAAAGGCTGAAAAAAGATTTGGTGAAAATTTTGATAAAGAAGAATTTATTAGCACGAATCCTAGAGTTTTACAGTACTTCGATAAAATAAAATCTATTCATAATGATTTCTCTCGAGCACTTGAAGAGGACGACTTGGTTAGTTTAAAAAAAATGATTGAGGATTTAGAAATCGTTTGTCCAGTTTCTGGTTCAAAAAACTGGACCGAAATTAAACAATTCAATTTAATGTTTGGCACAAAGCTAGGAGCTTCATCTGAAAATGCAATGGATTTATACTTAAGACCTGAAACTGCTCAAGGTATTTTCGTAAATTTTTTAAATGTTCAAAAAACAAGTAGGTTGAAAATTCCTTTTGGTATCGCTCAAATTGGTAAAGCTTTTAGGAATGAAATTGTAGCTAGACAATTTATTTTTAGAATGAGAGAATTTGAACAGATGGAAATGCAATTTTTTATAAAACCGGGAACTCAAATAGAGTGGTATAGTAAATGGAAAGAAACTCGATTAAAGTGGCATTTGTCATTGGGAATAAAAGCTGAAAACTATAGGTTTCATGATCATGAAAAATTAGCGCATTATGCTGATGCTGCTTGCGATATTGAATTTAAATTCCCATTTGGATTCAAGGAATTAGAAGGGATTCACTCTAGAACTGATTTTGATTTAACTAATCATGAAAAATTTTCTTCAAAAAAAATCAAATACTTCGATAATCTAACTAATGAAAGATATACACCCTATGTTTTAGAAACTTCTATTGGATTAGATAGAATGTTTTTAGCTGTTTTTTCAAACTCACTTGAAGAAGAAGTTTTACCTGATGGATCAGTAAGAACGGTTCTTAAATTACCATCAATTTTAGCTCCTATAAAAATTGCCATTTTACCTTTAATTAAAAAAGATGGTTTGCCGGAGCTTTCTAAAAAAATATTTGAAAAATTAAAATGGGATTATGAAGTTATTTATGACGAAAAAGATGCAGTAGGAAGAAGGTATAGAAGACAAGATGCTTTAGGAACCCCTTTTTGCGTTACAGTAGATCATCAATCAATTGAAGACGGAACAGTAACAATAAGGGATAGAGATTCTATGAATCAAGAAAGGTTAACTATAGAAGAAGTGGTTTTTAAAATTAAGACTGCTTTAAATATTAAGTCCTGGCTAAAAGCATAATATGAAAATTTTCTCTTATAATGTTAACGGTATAAGAGCCGCTATAAAGAAAGGATTTTTAAACTGGCTAGAAGAATACAGTCCAGATGTAATATGTCTTCAAGAAATTAAGGCAAACGAAGATCAGTTAGACTTAGACTTATTTTCTAAAATTGGGTACAAATATAATTATTGGTTTTCTGCAAATAAAAAAGGATATAGTGGGGTGGCTATTTTGTCAAAATCTAAACCTAAAAACATTCAATATGGAACAGGAATTGATTATATGGATTTTGAGGGAAGAAACTTAAGAGTTGATTTCGAAGAATTTTCTGTAATGAGCTTGTATTTACCATCGGGCACTAACATCAAAAGATTAGGATATAAATTTAAATACATGGAGGAATTTTATAATTATACTATGGAATTAAAAAAATCCATTCCAAATTTAATTATCTGTGGAGATTATAATGTTTGTCATGAAGCTATAGACATTCATGATCCCATTAGAAACGTCAAATTTTCTGGGTTTTTACCCGAAGAAAGACTTTGGATAACTAACTTTATTAATTCAGGTTTTGTAGATTCCTTTAGGTACTTGAATTCTGAACCACATTGCTACAGCTGGTGGAGCTACAGAGCTAACTCTAGAGACAATAATAAGGGCTGGAGAATTGACTATAACATGGTGTCTAACAATTTAAAGTCTAAAATCAAGTCAGCTTACATATTAGATGAGATTAAACATTCTGATCATTGCCCCATTGCAGTTGAATTAAAATTATGAAATACACATCATTACCAAATAGCGATATAAAAGTCAGTAAAATTTGTTTAGGCACAATGACTTTTGGAAATCAAAATAATATTCAAGAAGCAAATGAGCAAATGAATTATGCTTTAGAAAATGGAATCAACTTTTTTGATACAGCAGAACTTTATCCTGTTCCTGCGACTGCCTCTAAGTATGCTGATACAGAGAGAATAATAGGGAATTGGATGAGTGAAAAGGCCAATAGAAAAAACATTGTGTTAGCAACAAAAATAGCAGGACCAGGAGATTACACTAAACATATAAGAACAAATGGATTTAGTAAAGAGGCTTTATTTGAAGCTGTTGATGGAAGTTTAAAAAGATTAAAAACAGACTATATAGATTTATTTCAACTTCATTGGCCAGAAAGAGAAAGTAATTTTTTTGGCAAAAGAGGATACAAATATGTTGAAGAAGATAAGTGGTCGGAAAATTTTGAAAATGTTTTACAAACTTTAAAAAAATTAATTGATTCAGGAAAAATAAGACAGGTAGGGCTTTCAAATGAAAACCCATGGGGAGTTATGAAGTTTTTAGAATTATCTAAAAAACAATTACCAAAAATGATTACTATCCAAAATCCATATAGTTTATTAAACAGACTTTTTGAGGTTGGAAATGCCGAAATTTGTATGAGAGAAAACACAGGTCTGCTGGCTTACTCTCCTTTGGGATTTGGAGTGTTAAGTGGCAAATATTTAAAAGGAAATTTACCTGAAGATAGTAGGCTTAAACTTTTCCCAAATTTAAAAAGATTTTCAGGCGAGAAATCTATGAAAGCAACTCAATTATACATGGAAATAGCGTCAAAAAACAATCTCTCTTTAGCCCAAATGTCATTGGCTTTTGTGAATTCACAGCCTTTTGTCACTAGTAATATTATTGGTGCATCTAAGCTGAGTCAATTAAAAGAAAATATTGAGAGTATAAAAATTAATTTAAGCCAGGAAATATTAAAAGAAATTGAAGAAGTTCATGAAAGAATTCCTAATCCTGCTCCCTAAATAAATTTTTTAGTAAATCTTCGATTCTGGAATATTTTAGTATTTTAATATTTTTTGGAGTAATTGAAACTTTTGTAGCCTCTGCAATAACTAAAGTTTTAAATCCAAGTCGTTCTGCTTCATTAATTCTTTGATCTATTTTAGAAACAGCTCTTAGCTCTCCAGACAACCCAATTTCTGCAGCAAAACAAATGCCTTTTTTAAGAGATAAATTTAAGTTGCTAGACAATATAGCCGATATTACCGCTAGGTCAATAGCTGGGTCTTCAATTTTAATTCCACCCGTAATATTTAAAAAAACATCTTTTGCTCCAAGTTTAAATCCAGCTTTTTTTTCAAGTACTGCTAATAACATATTAAGTCTTTTAGAATTAAACCCAGTTGTGCTTCTTTGAGGAGTCCCATAAACAGCTGAACTAACTAATGCTTGAACTTCAATCATTATCGGCCTAATTCCTTCAATTGTGGAAGCAATAGCATTACCACTTAAAGGTTCTTTGCTGTTTGACAAAAGCAATTCACTTGGGTTTTTTACTTGCCTTAGACCATTATTTAGCATTTCATAAATTCCTATTTCAGCTGTTGATCCAAACCTATTTTTTTTTGCTCGTAGAATTCTATAAATATGATTTCTGTCTCCTTCAAAGTGAAGAACTACATCCACCATGTGCTCAAGAATCTTAGGACCTGCAATTCCTCCGTCTTTTGTAATATGCCCTACAAGAATTATTGGTAAATTAGTTTTTTTAGCATATTTCAAAAAATGTGAAGCGGATTCTTTTATTTGAGAAACACTTCCTGGACTAGAATCTATCGCATCTGTCTGTAAAGTTTGAATAGAATCAATTATCACTAACTCTGGTTGAACAGAATTTATGTGTTTAATGATCGCCTCAACATTAGTTTCGTTTAAAATATAGCATGAATCAGAGTTGTCTTTCATTCTGTCAGCTCTTCTTTTAATCTGTTGTTGACTTTCTTCTCCAGAAACATATAAAACTTTATTTTTTAATGTAAGGGAAATTTGAAGAAGCAGAGTGGATTTCCCTATTCCAGGTTCACCACCGATTAAAATTAGAGAACCAGGAACGATTCCTCCTCCTAAAACCCTATTCAACTCTTCATCTTTTATACGAATTCTAGGGTTATTTGAGTTGTCAATTTCATTTATTTTTTCAGGTTTTGATGAGGCCTCATTTTTTGAAAAACCTATAGGATTTTTTTTTGGATTATAAACAACTTCTTCAACTAACGTATTCCACTCTTTACATCCACCACATTGACCAAGCCATTTTGGAAAATGATTCCCACAATTTTGACAATAAAAAGCTGTTTTCTCCTTTGACATTTATATATAAAAATTGATTTTATTTATTTAAGATAGGCAAAAAAACAAAAGATAACGAACCAAAAATCAATATCATTATAGTTTGAGAAGTCCATACAATCCAACCAAATGCTAAAGCACTTTCGTATGGAACATTATACTGACTAATTACTCCAGCGATAGCTAAGGGATAAATGCCTATCCCCCCATTAGTTAATGACATTGCTATTGCCCCAGCAACAAATGCAGAAAAAATCGCTCCAAACTCTAGAGAGGAAGTTTCTGGAATACTAAATTTAACAACGTAGATCATTAAAAAATACATAGTCCAAATGAATAAAGTATGAATTATAAATTTTTCTTTTTTTGGCATATGAAATATAGAAAGAAGACCATTTTTTATGCCAGACATAAAGCTTTTAATTTTATGTCCTATATGCGTTTTTTCTAAAAACAATTTAAAAATAAAATAAATTATAAAAATAATAATACAAAATGAAATGATTGAAATTACATTAAAGGATAGGCTAGGTTTTTCTATAAGAGGAAAAATAGATATGCCAATTAATATACATGTTAGTAAAATGATAATATCAATAATTCTCTCAGTTATTATTGTTCCAAACCCTTTTTCAAATGGAACTTTTTCATAAAGCGTAATTGTGCTTGCTCTTAAAAATTCACCCGACCTAGGGATGCTTAAATTTGAAAGATAGCTAACTAGAACAGCCATGATCGAATTTAAAAAACTAATATTGTAACCCAAGGGATTTAAAAGATATTTCCATCGGAAAGATCTTGAAAGATGGCTTAAAATAGCCAAGAACACAGAAAGAACAATATACCTGTAGTCAGCATATTTTAAAGAGTTGTATATCTGTTGCCTTTCCCCAGTGGAGGTGTTATTAAAAGAATAGTAAATTAAAAAAATGCCAAGCAATAAGGGAAATATGTTTTTTATAAACACCATTGTAATTCTTTTCATTATTGCTTAATGAAGTTATTTTCATTAGGAAAAACTAGTGTTGGGTTATAAATTTTAGCATCTTCCACACTCATTGTAGCATAGCTAATTATAATAATCTTATCTCCTTTTTGAACCTTTCTGGCAGCTGGACCATTTAATGTTATCTCTCCACTATCCTTTTTCCCTTTAATAATGTAAGTTTCTAATCTTTCTCCATTATTTATGTTCACAACTTGAACTTTTTCTCCAACAATCATATTAGCAGCTTCAATTAAACTCTCGTCGATTGTTATACTGCCAATGTAGTTTAGGTCACATTCTGTGACTGTAACTCTGTGAATTTTTGATTTTAGAACTTCAATTTGCATTGGGCAAATATAATTAATTCAACAAGATGTTGTCAATTAATCTTATGCCATTTACATTGACACATATAAAAGCTCTATAACTTTCATTGTCACTAAACTCTAATTCAATTTGAAGGCTTTTATTGTTTACTATTTCTAAGTATTCGATCTCAAAATCATTAACAGAGTTAATCTTTAACTTTATTTTTTCTATATTCAACTTGTTACGATTTTTGTTGAAGGATTTTTGTAAAAAAACAAGACTTTCATAAATTATTGAAGATTTACTTTTGTTTTTAATTGAGAGTAACTTATTTCTTGAGCTTAAGGCTAATCCATTTTTTTCTCTTACAGTTGGACAAATAATCATATTTACATCAATTTTCTCTAAATCAATTAACCTGTTAATTATTTGCGTTTGTTGATAATCTTTTTCTCCAAAATAGGCGTTTGAAGGTTCGAATAGGCTTAACAATCTAGATACAATTGTAGCTACCCCGTTATAATGATCTACTCTAAATCTTCCTTCTAATTCTAAATCTAGCCCGTTAAAATCATATTTTTTTAAAAAAGGATTTCCATTATATATTTCTGTTTCACTTGGTTGAAATACATTAATTTTATTGGAAATTTTTTTGATAAGGTGAAGATCGTGTTCTAAATTTTTTGGATAACTATTAAAATCTTCTTTGTTGTTGAACTGAGTTGGATTAACGAAAATAGTAACCCAAACAATATCATTATGTTGTAAGGCTTTTGAAATTAACGACAAGTGTCCGGGGTGTAATGATCCCATAGTTGGCACCAGGCCCAGAGTTTGCCTAAGTCTATTGGACTTATTAATAAGTCTGCTAACTTCTAGTATTGTCCTGCAAACAATCATTTAATATAATTTTAACATATTCTAAATGTGATATTATGGAATAAATCTAACATAATTTTTGTAATTTTGCATTCCTAATAATCGAGTTTAAAGAAAGGATTTTATGACTGGAAAAAAAGTGTTGTATGTTTCTTCTGGAGTTATCCCTTATCTTCCTGACAGTGATATTTCAACTTTATCATATAGTTTGCCTAAAATGGTTAATGAAAATGGAGGTCAAACTCGAATTTTTATTCCAAAATATGGTTTAATTAACGATAGACGTCATCAATTACACGAGGTTATTCGTCTTTCAGGAATGAATTTAATAATAGATGATTTAGATATGCCTTTAATTATAAAAGTTGCATCGATTCCTAAAGAAAAAATGCAAGTTTATTTTATAGATAATGACGAATATTTTAAAAATAGGCTGTTACATTCTGATGCAAAGAAAAAGTTATATAAAGATAATGATGAAAGGGCTATTTTTTTCGCAAAAGGAGTTGTTGAAACTATCAAAAAACTAAATTGGTCTCCTGATATAATTCATGTACATGGATGGATTGCTGCTTTAATGCCTCTATATATAAAAGAATATTATAAAGACGAGCCTTTATTCACAAACTCAAAAGTAATAACTTCTTTATACGCAAACGAATTTAAAGAAAATTTAAACTCCAAAATAGTTGATAAAATTAAATTTGATGAAATTGAAAGTGAAACTTTAAGCACTTTAAATGATCCAACTTATGAAAACTTGTTTAAGCTATCTGTATTACACTCTGACGGAGTAATTGTAGCATCTGACAATGTTAATGAGTCAATGATTGAACTTGCAAACAAACATAATAAACCAGTATTAAAATGCGGATTCAAAGAAGGCTTTGAAAAAGAGTATTTGGAATTTTATAACACTAAAATCTTGAATTAAATAAAATGAAGTTTATTAAATTTATATTGATCCTGACATTTATTCTGACAAGTTGTAACAAGGATTATAACACTGTAGGAGTTGATTTAATTGATAACAAGCCATTTACGACTAGCATTGAGGAAATACCTGTGTTTGTCAAAATGAATAGAATTCCTTCCTACGTTTCTAATGCAATTTCAACTTTTCAACTTGGAATTTATCAAGACAATATATATGGGGAAAGTAAGGTTAGCTTTTTAAGTCAACTTTCCATTGGAGGAGAAGAAGACCAAATGGGAATTTTTAGTCAAACAGATGAAATAAATGGAATAGAGGGCAATATTGCAGCTATACCAGAACTAGAGACTGTTAAAAATGTATTTCTAGATATTCCTTTTTTTACTAATGTAGATGATGACGATAATGATGGAGTTATCAACTTGTATGATGTTGATAGTACAGACCCTTACAGTGATAGTGACGGTGATGGCGTTTCTGATGCCGATGAATCTAATGCGGGCCAAAATCCTTTAAATAAAGACACTGATGGTGATGGTATTTTAGACGGAGAGGATACTGAAAGTGTTAATCCAAATGCAGGAGCTACTATTTATGAATTAGATTCATTGATTGGAAATTCTGATTCTAAATTTAAACTTAAAGTAAGTGAACTTGAATATTTTTTGAGACCATTTGATCCTGAAAATAATTTTGAATCATATCAAAAATATTACTCAAACAATAATATTCCTGATAATTTTTCAGGAACTGTTCTTTTTGATCAAGAGATTGAAATCAACTCAAATGAGTTAGTTTTTTATAATGAAGATGATCCGGAAACTGAAGATGAGGACGAATCAGAAACAGTAAAAGAAAGGCTTACGCCCAGAATTAGAGTTTCTTTAGACAAAGACTTTTTTCAATCAAAAATAATAGATAAAGAAGACTCAAATGAGTTATCTAATTTAGACAACTTCAAACTGTATTTTAAAGGAATAGTTATAGATGCCTATGATTTTACAGACCCATTATTAATGATATTAAATTTTCCAGAAGCTGAAATTAGAATTGTTTATGAATATCAACAGTATAATAAAAACAGTACTGACGATGATATAAGTGATGATACTATTGAGTCTATTGAGAAAAATTATACATTGAAATTGGAAGGAACTAAATTGAATTCTTTTAAGCACGATCCTTATTCAGTAACTATTAATAATGCTATTAGTGACACAATTAATAATCCTGAATCTGTTTACTTAAAGGGGGGTGAAGGAATTATGGCAGAAATTGAGTTGTTTAAAGATAATGAAGGGAAAGATATTTTAGAAGAAATAAGGAGCCAAGATTGGTTAATTAACGAAGCGAATCTTTCAATATATATTAATAAAGACATGCTTTCTTCTAGTGGAGGAATCATTGAGCCATCTAGATTATACCTATACGATATAGAAAATAAAGCTCCTCTAATTGATTATTTTATAGATAATTCTGCTGGGGCAAAAGAGTATCAAAACAAAGTTATACATGGAGGTTCCATTGAACTTGATGAAGATAAAAATGGGTTAATGTATAAAATTAGAATAAGTGAACATATTAAAAATGTTGTTAGAAAAGATTCAACAAACGTTAAGTTAGGTTTAGTTGTTTCACAAGACATTAGTAACACAATGAATATTGAAGTTAAAACTAAAGATTTTATGACTTTTATTCCAAGTTCTTCAGCAATTAGCCCACTAGGAACGGTTTTAATCGGTCCTAGCCCTAGTGCAGAACACTATGAGAAAAGAATGAGATTAGATCTATATTACACTAAACTTAATAATTAGATTCCGCTCTTTTAGAGTTCCAATCTGATTTTAAGATGCCCTTTAACCAATAAGAAATACTGTTTAAAAAAATAGCTCTTTTAGCTGAAGAGAACGGAATACTTATTAATAGATTGGTAAACTGAACCATTATTAAACTAATGTGAGTTATTAAAGCGAACCTAGCATTAGTATGCTGTTCTATATAAACATGTGAAGATACTATTACTTCGGATTTTGTAATAATTTTTATTTTTTTATTTTTTCTTGAAGATTCACCGTGAAAATGAATGCAACTCCAATCGTTCAGTAATGTGACTTTTAGATTATTATTCATCGCTCTTTTACAAAGGTCCATGTCCTCATAATACATCCAATAATTCTCGCTCCATCCATTAAGTAAATCAAAATCTAGTCTTCTAATTAAAATAAACGAACCAGAAATCCAATCTGGATGTGAGACTGATTTGGAATTAATTTTTTTATATGATTTTTTTTTTAATAAACGAATAATTGGTCTAATCAAGCCCGATAAACTCCAAAAATTTAAGAATATTCCAAACGAATTAGTTGAAAGAAATTTTTTATCGACTTGTTTGATCCCTATAATTTTATGTTGACTATTATTGCTGCAATAGTTTATTAAACTTAGAAGAGAGTTCTTAATAAGAATTGTGTCGGGATTTAAAAATAAATTCCAGAAAGATTTAGAGTGTTTAGCTCCAATATTACATGCCTTTGCAAATCCAAAATTTTTAGAATTTTCAACCCATTCAACCCACTTATAATTATTTTTAAAACTCAACAGGTTATTGTCATCAGAATTATTATCAACTACAATGGTTGATATTTTAATTCCATTTTGCTTAGAAATGCTTTCTAAACATAATTTTAACTTACCCCAAGATTTATAATTTACTATTATGATAGATAAAGAACGTTCCATTTAGAGTTTTTTTCTTAATCTAGCAACTGGAGCTCCTATCATTTCTCTGTATTTTGCTACTGTTCTTCTAGCGATTGGATATCCTTTTTTATTGATTTTTTTAGTCAATTGATCATCTGTAAATGGATTTGATTTATTTTCTTTTTCAATAATATTTTTAAGTTCTTTTTTCACTTCTATAGTTGAGACTTCTTTGCCGGCATCATTTGTTATTCCTTCAGAAAAAAAAGATTTTATAAGCTTCATTCCATAAGGTGTGTCCACATACTTACTACTAGCTACTCTTGAAATCGTTGATATATCCATATTTATTTCTTCAGCAATATCTTTTAAAATCATTGGCTTAAGATGACTTTCATTTCCAGAAAGAAAATATTTTTTCTGAAAATTCATTATACTTTTCATAGTCATTAATAGTGTTTGATTTCTTTGATTTATAGCATCAATGAACCATTTAGCAGCATCTAATTTTTGTTTGATAAAGAATATTGCATCTTTCTGAGATTTTGACACTTTCTTTGTTTCGCGATAACCAGACAACATATTTTTATATTCACTAGAAACATATAAGTCTGGAGCATTTCTTGAATTCAGATTTAATATTAATTGATTATCAATAATTTCAATGCGAAAGTCAGGGATAATGGAAGAATTAATTTTAGTAGATTCTGAATAAGATGAACCAGGCTTAGGGTTTAGTTTTTCAATTTCTTTTATCGAATTTTTTAATTCATATTCAGTTATATTCAATTTAGAAATTATTTTTTTATAATGTTTTTTAATAAACAATTCAAAATTATTTTCTAAAATATTTATTGCATTTACAATAGGTTTAGTTATTGGCTTTCTTTTAAGTTGAATTATTAAACAATCTTTTAAATTTCTAGCACCAATTCCAGGAGGATCTAATATTTGAATTTTTTTTAAAATTCTTTCTACAATTCCTAAATTTGTATCAATATTCATTGTAAAAGCTAAATCATCAACAATGTCTATCACTTCTCTTCTCAGATAGCCTGATGGGTCAATACTGCCAATAATAAATTCCGCTATTTGCTTTTCATTATCACTAAATGAAAAAGTGTTTAGTTGGTTTTTTAAGTATTGATTAAAGCTTTCTCCAGATGCAAATGGAATAGATTTTTCATCATCATCCAAGCTGTGATTATTGGTTTTTAGTCTATAATCGGGAACATCATCATCACTTAAATAGTCATCAATATTTATTTCATCACCACTATTGTCTTCATTATCATATTCATTGGAATCTTCGTTAAGATCTTCATCGTTTTCTTTTCCTTTCTCTAATGCAGGATTTTCTTCTATTTCTCTTTCTAAATACTGTTCAAGTTCTTGTAGCGGAAGTTGAATCAACTTGATCAATTGAATTTGTTGAGGA
The DNA here is from genome assembly GCA_027619415.1 of Bacteroidota bacterium. Classification (GTDB taxonomy): domain Bacteria; phylum Bacteroidota; class Bacteroidia; order Flavobacteriales; family Flavobacteriaceae; genus MAG-121220-bin8. Next base: position 51,338 of record JAQCFO010000002.1, read on the forward strand.
GAGAGTTTTTGAGATAATTTTAAATGTAGATATTGATTTAGCATTTGAACTTTAATGTAATAAAAATACAAAAAAAGAAAATGCGGAATTTTAAATTAAAACTCTGCATTTTTTGGAGTCCTAGGAAAAGGAATAACATCTCTAATATTAGTCATTCCAGTTGCGAACAAGATCAACCTTTCTAGGCCTAAACCAAATCCACTATGTTTAACTGTTCCATATTTTCTAAGATCAAGATACCACCACAATTCTTTTTCATCAACATTAAGTTCTTTAATTTTGGATTGTAATAAATCAAGTCTTTCTTCCCTTTGAGAACCTCCAACAATTTCTCCAATCCCTGGAAAAAGAATATCCATTGCTTTAACTGTTTTTCCATCTTCATTCATTCGCATATAAAATGCTTTTATTTTAGCAGGGTAGTCATAAATAATTACAGGTTTCTTAAAGTGCTTTTCTACTATAAAACGCTCATGTTCGCTTTGAAGATCTACTCCCCATTCGTTTATAGGAAATTTAAATTTCTTCTTTTTATTTGGCTTACAATTTTTTAATATATTAAAAGCCTCAGAATATGTTATTCTTTCAAAATCATTTTTAACTACAAAATCTAACTTATCTAATAAAGTAAGATCATTTCTTTCGTTCATCGGTTTAGTTTTGTCTTCTTCAATCAAACGTTGATTTAAAAATATTAAATCATCTTCACATTCTTTTAAAACATCTTTTAAAACATCTTTTATAAATTCTTCCGCAAGTTCCATAGTATCATTCAAATCAAAAAATGCCATTTCAGGCTCAATCATCCAAAATTCTGCTAAATGTCTTGAAGTGTTAGAGTTTTCTGCTCTAAAAGTTGGACCAAAAGTATACACTTTCCCAAGTCCCATTGCCATACTCTCAGCTTCTAATTGTCCAGATACAGTTAAGTTTGTTTCTTTGCCAAAAAAATCTTCAGAGTAATCAATTTCTTTTTTTGAATTTAACTTTGCATTATTAATATCAAGTGTAGTTACTTTGAACATTTCTCCAGCCCCTTCTGCATCACTACCTGTAACAATTGGAGTGTTAACATAGAAAAACCCTTTTTCTTTAAAATATTTATGTATAGAAAATGAAATGCTAGATCTTATTCTCATTACTGAGCTAAAAGTATTTGTTCTTACCCTTAGGTGAGCATTTTCTCTTAAAAACTCTAAAGAATGTTTCTTCGGCTGAATTGGGTATGTTTTTGGATCACATTCTCCAAGAATAATTATATTTTCTACTTTAACCTCAATTGACTGTCCTTTTCCTTGACTTTCTACTAACGTCCCTTCAATTTTTAATGAAGCACCACTATTGATCTTAGAAAGCAATAATTCATCAGTTTTTTCGTAATCAACAACACATTGGATGTTTTTAGGTGTTGACCCATCATTTAAAGAAATAAATCTATTTGCTCGAAATGTCTTAACCCACCCTTTTATTGAAACTTTTTCAGATATTGAGGGATCTTTTATTAAATCTTTAATAGTCATTATTCTTAAAATAAATTAATAATTATATCTGTCAAATATAAAGTTTTTTAGTTGCTTTTCGTATTTATAATTTCAGTCAGAAACTATCTTTATTTTAGGATCTTTTAAAGTTTGTTCATTTGAAATATTTTTTTCTAGGGAAATCAATAATGACGGAAGTAAAATCAAATTAGCTAACATTGCAAATAATAAGGTAGTAGAGACTAACCCCCCTAATGCAATTGTTCCTCCATAACTAGAAGTCATAAAGACAGAAAACCCAAAGAAAAGTACAACAGAAGTATAGAACATGCTTATACCAGTTTCTTTAAGCGATGAAAACACTGATTTTCTTATTTTCCAGTTATTAGCTATTAACTCTTGTCTGTATTTTACTAAAAAATGGATTGTATCATCTACAGAAATCCCAAAAGCTATACTAAAAACTAATATTGTGGATGGTTTAATGGGAATATTTAAAAACCCCATCACTCCTGCAGTAAATATTAGTGGCAGAATGTTAGGGATAAGGGAAATGATAACCATTTTATATGATCGAAACATGTATATTATAAGAAAGGATATTAATAATATAGCGAGAGATAGTGATATTAATAAATTCTTTACTAAATATTTGGTGCCTTTTAAATAACCTAATGTTTTTCCTGTTAAAGTTACGTTATACCTTTCTTTTGGAAAATATAATTCAATTCCTTTAATAAGACTGGCCTCTATACCTTCCATTCTTTCTGTGTTAACTTCTCCCATCATAGTGGTCATCCTAGCAATTTGACCATCCTGACTTATAAAACTATTGTTTTTGTCGAATTTTATATTAGAGTTTTTAACATAAGAAGATATAAAAGTATTTTCCTGAGAAGAGGGTAATTGAAAATAATTTGGATTACCATTATAAAAAGATTGTTTAATATATTTTGATAAGTTTAATATTGAAAGAGGCTTAGATAGTTCAGGAATTTTTAAAATATGCTTACTTAAATCATCCATTCTTTTAAGTGTAGCTAATCTTGTTATTCCATTTTTTCTTTTACTGTCAATCATAATTTCGATTGGCAAAATCCCCTTAAACTCTTTTTCGTAGAACTTAATATCCTTTACAAACTCTGAATTTTTCGGCATATCTTCAATCATATTTCCCGAAATCTTGATTTGATAAATGCCTATAATACTAATACATAAACACAATATAGAAGTAATAAATACTGGTATTCTATATTTTTTCACTGTTAAGACTAAGAAATCAACAAACTCATTAACCCAAATATTGTTCAAATGTTTTAAATGTTTTTCTTGAGGAAGAGGCATGAAACTGTATATTATTGGTATCAATAATATTGATAAAATAAAAATCAACATGATATTGACTGAAGCTACTAGGCCAAACTCTTTTAGTATTTCACTGTCTATCAAGATAAATGTTGCAAAACCACATGCTGTTGTAATATTAGTCATCAATGTGGCATTACCTATTTTGGAAATTACTCTTTGAAGAGATCTAGCTTGATTTCCATGTTTTTTAACCTCATGCTGATATTTGTTTATTAAAAAAATACAGTTTGGAACTCCAATCACAATTATAAGAGGAGGAATAAGGGCAGTAAGTACTGTAATTTCAAATCTAAAAAGACCTAAAACTCCAAGAGCCCACATAACTCCTATTATAACAACAGTAAGTGTTATGAGCGTAGCTCTATATGATCTAAAAAAGAAAAAGAAAATAAGCACAGTAACTAAAATAGCTATCAATACAAATTTACCGATCTCATCCATTATATTTTGAGCATTTAATGTCCTTATATAGGGCATGCCAGAAATTCTAATATCAATTTTGGTTAGCTTTTCAAATGCTTTTATTTTAGGAATGAATACTTCATTAATAAAATATATTCTTTCAGCATTATTAATAATTTCTTTATTTAAATAGATTGCGGTTTGAACTGTTTTTTTGTTTTCACTAAACAAAATATTTTCATAGAAAGGGTAATCATTAAAAAGATTAGTTTTAAATTTATTAAGATCCGATATATTAGAGAAACTATAATTAATAATTGAATCTAAAATAAAGTTCTTGTTTTTTATTTCTTTTGAAATAACAGGAATATTGCCAACATGAAGAACGCTATTCACCCCTTCATTGCTTTTAAAACTTTCACTTAACTTAATCCAGGAATTAAAATTATCTAGATCAAATAAACTAGAGTCGTTTACAGCGATTAAAATCAGGCTTCCTTCCTCACCAAAATTTTTTGTAAAATCATCATATGCTAAATTATAAGAATGATTTTTTGGCAACAGATTAGCTTCAGAATAGCTAAATTTCATATGTTTCCATTGAGTAGAAAGAAAAAGCGTATTCAGTAATATCAACAATAAAAAAAGAATTCTATTCCTTAAAATTACTCGAGCTAAAATCCCCCATATTTTGGAGTGTTTTGTTTTGCTCATTATTATTTAAAATTCAATATTTTTAATTGCTTAAACAGATAAGATTTCTTTTTCTTTTATCAAGTATATTTGATCTATTTTAGAAATAGATTTATCTGTCAGATCTTGAATGCTTTTCTCCGATAAAGATTTCTGATCTAAAGAAACTTCAGATTTTTTAATTTCATTATTTGCTTCCTTTCTAGAATTTCTAATACTAATTTTTGCATCTTCTATTTCAGTTTTTGCAATCTTAACAAGTTCACGTCTTCTTTCTTCTGTTAAAGGAGGGATAGTTATAATTATTGACTCGCCATTATTCATGGGATTAAAACCTAAATTAGCTACCATTATAGCTTTTTCAATATCTAATAATTTATCTTTTTCCCATGGTTGAACGGAAATTGTTTGAGCATCAGGTGTGTTGATATTTGATATTTGGGATAAAGATGTTAAAGAGCCATAGTAGTCTAATTTGACACTAGCAAGCATTGAAGGACTTGCTTTTCCTGCTCGAATATTAAGCAATGCTTTTTCAAGATATTTTATGGAGCTATCCATAGATTCTTCACAAGCTTCAATAATAAATTCAATTTCTTCCATAAGCAACTATTTTACGATTGTACCTATTTTTTCTCCAGAAATTATTTTTAATAGATTGCCCCCTTTGTTCATATTGAAAACAATAATAGGCAAATTATTTTCTTGACTTAAAGTGAAAGCAGTGCTATCCATTACTTTAAGATTTTTTCTTAAAACACTTTCAAATGAAATAGAATCATATTGAGTAGCATTTTTGTTTTTTTCAGGATCAGAATCATAAACACCATCAACCCTAGTTCCTTTTAAAATCACATCGGCATTGATCTCTATAGCTCGTAAAACAGCTGCAGAGTCTGTTGTAAAAAATGGATTTCCTGTGCCCGCTCCAAATATCACAACTCTTTTTTTCTCTAAGTGCCTTACTGCTTTCCTTTTGATATAAGCTTCAGCCACTGCTTCTATTTTAATTGCAGTTTGTAGTCTGGTTGGTACGTTTTCTTCTTCTAGTGCACTTTGTAAAGCGAGACCGTTTATTACCGTAGCTAGCATACCCATATAGTCTGCTTGAACCCTATCCATTCCGTTACTTGCTGCAGAAACACCTCTAAAAATATTGCCACCACCAATTACAACAGCAATCTCAACTCCAAGGTTAGTAACTTTTTTGATCTCTTGAGCATATTGTGAAATTCTAATGGGATCAATCCCATATTGTCTTTCGCCTAATAAAGCTTCACCACTTAATTTTAAAAGAATTCTTTTATAAATCATTTTAGGATTATTATTGTAAATATAATCAATGATTATTATAATATTAACAAGGCTTAAATAAACCTTTTAAAAAACTTTAAACTAAGCCGACTCTTCGAAAATGAGTTATTGTTAAATCTGAATCTATAGACTTAATATAAGAAGAAACACTTTGTTTGTTATCTTTAATATAATCTTGATTAACTAAGGTATTGTCCTTAAAAAATTTTTTTAGTTTTCCTTTCGAGATATTATCCAACATAGCCTCTGGCTTACCTTCTTGTCTTAATTGCTCTTTAGCTATTTCAATTTCTTTGTCTATAGTTTTTTGATCAACACCATTTTCATCTAATGAAATAGGATTCATCGCGGCTACTTGCATTGCAACATTTTTTGCAGCTTCTTCTATTCCTTCAACAGATGAAGAAAACCCTACAATTGTAGCAATTTTATTTCCAGCATGAATATATTTTCCTACATAAGAGGCTGATATTTTTTCAAAACTACCTATAACTAACTTTTCACCAATAACTCCAGTTTGCTGAATTAGCTTGTCATTAACTGTCATAGAATCAATAGAAGAGTTTAAAAACTCATCCATGGTGTTATGATTAATGGCAAGTTCAGCTAATTCATTTGCTAATGAAATAAAACTTTCATTTTTAGCAACAAAATCAGTTTCACAGTTAAGAGAAATTATCACACCACTAGTCGAATCAGAGTTAATTTTTGCAATTGCAGCTCCTTCAGATGATTCCCTATCAGCTCTTTTAGCTGCTACTTTTTGACCTTTTTTTCTTAATAATTCAATAGCTATTTCAGTATCTCCACTTGCTTCTACCAATGCATTCTTACAATCCATTATTCCGGCCCCAGATATTTTTCTGAGATTGTTTACTTCAGATGCAGTTATTTTACCCATAATTATTATTCTTCAGATTTCTTTGTAATTTTTTTTCTAACTCTTTTCTTTTTTTCATTAGAGTCACCTTTAACTTCTTCTTTTGAATCTTCTTTTGAATCTTCTTTTGAATCTTCTTTAACTTCAGAGACAGGATTATTCTTAGAAGATTCTTCTTTTTCTTTAATTAAATCAGCTTCATCTTTTTCTTTTTTTCTTTCTTCCAAACCATCTTTTATTGCACTAGAAACATAATTAAGAATTATATCGATAGACTTAGATGCATCATCGTTAGATGGAATTGCGAAGTCTACATCTTTTGGATCACAATTGGTATCTACCATCGCAAAAATAGGAATATTTAATTTTTGAGCCTCTCTAATTGCAATATGTTCTCTTCTTATATCTACAATAAATAATGCTCCAGGAAGTCTAGTCATATCAGTAATTGACCCTAAGTTTTTTTCTAACTTAGCTCTTAATCTGTCAATTTGTAATTTCTCTCTTTTAGATAAGGCTTCAAAAGTTCCATCTTGCTTTGTTCTGTCAATTGCAGACATTTTCTTAACGGCCTTTCTGATAGTTATAAAGTTTGTTAGCATTCCTCCAGGCCATCTTTCTGTGATGTAAGGCATATTCACCTCAGAAGCTGCCTTAGAAACAATCTCCTTGGCTTGTTTTTTAGTAGCAACAAATAAAATTTTTCTACCAGATGCAGCTATTTTGCTTAAAGCATCGGAAGATTCTTCTATTTTAGAAGCAGTTTTGTAAAGGTTAATAATGTGGATTCCATTTTTTTCCATATATATATACGGAGCCATGTTAGGATTCCACTTTCTTGTTAAGTGTCCGAAGTGAACACCAGCCTCTAGAAGAGGTTTAATTTGAATTTTTGTCATTTTTTTTAGTTTACGTTCCGTATGATTAGCAATAAATATTTATTATTTATTTAGATGCTAAACTAACTTTCGCTATTTGCGAAATAGGACAACAGGTTAATTTCAATATTTATATGAACTTTATTCTAATTATCAAATTCGCTATTAACGTTTTGAAAATTGGAATTTCTTTCTTGCTTTTTTCTGTCCGAATTTTTTTCTTTCAACCATTCTAGGATCTCGCGTCATTAGACCTTCTTTTTTTAATAAAGGACGATATTCTTCATCAATTTCACAAAGAGCTCTTGAAATTGCCAATCTAATGGATTCAGCTTGACCATTTGTTCCGCCACCATATACATTCACCTTAATGTCATAACTTGATAATGTTTCGGTTAATGTAAAAGGTTGATTTATTTTATATTGTAAAATTGCAGTTGGGAAGTATTCTTCCAGAGATTTTCCATTAATTGTGTAAGCTCCTTTTCCTTTAGATAAATATAATCTTGCAACAGATTTTTTTCTTCTTCCGATTTTGTGAATTACTTCCATAGATTATTTTAAATCATTTAAATTAATTAAAACAGGATTTTGACCTTCATGTTTATGATTTTCTCCAACAAAAACTTTTAAATTTCTAAATAGAACTGCACCTAATTTGTTTTTCGGCAGCATACCCTTAACAGATTTTTCAACTAACCTTGCAGGATCTTTAGCGAATAATTCTTTTGCAGTTAAAGATCTTTGTCCACCTGGATAACCAGTGTGTCTTATATATTCTTTTTGATCCCATTTATTTCCTGATAAAATTATTTTTTCAGAATTTATGATTATTACGTTGTCTCCACAATCAACGTGAGGGGTAAAGTCTGTTTTGTACTTTCCTCTTATTAGCTTAGCAACTTTTGAACACATTCTACCAAGAGTCTGTCCGCTAGCATCTACAATGACCCAGTTTTTATTAACTGTAGCCTTATTTGCAGATATTGTTTTGTATGTTAATGAATCCAAAATATTTTTTTTCTTAGAGAAAGATAATTCTATCCCTTTTATTGGCCAGCAAATCTACAACAATAAATGAAATCTGCAAATGCTAAAATAAATAAAATAATTAGTGTGCTTCAAACCAGTTTTCTCCAATTCCAGCATCAACTACTAGTGGAACTTTTAATGCAAAGGCATTTTCCATTTCATATTTAACTATTTTTTTCATTTCATCTAATTCAGATTTATGAATTTCAAAGATTAATTCATCGTGTACTTGAACAAGCATTTTAGATTTTAATTTAGAATTGGTAATGATTTTTTGAATGTTAATCATAGCTATCTTTATAATGTCTGCGGCACTTCCCTGTACTGGAGCATTAACGGCATTTCTTTCTGCAGCACCCCTTACGATTGGATTTCTAGAATTAATGTCTTTTAAATACCTTTTTCTTCCAAGAAGAGTTTCTACATAACCATTTTCTCTAGCAAAATTGATTTGATTAGATATGTAGCTTTTAAGCTGAGGGTATGCGTTAAAGTAGGATTCAATTAATTCTTTTGACTCTAAACGACTAAGAGAGGTTTGATTACTTAACCCAAAAGCTGAAACGCCATATATAATTCCAAAATTTACAGTTTTAGCATTACTTCTTTGTTCACTTGTCACGCTAGAAATATCTATATTAAATACTTTTGAAGCAGTAGAGCTGTGAATATCTTCGTTGTTTTTAAAAGCAGAAATCATATTAGGGTCCTCGCTTAAAGATGCAATTACTCTAAGTTCAATTTGAGAATAATCAGCAGAAAGCATTACGTAATTTGAATTTTCACAAATAAAAGCTTTTCTAATTAATCGGCCTCTTTTACTTCTAATGGGAATGTTTTGAAGGTTCGGGTTATTGCTGCTTAACCTTCCTGTGGCAGCCACCGCTTGATTAAACACAGCATGAATTCTATTAGAAATCGGACTGATTTGTTTAGGTAGTGCATCTACATAAGTGTTAATTAATTTTTGTAAAGACCTCCATTCTAAAACTTCTTTCACAACCTGATGATCTTTCGCAAGTTTGGATAGCACTTCTTCTGAAGTAGAATATTGACCAGATTTAGTTTTTTTTGGAGAGTCTACTATTTTAAGCCTGTCAAAAAGGACTTCACCTAACTGCTTAGGAGATGATAGGTTGAAATGGAATTCTGTTAAATTAAAAATTCTTTCTGCAATTAGCTTAAGGTCATTATGAAAATTATTGGAAAGATCTTTTAAAAAACTTGAACTAACTTTTATTCCATTAATTTCCATTATTGAAAGAACCATCAACAAGGGCATCTCAATTTTTTCAAAAAGACTTAATAGACTTCCTTTTTTTAAATCAGTAATCAAAAATTTTTTAAGCTGAAAAGATAAATCACTTTTTTCCATTCCTATATTAATTTCATGATCTAAATTTGAGTTTAAATCATTAATCACTTTATAGTTAAGGTAGTTTTTGCAAAGTATATTAAAATCATGCCCTATATCTGGGTTAATTAGATAGTGTGCAATTTTAGTATCAAAACAAGGCCCTTCAGTAATAATTTCATATCCATTAAGAGTTTTAAGCTGATTTTTTAAATCATATCCAATTTTGGTTATGTTATTGTTTTGAAAAATAGATTTTATCCTTGCTAAAGATTTTTGATCATTTTCAAGAATTGTAATGAAATAACTTTTTTTTGATTGCCAAGAGAAGCATATACCAAAAGAATGATTTTCGATATTAGTATTTAAAACATTAAAAGAAATTTCTGACTGCTTATCTATTTTATCAAACAGTAATTTTCTGCTTAATTCAGTTTTAATTTGTTGATAAAAATGATTTGAATTAGCTAAATCTGTAAAACTGTTTGACGAATCAATACTTATTTCACCTGGAGAATTAAATAGGTCATATTGTATTTCTTCATTATTAGAATTGACTTTTATTTCAATTTCTTTTTCGTTCTGAAAAATTTTAAAAAAATTCTCTTTCATTCTTAAAAATTCAAGCTCATCAAATATTTCTTTAATTTTCTCTGAGTTAGGTTCTTCAAGCTTGAAATTCTTAAATTCATATTCAATAGGGACATCTAAAATTATTGTAGCTAATTTTTTGGAAAGAATACCTTTGTCTATATTTTGTTCAATTTTTTCCTTTAACTTTCCCTTGATTTGATGAGTATTAGCTAAAAGATTTTCCATTGTTCCATATTCTGCAATGAATTTCTTAGCCGTTTTTTCTCCGACACCAGGTAAACCAGGTATGTTATCTACTGAATCTCCCATCATTCCTAGAAAATCTATTACCTGCAATGGATCTGATACTTCAAACTTTTCTTGAACTTCTTTTACTCCCCATATTTCAATCCCATTACCCATTCTTGCAGGTTTATACATAAAAATATTTTCTGAGACTAATTGAGCAAAATCTTTATCAGGAGTGACCATAAAAACTTCATAATTATTCTTTTCGGCTTCTTTAGCAACCGTTCCAATAATATCATCCGCTTCATACCCATTTTTAATTAAAATAGGGATATGCATAGCATTTAAAATGGCATGAATATATGGGACAGCAATTATAATAGGGTCAGGTGTTTCGTTTCTGGTTGCTTTATAATCTGAAAAAATTTCTAGACGATCGCTTGAGCCTCCCTTGTCAAAAGCTACAGCTAAATGGTCCGGCTTTTCTCTTTTTATTAAGTCTAACAAAGAGTTCATAAAACCCATAATGGCACTAGTATCCATGCCTTTTGAGTTGATTCTTGGGTTTTTTATAAACGCATAGTAGCCTCTAAAAATTAAAGCATAAGCATCTATTAAAAATAATTTCTTTTTTGTTTGCATTTATATTTTTTACATTGGAGGGCTAATTTAAAAAATATAGCTTTGAGATGGACATTTCTTGTTATTGTATTGTTATTAATTGAAATATACGCATTTCAAGCTTTTAAAACTGCTTTTAAAAACAACTGGACCTTAAAAGCTTATTTTATAACTAATGCTTTAATAATATTTAATTTAATCTTTAGACTCATAGTAATCAATAAAAATTCTTTAAGCTTTTCAGATGTTTTTTATAATTACCTTTCTATACCATTTGCTTTTTTCTTAATCCTACTTGTATTTAAATTAATTATTATTTCATTTTTGTTTATTGAAGATTTTACAAGAATTATACATTCTATTTATAATTTTTTTATTAAATCAAACGAGTCAAATAAATTTTTTATTCAAAGAAGAAATTTTGTTAGTAAAATTGCTCTAATTATAGCTGCGTTGCCTATTCCTTTTGTTATTCACGGTATTTATAAGGGAAGACATAACTATAGGGTTTTGAAATATGAATTAGAATTTGATGATTTACCAGAAGAATTTGACGGCTATAAGCTTACGCACATTTCAGATATTCACTCAGGAAGTCTTGAAAAAATCAATAAAGTAGAGTACGCAGTTGACTTAATTAATAAAGAAAATTCAGATTTAGTTCTTTTTACTGGAGATTTTGTGAATAATAAAGCAAATGAATTAATTAAATGGATGAAAATTTTCTCTAAAATTAAAGCTAAGGACGGAAAGTATTCTGTATTAGGAAATCACGACTATGGGGATTATGTTAATTGGAAGTCAGATCAAGATAAAAAAGATAATTTCACTAATCTTTTAAATTTTCAAAAAGAAATGGGGTTTAATTTATTATTAAATGAAAACAAAAAAATACAATCTAATAATCAACATATTTATTTGGTTGGTGTTGAAAATTGGGGAAAAGGAGGATTTAAGAAAAGTGGAGATATCGACAAGGCATGTGTAGGTTTAAATGATAAGGATTTTAAAATTGTTATGAGTCACGATCCTTCTCATTGGGAGAAAGTATTAGTAAATCACAACACTCACTTTAATTTGACTTTAAGTGGACACACTCACGGCATGCAATTTGGAATTGAAATACCAGGATGGATAAAATGGAGCCCTGTTAAATGGGTTTATAAATATTGGGCGGGGATGTATTTTGAGAAAATGCAGTATCTAAATGTAAATAGAGGATTTGGAGTTTTAGGCTTCCCGGGAAGGGTTGGAGTGTGGCCAGAAATATCTGTTATAACACTTAAAAAAACTTATATTTCTTAAAATGACTACTTTAGCATTAATTATAATCCTTGTCATATGTCAAAATTTGGTGAGCTCATCAATTTAGAAATTCCCATTTTATTAGATTTTTATGGTGATTGGGATGATTCTTCTAGCGCTATGCACCCTGTTTTAAGAGATGTTGCTGCTGCTATTGGAGATAAAGGGAAAGTAATAAAAATAAATGTTGATAAGAATAATGAATTAAAAGAGGCGTTAAGAGTCAAAGGGCTTCCAACTTTAATGATATATAAAGGAGGAAAAATGGTTTGGAGACAAAGCGGAGAGCAAGATGCTAATACTCTAATAAACCTTATTAATGACTTTATTTAATATTTAATTTTTCATTTAAAACAAGAAAAGAATCTAACTCTGATTTTATAAAATCTTCATCTTTTCCATAATTTTTTAAAATACTTATAATTGTACTGAATTGATAAATATCATTGGTAATATTTTCATTATAACTTCTCCTGTTTTCTTCTGACATTGAAATAAAAACCTCTAGTCTTTCGTTTAATTGAATAGAGATGTTTAAGTAAAGATCTTTAGCTACATTATATTCTTTAGAGCTGTACAATTCTTTTAAAAAGGGAATCATTAGAGTGTAATACTCGTAATCTCCGTATAAATCCTTAACGTAATCAGAACTATTAATAAATTCTTTTATGGCTTTAGATTTCAAATTCCTATCATTTGATCCTAGCGAAGATTCAACTAAAGTCCTGTACCTTTCAGTATCTGTAATTATATTTTCTGCATAAGTGTATATAGAAAATCTTTCATTTTTTGATTTTGAAGCTTGAGAATAGTAATTTAAATTCTCTTGATATTTTTTAGCTAACTTATTAAATAAGTCATCTCCTTTTTCAAAATTTTCAAGTTTATAATATGAAGAGATATAGGGTTCAATCAAACTATAAAAACCAAAATAATCTATTGGCATTTTACTTATCGATAAATCTAAAATTTCTTCGGCTTTATTATCTTTACCCTCCTTCATTAATTCTAAAGCCAATCTATGTAAATTTCCTCTAAAAGAAATACTATTTTTTCTGGTTTCAGGGTCGTGATAAATTTCACTGCTTTCTGAGTTTCCCCATTCCCAGCCTTTTACAATTGAATACATTAAATCGGCATTAATTCTTCCAAGTTCATAGGGGTTGTTTTTGTTTATTTGAGTCTTTATAGGTACAAGTTTGTAAACTAGCCCATCTAATTGAAGGTAATCCTTCATCCAAAGGTATTCAGCATCATTATAGCTCCCCCCAGTAAAATATATTGGTCTTTTCCAGTCGTTATTAGCTAAAATATCTAGCATTAGTAATTGATTTTTATATAAACCGCTACTAGGAAGGTCAATATCAATATAGTCCAAAATTAAAGCAGAATCTTTTTCTTCTACTAAACCGCTTTCAAGCACATTTTTTTTATTAACCGAAACTCTTATTTTATTAGTAGGGTAATAAATCATATTTTGAGTAAACTTCGGAATATTTTCTAAGTCAGCTCCGTATTGATTTAACAGATTGCTGTATTTTGTTCGAGGATGGTCACTAGAAATCCAGTTCATAAAATCTTTAATATCCCACCTTGTTGAATCAATTAAAGCTTCGTGTTTAACATAGTCTCTTATTCCATAAGCATATTGTTTGTGGGTTAATTGTGATGGAATAGGACTACTATTATACGATCTTCTTTTCATTTGATCTATGTACCAGTCAGTAGCAATTAGGCTGGTGTTGATTGTTCTTACGTCTGTTCTATAATTTTCTATTTCTTGAGCATACCACAATGCAAAGGTGTCATTGTCCCCAATTGTAAATATCATAGAATCCACTCCTTCTTTAATGGAATCTAAATATGCTTTTGAAAGGGATTGGGCAGTATACCTGTTAGATCGATCGTGATCATCCCAGTTTTCAAATGCCATTAATAACGGAACTAACAATAGAGACAAAACCGTAAAAGGAATCGATATTTTACTTTTGACAAAAGATTGAATAAATTTATTTAATGAGAAAATACTTAAACCAATAAAAATGCAAAAAACATAAAAAGACCCAACCAAGGCATAGTCCCTTTCCCTTGGCTCAAAAACTCTCTCATTTACATAAACTTTAAGAGCTAAGCCAGTAAAAAGAAATAACACAGTGACAATCCAAAAAAGATTTTTGTCTTTCTTGAAAAGAAAAAATAATCCAATGATTCCTAATAACAATGGCAGCATATAATACGTATTCCTTCCTTTATTATCTATTACATCTGATGGCAGGTTGGTTTGGGGGCCTAGCTTAAGTTCATCTATAAAGTCTATTCCACTTATCCAATTTCCATTTAAGACATCATATTTCCATTGAAGGTCATTTTGTTTTCCACTAAAATTCCACAAAAAATACCTCCAATACATTGAGCTCATTTGATATTGAAAAAGATATTTTAAATTTTGTATAAGTGTGGGTTTTTTTATATCTAAATAACCCCCGTATTCAGATAAAAATTTATGATAATTTTCGGAATCTACATCTCCCTCATTTACTTTTGTTTTAAAATCCGAAACCAATTGTAATAATTGGTTTTCAGTCTTAAATTCACGCTTAATCTCAAACTCTAAGAAGCCAAAATGTTTCATGTAATTTGAGGCATGTTCTGAGCTCCACATTCTTGGCAATAATCCAATATGCTCACTATTAGAGTTTATTTTTCCAGATTCCCAGTCATTGACTATTATATATTTTCCAGATTTGAGATCTTTTTCATACTTAGGTTTGTCATCTTTATAGGGATTGGCAGGATCTTGGCCTGCATAAGCATCCGAAAACATTGGTCCATAAAATATGTGTGTATCCGGGTATTGTTCTAAGTTGTAATAAGCTAATAAAGCACGAGCATCTGAAGGAGCATTTTCATTGATAACAGTATTAGCATTTGATCTAATAGGGATCATTAACCATGAAGAAAAACCGATAAAAACAAACATCACACAGAGTAATAAAGTATTTATTTTGATCCAATTTCTTTTTCTAGTTATTTTAATCCCAGAATAAAATAATATGAGAATTAAAACAGCCGTAAAAACAGTGCCAGAATTAAAAGGGAGTCCAAAGCTGTTTACGAATATGACTTCAAGGTTCCCAAAAAGACCTAATGTTGAAGGAAGTAATAGTTTAAATATGAATAGTAGTATTGTGACTGAAATAACATTAGCAATTAAAAAACTTTTAAAAGAAGGGTTGGGGTTTTTTTTAAAAAAATAAATCATTCCAATAGCAGGAATTGCTAATAGACCCATAAAATGAACTCCAAATGACAAGCCTATAACAAAAGATATTAATATCAGCCACTTATTGCCTCGTTCTGCGTCAATATTCTCTTCCCATTTGAAACCTAGCCAAAAAAGTAATGCCATAATCATTGTAGCCATTGCGTAGACTTCTGCTTCAACGGCATTAAACCAAAAGCTGTCGGAAAATGTAAAACACATGGAACCAAGTAATGACGAACTAAGTATTAAGGAAGCTTTTGAATTAGAAATTGTTTCAGATTTTAAAATAAGTTTTTTCCCAATAATTGTTAAAGTGAAAAATAAAAAAAGTATAGTAAAAGCACTCGCTAACACAGACATCATATTTACCATAAATGCAATTTGATCTGAATCAGAGGCGAAAAAAGAAAAAAATGCCCCTAACATTTGAAAAAACGGAGCTCCAGGCGGGTGGCCTACTTGTAATTTAGCAGATGTTGAAATATATTCAGGCGCATCCCAATAACTCGCTGTAGGTTCAACAGTTAAAAAATAGGTAGTAAATGCAATTAAAAATGCAATTAAACCAATGAAACTATTCCATTTTTCAAATTTTTTAATATTCATTTTTTAATATTTTTCAGATCAAAAATAAACAATAATCTCTATTAAATTTTTACAATAACTTTTTTAAATTATAATTTATTTGTCTAGCAAAAACTTTATACTAAATTTGCCGGACTTTATATTGGCCTATGGTGTAACTGGCAACACGCCTGGTTTTGGTCCAGGAGAGTCTAGGTTCGAGCCCTAGTAGGCCAACTATAATTCATTATGTGGTTGTGTTTAAGTTTATTGTAATAGAATTTATTATATTTGCACAGCATTACTGAAAAATTGAGGGGGACACTGTCCCCCTCTTTATTAAATATATAGTTTGAGAAAAGTTTTAGAAGATTTGATGGAAGAGTTTTTTATTGACAAGCCAACTCTGTTTTTGGTTGACTTCTCTATAGATTCTTCAAATAAAATTAACATCACTTTAGATGGAGATAACGGGGTTAAAATTATAGATTGTGTTGGATTGACTAAATTTTTAAAAAAGAATTTGAATGAAGAATTAGATGATTTTTCTGTTGATGTTAGTTCAGCAGGACTTTTTTCACCTTTAGTTTCTCAAAGACAATTTATAAAAAATATTAAAAGAAAATTAAATGTCCTGTCTGTTGACGGAATTGAATTTATTGGAAATTTAACAGAAGTTAGTGAAAGTGAAATAACAATTGAGTGGATTGCTAGAGAAGCTAAACCAATTGGAAAGGGGAAGGTTTCAGTTAAAAAAAATAAATCAATTGCATTTGATAAGATAAAAAAAGCAAATTTAATAGTAGAATTTTAAAACATAAGTAAATGGAAAATTTAACCTTAATTGAATCATTTTCAGAATTTAAAAACGAAAAATTTATTGACAGAGTAACTCTTATGTCTATTTTAGAAGAGGTCTTTAGAAACACTTTAAAGAGGAAATATGGTGATGACGATAATTTTGATATTATCATTAATCCTGATAAAGGAGATTTAGAAATTTGGAGAAATAGAGTTGTTGTTAAAGATGATGCGGTTGAAGATGAAAATCAAGAAATAACCCTTACTGAAGCTAGAAAAATTGAACCAGATTTTGAAGTTGGTGAAGATGTTTCTGAAGAAGTTAAACTTGTTGATCTTGGCAGAAGAGTTGTTTTGTCACTTAGGCAAAATTTAGTTTCTAGAATTCAAGAGCATGATAATGGAATTGTATATAAGCAATTTGTAGATTTAATAGGGGAAATTTATACAGCTGAAGTTCATCATATTCGTCATAATGTTGTTATTCTTTTGGATGATGAAGGAAATGAGCTAATAATGCCTAAAGACCGTCAAATTCCATCAGATTTTTACAGAAAAGGCGATAATGTTAGGGGGGTTATAGAATCTGTCGAGTTAAAAGGTAATAAGCCATCTATTGTGCTTTCAAGGACTTCTCCTAGATTTTTAGAAAAACTTTTTGAGCAAGATATTCCAGAAGTATTTGATGGATTAATATCAGTAAAAAAAGTTGTAAGAATACCTGGAGAAAAAGCCAAAGTAGCCGTTGATTCATATGATGATAGAATTGATCCAGTTGGAGCATGTGTTGGAATGAAAGGTTCAAGAATTCATGGAATAGTAAGAGAGTTAGGCAATGAAAATATAGATGTAATAAACTACACGAGTAACATTCAGCTATTAATAACTCGAGCTTTGAGTCCTGCAAAAATATCTTCTTTAAAAATTAACGAAGAAAAGAAAACCGTCGAAGCATTTATGGATCCAGACCAAGTTTCTAAAGCGATAGGTAGAGGAGGGCATAACATTAGACTAGCAGGTCAATTAACGGGTTATGAAATTGATGTTTATAGAGAAGGAGCTGAAGAAGATGTTGAATTAACAGAGTTTTCAGATGAAATTGAAAGTTGGGTTTTAGAAGAACTAAAAAAAGCTGGTTTAGATACTGCTAAAAGTGTTCTAGAGCAAGATGTGGAAGATTTAATGAAAAGAACTGATTTAGAAGAAGAAACAATTCTAGAAATAAGAAAGGTATTAAGTGCTGAATTTTCAGAATAAAATTTTTATATTTTTTTATGAGTGAAGTGAAATTAACTAGATTAAATAAGGCGCTACGAGAGTTTAACATATCTTTAGATAGAGCTGTTGAATTTTTAGCTTCAAATGATCACATTATTGAGGCAAGGCCAACAACTAAAATATCTGAAGAGCAGTATAATTTATTTTTGAATGAATTTAGCTCTGACAAATCTAATAAAGTTGAGTCTCATGATTTAAGTGAAGAAAAAAGAAAGCAAAAAGAAGAGTTAAGAATTCAAATAGAGAAAGAGCAAGAAGAGAAAATAAAAAATCAAAATGCATTAATTGAAGCAAGAGCTGAAGTCAAAAAGTCAGTTCAATTAGGAAAAATAGATTTAGATCAATTCAAAAAAAAATCAAAATCTCCTGTTGTTGAAAAATCTCCTAAAGTAGAAGAGGGTTTAAAAGAAATCAAAATAAAAAAAGTAGATTCAGAAAAAGTTGAGATTGTAATAGAGAAAAAAGTTGAGAGTAACATCAAGACACAATATAAAAAGCTAAGCGGTCTTAAGACTGTGGGTGATAAAATAAATTTAGATCAGTTCAAAAAATCAAAGCCTAGTAATGGAACTAATAAGCCTTCGTTTGGGTCGGCTAGTTCAAAAAGAAAAAGGATAAGAGTAACTAAAGATCCAGTTAAACCTAGTCCTGATTCTAAAAAAATAAATTTCACAAAACAACCAAAATCGAAAACTCTTTCTGTTGAGCCATCTGAGGTTGATGTTAAAAAACAAATAAGCGAAACTTTAAAGAAACTTCAAGGAAGATCCTCTACTTCAAAAGGAGCTAAATACAGAAAGGAAAAAAGAGATTTTCATAAATTTAAATCTGATGAAGATTTAGCTTTAAACGAAGCTGATAAAAAAACAATTAAGGTTACAGAATTTATTACTGTTGGTGAAGTTGCTACAATGATGAAAGTTACTTCTACTGATATTATTTCCACTTGTATGTCCTTAGGGATTATGGTAACAATGAACCAGAGACTTGATGCTGAAACTTTAACTATTGTTGCCGATGAATTTGGATTTGAAGTAGAGTTTGTGACTGCTGATATTGAGGATTCTATTAAGGCAATAGAGGATGACCCGAAAGATTTACTTCCAAGGGCGCCAATTGTTACAGTTATGGGGCACGTAGATCATGGAAAAACTTCATTATTAGACTATATAAGAGAAGAGAATGTTATTGCTGGGGAGTCAGGTGGAATTACTCAACATATTGGGGCGTACAATGTAATATTAAAAGATGGTCAAAAAATTACTTTTTTAGACACTCCTGGACACGAAGCATTTACGGCCATGAGAGCTAGAGGGGTTCAACTCACGGATATAGTTATTATTGTTATTGCTGCAGATGATGATGTAATGCCTCAAACTAAGGAAGCGATTAGTCATGCTCAAGCAGCAGGGGTTCCTATTATTTTTGCAATAAATAAGATAGACAGACAGAACTCAAACCCTGATAAAATTAAAGAAAAACTTTCAGGAATGAACTTGTTAATTGAAGAATGGGGAGGAAAAATCCAATCTCATGATATTTCAGCGTTGAAAGGAACTGGTGTAGATGAATTGCTTGAAAAAGTTTTATTAGAGGCTGAATTTTTAGAACTAAAAGCTAACCCAGATAGATTAGCGATTGGAACAGTAGTGGAAGCTTTTTTAGATAAAGGCAAGGGCTATATGTCTACCATATTAATTCAAACAGGAACTTTAAAGGTTGGAGATTATTTGTTAGCAGGACGGCATTCTGGTAAAGTAAAGGCTATGCAAGATGAAAGAGGAAATGCTATTATTGAAGCAGGGCCATCAATTCCTGTCTCTATATTAGGTCTTGATGGTGCCCCTCAAGCTGGAGATAAATTTAATGTTTTTGAAGATGAAAAAGAGGCAAAGCAAATCGCTGTTAAAAGAACGATACTTGTAAGAGAGCAATCAGTTAGAACTCAGAAGCATATTACTTTAGATGAAATAGGCAGAAGAATTGCTTTAGGAGACTTTAAAGAATTAAATATAATTTTAAAAGGAGATGTGGATGGCTCTGTAGAGGCTTTGACTGATTCTTTTCAAAAGCTTTCTAATGAAGAAATACATGTTAATATAATTCATAAGGCCGTAGGAACCATTACTGAGTCAGATGTTCTTCTAGCTTCTGCTTCTGATGCGATTATTATTGGTTTCAATGTTAGACCAACAGGTAACGCTAGACAAATTGCAGATAAAGAAGAGATAGATATCAGGAATTATTCTATAATATATGACGCTATTAACGATCTTAAAGATGCAATGGAAGGGATGTTGTCTCCTGTGTTTAAAGAAGAAATATCAGGAAATGCAGAAATAAGGGAGACATTTAAAATTTCTAAAGTTGGAACTATTGCAGGTTGCATGGTTACAGATGGAAAGATATTTAGAAATTCAAATATTAGAATTATCAGAGATGGGATTGTTGTTAACTCAGGAACCTTATCTGCTTTAAAGAGATTTAAAGACGATGCTAAAGAAGTTGCTAAGGGATATGAATGCGGTATTCAAATTAAAAATTATAATGACGTTAAAATTGGAGATGTTATTGAAGCTTATTCTGAATTAGAAGTTAAAAAGAAAATCAAATAATCAATTAGGTTTAAGAATAAAAGCTGAAGAAAAATCTTTTTTTATCTTTTCTAACTCTTTTATAGCTTTAATTTTTGAAACGTACTTTCCAATTCGTATTTTATAATAAGGCGTTTCGAAACTAAAAAACAAGTCAGTATACTTTTTTATAAACGTTAAGCTATCCATTAATTTTTTCCCATCATTATAATTCCCGTTAAAAACCTGAATTGTAAATTGGCCTGATGTAAATGTCTCGAAATTAACCTCTTTTTTTAGCTTTATTACTTTATCTAACTTAGAGTCTTGATCTATTTTAATTGATCCGGTTTGAGAAAAAGAATAAAAAAAAGTTATAAGAAAAGCAAAATGCGTTAAGTTGTTTAAAGCTTTCATTTAACAACAAATATAAATTAAATTAATAATTTATATTGAAAAATACTTTTGATTTTTAAAACAACTATTTAGAATCGTTATAAATTATAAATTAGACCTGTCTTGGGTTTTTAAAATCATTCTTCTGTTGTATTTTTGGCATCTAATTTTGATACAATTTTTTTAAATTGTTAATGGAAGGAAAAACAATATTATTGAAAGAATTTCTTAACCTCTTCTCAAACTTCAGAGCCCTTAGATTGTTGGCCCTTAACCTAGCGTTATTATTAGCCACTTCTTTAAGCATTTCATCTCAAGAAATTGATATTTCAAAAGGAAAAAGTTTATTTAACGCGAACTGTGCTTCATGTCATAAACTAAATAAAAAATTAATTGGACCTGCTTTAAAAGGTGTTTCAAGTAAATATGAAAAGGAGTGGTTGTATTCCTGGATAAAAAACAGTGCTGCTCTAATTAAATCTGGAGATGATCAAGCTGTTGCTATTTATGAAGAGTATGATAAAGTAGCTATGAATTCGTTCCCTCAATTATCTAATGAGGATATGGATAATATTCTGGAATACACTGATTATACTCCGCCAGCTGCAATTGCTAGTTCTGCAGGGAACTCTAGTAACGTTAATCAAAGTAGTTCATCTTCTTTTACAAATGACTTAGTGCTTGTTCTACTTTTATTAGTTCTGGCTGTATTAGTAACAATGTTGTTTTTAGTGACAAAAACTTTAAAAAGATTAGCTTCAGATAAAGGAATTGAGATAAATGAAAAAAAATCTTCAGGGACTCCTATTTGGGAGAGGTTTATTAAAAATCAATTTTTAGTATTTGTATCTGTTATTTTATTACTTCTGTCTAGTGCTTATTTTGCTTATGGATATTTTATGCAAATTGGTGTTGATCAGGGTTATATGCCTGTTCAACCCATTCATTATTCTCATAAAATTCATGCTGGAGAAAATGAAATAGAATGTCAGTACTGTCATTCATCAGCTAGAATTTCAAAACATTCTGGAATTCCTTCTCTTAATGTTTGTATGAATTGCCATGAAAATATTGCAGATTATAACGGAGAAGAAGATTTAGAAAAAGGCTATACCAAAGATTTTTATACTAACGAAATTAAAAAGCTATACAAAGCTGTCGGTTGGGACGAAACCACACTATCTTACACTGGAGATACTGAGCCGGTAAAGTGGGTTAGAATACACAATTTACCTGATTTCGTTTATTTTAATCACTCACAGCACGTAACTGTTGCTGGAATTGAATGTCAAAAATGTCATGGTCCAGTTGAGGAAATGGAAATACTTTATCAGTATTCTCCTTTAACAATGGGCTGGTGCATTAATTGTCATAGAGAGTCTAATATTAAGGTTAAAGACAATGATTATTACACTAAGATACATGAAGAATTGTCTAAAAAATATGGGGTTGAAGAATTGACTGCTGCTCAAATGGGTGGTTTAGAATGTGGAAAATGTCATTATTAAATCAATATAAATATTAAATGGGGAGCCATAAAAAATATTGGAAAAGTGAACTAGAATTATCGGAAGATAATTCAATAGTTGAGAACCTTAAAAACAATGAGTTTGCAAGCGAATTACCTGTTGATAATTTTTTAGAAGATAAAAACACTCTTCAAGATACAAGCACTAATAGAAGAGACTTTTTAAAGTATCTTGGGTTTAGTACAGCTGCAGCCACTTTAGCTAGTTGTGAAGGTCCAGTACATAAATCAATTCCATATGTTGTTCAGCCAGAACAAATTAGACCAGGAATTTCAAATTTTTATGCTACTTCAATTTCAGATGGATTTGATTTTGCAAATGTTCTTGTAAAAACCAGAGAAGGGAGACCTATAAAGATCGAAAAAAATTCTAAATCTGAAAGTCATGGTCCTAATGCTAGGGTTCATGCTTCGGTATTATCAATGTATGATAGTTCTAGAATTCAAGGTCCAACAATGGATGGCCAAAATGTTAGTTGGGAACAATTTAATTTGAATATTTCTGCTCAATTAAAATTAATGAGTACTTCAAATAAAAAAGTTGTGTTGTTAACTCAAACTTTTTCCAGCCCAACGACTGATTTAATTATCGAGCAATTCATTAGTAATTTTCCAAATATTAAGCATGTTGTTTATGATACTATTTCTGAATCTAAAGCTTTAGATGCATTTGAACTTAGCTATAACGTAAGAGCTCTTCCAACTTATGATTTTTCTAAAGCGGATGTTATTGTTTCTGTTGGGGCTGATATTTTAGGGGATTGGCAAGGCGGAGGTTTTAGTTCAGGATATTCTAAATCTAGAATCCCTAAAAAAGGAAAAATGTCTAAACATTTTCAAATAGAGGCTAATATGTCTCTTTCTGGAGCAAATGCAGATGTTAGAATTCCTTTAAAGCCTTCAGCCCAAAAGAAAGCGCTATTAAAAATATATGAATATATTTCTGGAGAAAACACAAATGTTTCAGTTGATGAAAAATTAGATAAAAAATTAAAATCTATTGCTTACAGTCTAAAAAAATCTGCAGGCAAAGGAGTTTTTGTCACTGGAATTGATGATGTTGACGCACAAGTTTTAGCCCTTAAAATAAATCAACTTATTAATAGTGAAGTAATAAACACCAGTAAGCTTAATTTGACCAGACAAGGGGATGATAAAAAAGTTTCACAACTGGTAAGAGATATCTCTAATAATAAAATTGACGGCTTGATTATGGCTGGAGTAAATCCTTGCTATACTCTATCAAATTTTAAAGAATTTAATGACGCATTAAAATCACTTGATTTCTCGGTTTGTTTCTCAATGAACAATAATGAAACTGCAATTTTGTCCAAGTGGGTAGCGGCAACTCCTCATTATTTAGAATCCTGGGGTGATGTTGAAATGAAATCTGGGGATTTTAGTTTAGTTCAACCTACAATTAAACCGCTCTTTGATACTCGACAATTTCAAGAAGTTTTGTTAAACTGGTCAGAAATTTCTAGTTCATTTTATGATGAACTTAAGTCTAACTGGAATAAAACTATTTTAAAAGGTTTATCATGGAATCAAGCGTTACATGATGGAGTTTTTTCTAAAAACAAACCTTCTAATAGATCTTTTGTAAAATTAGATTTATCTTCTAGAATAAGTAAACTTAACGATCCTAATATAGGAGATTTTGAATTGACTCTTTATTCGAAAATCTCAATGGGTGATGGAAGTCAAGCTAACAATCCTTGGCTTCAAGAAATGCCTGATCCGATCACTAGAGTGTCTTGGGATAATTACTTAACAGTTTCAAAATCTGACGCTAAAAAATTAGGATTAAAAAACATCAATGAATCTAATGGTGCTTTAAATAGTAATTACGCTAACGTTAAAGTTGATGGTAGTTCGCTAAAAATCCCCGTAGTTATTCAACCAGGCCAAGCTAAAGGTTCGGTTGGTCTTTCTTTTGGATACGGAAGAAGTAACGGAGTTAAAAGCGAGTTGCAAACTGGCGTAAATGGATATGATTTATATAAAGATTTTGTAAATGTTCAAAATGTTTCCATCGAGTCTGTTAATGAAACTCATGAATTTGCTTGTGTTCAATTACACAACACGTTAATGGGACGAGGAGATATTATAAAAGAAACAACTTTAGAAATTTTTAACACAAAAAAATCTAGTGAATGGAATCATGTTCCTCAAGTGTCTCTAAATCATATTGAAACACCAGTTACATCTCCTGATGTTGATATATGGAATGAATTTGACAGATCAATTGGGCACCACTTTAACCTCTCAATTGATTTAAATGGTTGCACCGGATGCGGAGCTTGCGTTATAGCTTGTCATGCAGAAAATAATGTGCCTGTAGTTGGAAAAAGTGAAGTAAGAAGATCAAGAGATATGCATTGGCTTAGAATAGACAGGTATTATTCTTCTCAAGAATCATTTTCAGAAGACAATGAGACTAAAGACAATATTAGCGGAATAAAAGAATCGATTTCTGTTTTTGGAGAAATGGAAAATCCTTCTGAAAACCCACAGGTTGCTTTTCAACCTGTCATGTGCCAACATTGTAATCATGCTCCTTGCGAAACGGTATGTCCAGTAGCTGCTACTACACATAGTAGACAAGGTCAAAACCATATGGCTTATAACAGGTGTGTTGGAACAAGGTATTGTGCAAACAATTGCCCATATAAAGTTCGAAGATTTAATTGGTTCCTTTATAGTGATAATAACGAATTTGACTTCAACATGAATGATGATTTAGGTAAAATGGTACTTAACCCAGATGTTGTTGTAAGATCGAGGGGTGTTATGGAAAAATGTTCTATGTGTATTCAGAAAACACAAAAAACAATTTTAGACGCTAAGCTAGATGGTAGAGTTATTAAAGATGGAGAATTTCAAACGGCTTGTTCCTCAGCATGTGATTCTGGAGCGATAGTTTTTGGAGATATTAATGACAAAGAAAGTGAAGTTTTAAAACTAAAAGAAGATGATAGAATGTATCATCTTTTAGAGAGTGTTGGTACAAAACCAAATGTTGTGTATCAGGTAAAAGTTAGAAACACGTAAAAAGATAAAATAATTATATGTCATCTCATTACGAAGCACCTATTAGAAAGCCTTTAGTAACTGGCAACAAGTCATATCATGATGTTTCAGTTGACATTTCTGCTGCTGTTGAAGGAAAAGCTAATAAACAATGGTGGATAGTTTTTTCAATTGCATTAGTTGCATTTTTATGGGGCTTAGGATGTATGATTTATACTATTTCGACAGGAATTGGAGTCTGGGGGTTGAATAAAACAGTTGGCTGGGCATGGGATATTACAAATTTTGTATGGTGGATTGGTATTGGACACGCTGGCACACTTATTTCAGCCGTATTATTATTATTTAGACAAAAATGGAGAATGGCTATTAATAGATCTGCTGAAGCCATGACTATTTTTTCTGTTATGCAAGCAGGATTATTTCCTATAATTCACATGGGAAGACCATGGCTTGGATATTGGGTTCTTCCTATTCCGAATGCCTACGGCTCGTTGTGGGTTAACTTTAATTCTCCATTACTTTGGGATGTTTTCGCAATATCAACGTATTTATCAGTCTCACTAGTTTTTTGGTGGACAGGACTACTACCCGATTTTGCAATGATTAGAGATAGAGCTGTTAAGCCATTTCAAAAGAAAATTTACAGTTTGGTAAGTTTTGGTTGGACTGGAAGAGCAAAAGATTGGCAAAGATTTGAAGAGGTTTCATTGGTGTTAGCAGGATTAGCAACCCCTTTAGTTTTGTCTGTTCACACAATAGTATCCTTTGATTTTGCTACTTCTGTTATACCAGGTTGGCATACTACAATTTTTCCGCCATATTTTGTAGCTGGAGCTATTTTTTCAGGCTTTGCAATGGTAAATACTTTGTTAATTATAATGAGAAAGGTTTCAAATTTAGAAAACTATATAACTGTCCAGCACATAGAGTTAATGAATATTGTAATTATGATTACAGGGTCTATTGTTGGTACAGCCTATATCACAGAGTTATTTATGGCTTGGTATTCTGGAGTAGAATATGAACAATATGCCTTTTTAAATAGAGCTACTGGTCCTTATTGGTGGGCTTATTTGTCTATGATGACTTGTAATGTATTTTCTCCACAATTAATGTGGATTAAAAAACTTAGAACCAGTATTTTATTTTCATTTTTTATATCAATAGTTGTAAATATCGGAATGTGGTTTGAAAGATTTGTCATTATAGTTACATCTCTTCATAGAGATTATTTACCATCATCATGGACAATGTTTACTCCTACATTTGTTGATATAGGAATTTTTATAGGTACAATTGGATTCTTTTTTGTGTTGTTCTTACTTTACGCAAGAACATTCCCTGTAATAGCTCAAGCTGAAGTAAAAACTATTTTAAAAACGTCAGGAGATAATTATAAAAAATTAAGAGATAAAAAATAATGTCTGAGAAAATTTTACATGCCGTGTATGATGACGATGACAAGCTTATAGAAGCGGTCAAAGAGATAAGAGCTTCTAATTATAAGATTGATGAAGTTTACACTCCATTTCCCGTGCATGGTCTAGATAAAGCTCTAGGACTTGAGCCTACTAGATTAGCTATTCTGTCTTTTATATACGGTTGTATAGGTTTTGGTTTTGCCATTTTTATGATGAATTATATTATGATTGCAGACTGGCCTCAAAATATTGGTGGAAAACCTAGTTTTTCATTTTTAGAAAATATGCCATCTTTTGTCCCGATTATTTTCGAATTAACCGTGTTTTTTGCTGCTCATTTAATGGTTATTACTTTTTATTTAAGAAGCAAATTATGGCCATTTAAAGATGCAGAAAATCCAATTCCAGAAACTACAGATGACAAGTTTTTGATTGAAATAAAATTTCATGACGATGGAAAGGATTTAAAAGCTGTAGTTGAAAAAACAGATGTATTAGAGATTAGAGTAATTGAAAATAAAGATTCTAAGTAATGAAGAAATTAACTTTTTATAGCTTAATGATAGTTTTTAGTCTTATGACTCTTTCATGCTTTGATAATTCAAAACCTAATTATCAATTTTTCCCAAACATGTATGAATCAGTAGGTTATAGTACTTACGAACAGTCTGACGCTTTTGCTAATGGTATTGAAGCTCAGTTACCTGCTGAAGGAAGTATTCCAAGAGGTTGGGTTCCTTATGAGTACGAAGACACTAACGAAGGGTATGAATTAGCTAAAAATAATTTGATGTCTCCGTTAAAGCTTTCAGAAAAAAACATTAAAAAAGGAAAAGAGCTATACAATATATATTGTGCGGTTTGTCATGGTCCAAAAGGAGATGGACAGGGTATCCTTATGAAAAGAGAAAAATTTCTTGGCATACCTAGTTATTATGATAGGGATATAACAGAAGGTAGTATTTACCATGTTTTAATGTATGGGAAAAATTTAATGGGTTCTCATGCAGGTCAAGTGAATTCTAATGAGAGATGGCAAATATCTCAATATGTAATTAGTCTAAGAGAGAAATTAATAAAATAATTAATGTATAAGTTTACAAAAAATATTAAAATCTTTTCGCTTACCCTTATTTTTTTAGGCGCTCTTGGCCTTGGCTATGGATTTTATTCTGCTCCAAGTTCTGTAGAAGAGGCAAAAGAAATGGTTTCTAATTCACATGGTGATTCTCACGAAGAAGAATTCTTATCTCATGATGAAGATAAAAACAAAGACTCACATGAAAAAGAAGTAGCTCATTCTAATTCAACAGAACTAGGTTCTCATTCTTCCCCAGACTCTTCTCATGATAAACACCTTTTAAATCAGTTACAAAATAGACCTTGGGCTGCATTATATGTCGCGGCATTATTTTTTATGATGCTTTCTTTAGGAACATTAGCTTTTTACGCTATACAAAGAGCGTCTCAGGCAGGTTGGTCGCCTATTTTATTTAGAGTAATGGAAGGTATAACAGCTTATCTTTTACCTGGAACTTTGATTATTTTGATTATTTTAATTCTTTCATCAATGCATTTAAATCATTTGTTTGTTTGGATGGATCCTGAAGTGGTTGAGCATGATAAAATTATTCAAGCAAAATCAGGATATTTAAACTCACCTTTTTTAATTGCTAGAGCTATTTTTTATATTTTAGGATGGAATCTTTACAGATATTATTCTCGTAAACTTTCATTAGCTCAAGATAATTCAAATGATATTTCAAATCATAAAAAGAACTTTCAGATATCGGCTGGGTTTTTAGCTTTCTTTATTGTCACTGAATCTATGATGTCTTGGGATTGGATAATGTCTGTTGACCCACATTGGTTCAGTACATTATTTGGTTGGTACGTTTTTGCAAGTATGTTTGTGTCTGGAATTACAGTTATAGCTCTAGTCACTATTTATTTAAAATCTAAAGGCTATTTAGAAAAAGTGAATCATAATCATATTCACGATTTAGGGAAATTTATGTTTGGAGTCAGTATTTTTTGGGCTTACTTATGGTTTTCTCAATTCATGCTTATTTGGTATGCTAATATTCCTGAAGAAGTAACTTATTTTATAACTAGAATAGAAGATTATAATTTACCTTTTTTCGGTATGATAGCTTTAAATCTTATTTTCCCTTTCTTACTTCTTATGAATAGTGATTACAAAAGAGTTAATTGGTTTATTGTAATGACAGGAATTATCATTTTAATTGGCCATTACATTGATGTGTTTAACATGATTATGCCAGGCACGGTAGGAGATCAGTGGTTTATAGGTATTCCAGAAATATCAGGGATTTTATTTTTTAGCGGATTATTTATTTATGTAGTTTTTAATAGTCTTTCAAAAGTTCCTTTAGAGCCATCAGGAGATCCCCTTATTAAAGAAAGCGAAAAATTTGAATATTAATTTTTTTAAATGACAGTATTACTAACAATAACAATTCTAATTTTAACTAGTGTAGCTATCTGGCAGATCACCAAAATATTTGAATTGTCCCAAATGGGATTAAAAAAAGACGATTCACAGATAGCAACTGATAAAGACAATGACCTTCATGGAAAGTTAATGTTTGCTTTTTTAGTTTTTATATATCTTGTTACGATATATTGTTTTTGGGCTTATTCTAAGGTTCTTCTTCCTGAGTCAGCTTCTGAACATGGAACTGAATACGATACATTACTTTGGGTTTCTTTTGCAATAATTTTATTTGCACAAACACTAACTCAGGCTGTTTTACACTACTTTGCTTTTAAATATAGAGGCATCAATAATAGAAAAGCTTACTTTTTTACTCATGATAATAAATTAGAATTGGTTTGGACGGTTATTCCCGCTATTGTTTTTTTTGTTTTAATTATATATGGAATGATTACTTGGGGGCAAATCATGAATTTTAATGAAGAAGATGAAGATGCATTAGTAATTGAATTATATGCTCAACAGTGGAATTGGAAAGCAAGATACGGAGGAGAGGATAATGTTTTAGGAGACGCTAATGTTAGATTTTTAAATGATTTTGACGGAAAAAATGCTGTTGGAATTGACTCTTCTGATCCAAATGGAATGGATGACTTTGTTGTTACTCAAGAATTTCATTTACCTGTTAATAGAAAGGTGATTTTTAAAATGAGATCTCAAGATGTTCTTCATTCAGCGTATATGCCTCACTTTAGGGCTCAAATGAACTGTGTTCCTGGAATGATTACAGAATTTTCTTTTACACCTACAATTACTACTGAAGAAATGAGAGGCAATTCTGATGTAGTGGCTAAGGTTAATAGAATTAATAAAATTAGATATGATAAAAGTCAGGAGCTAATTTCTAATGGTGATGAAGCTCTAGATTCTTATCAATTTGACTACTTATTATTGTGTGCAAAAATCTGTGGAACTTCCCACTATAATATGCAAATGAAAATAGTGGTAGAGTCTGAAAAAGATTATAATAAATGGAAAGCTCAACAGCAAACATTTTCTGAAATAATTCAATAAATTAATATGTCAGTAGCTACAAATATTTCTAATTCTGGTCATGATGAACATCATCATCATAAAGAAACTTTTATAACTAAATATATTTTTAGTCAAGACCATAAAATGATTGCTAAGCAATATCTAATTGTTGGTGTATTGTTTATGGGATTTATTGGTGTTGCAATGTCATTATTATTTAGATTACAATTAGCTTGGCCTGAACAATCTTTCGCTGTATTCGACATATTTTTAGGCGATTGGGCTCCTGAAGGAGTTATGGATCCTAACATTTACTTAGCCCTGGTTACCATTCATGGAACAATTATGGTCTTTTTTGTATTGACTGCAGGTCTTAGTGGGACATTTAGTAATTTATTAATTCCACTTCAAATTGGAGCTAGAGACATGGCTTCTGGGCTTTTAAACATGATTTCTTTTTGGTTATTTTTTCTTTCGAGCATGATAATGTTGGCTTCATTATTTGTTGAAGCTGGACCAGCTGCGGCAGGTTGGACAATTTATCCACCTTTAAGTGCTCTTCCGCAAGCACAACCAGGTTCTGGAATGGGAATGACCTTATGGCTAATATCTATGGCGATTTTCGTTGCCTCATCTTTATTAGGATCATTAAATTATATAGTAACAGTTATTAATTTAAGAACTAAAGGAATGTCTATGTTTAGACTTCCTTTAACTATATGGGCATTTTTTGTAACTGCTATAATTGGCGTTATTTCATTTCCTGTTTTATTATCTGCTGCTTTATTACTAATTATGGATAGAAGCTTTGGAACTTCTTTCTTTTTATCTGATATTTTTGTTCAAGGTGAAGTTTTGCATTATCAAGGAGGATCGCCAGTATTATTTGAACATTTATTTTGGTTCTTAGGTCACCCAGAAGTTTATATTGTTCTTTTGCCAGCACTTGGTATTACTTCTGAAATTATTGCTACTAATTCCCGAAAACCAATTTTTGGATATAGAGCAATGGTTGCTTCAATTTTGGCTATAGCATTTTTATCTACAGTTGTTTGGGGTCATCATATGTTTATTTCTGGAATGAATCCTTTTTTAGGTTCAGTTTTCACATTTACAACTCTTTTAATAGCTATACCTTCTGCTGTTAAGGCATTCAATTATATAACCACTCTATGGAAAGGAAACCTTCAGTTTAATACTGGCATGCTTTTTTCAATTGGATTGGTTTCAACTTTTATTACTGGAGGTTTGACAGGAATTATATTAGGAGATAGTACTTTAGATATTAATATTCACGACACATATTTTGTAGTGGCTCACTTTCACTTAGTAATGGGTGTATCGGCTTTATACGGATTATTTGCCGGGATTTATCACTGGTTTCCAAAATTATTTGGAAGAATGATGAATAAAAATTTAGGTTATATTCACTTTTGGGTAACTGCAATTGCAGCTTATGGAGTGTTTTTTCCTATGCATTTTATAGGGATGGCAGGACTGCCTAGAAGGTATTATACTAATACTGCTTTTCCTTATTTTGATGATTTGGCAAATATTAATGTAGTAATTACAGTTTTTGCACTATTAGCTGGAGCAGCTCAATTAATATTTTTATATAATTTCATATCTAGTATGTTTTTCGGAAAAAAAGCAGAAAAAAATCCTTGGAAATCTACAACTTTAGAATGGACTGCCCCCGTTGAACACATGCATGGAAATTGGCCAGGTGAAATTCCGCATATTCATAGATGGGCATATGACTATAGTAAGCCAGGTCATAAAGAAGATTTTGTCCCTCAGACTACTCCTATTGGCAAAAACGAAGTTGAAACGGAACATTAATATTATCTAACTTGTTTATTAAATAAGGGTTTGCCTTTTTGCTTATCTTTGATTTAATGAACGAAAATTTAGACCCTTCGGACTCCAATTGTACAGGTGAAGAATTAGAAATTGACAAAGCATTAAGACCTTTGTCGTTTGATGATTTTGCAGGACAGGAGCAGATTTTAAATAATTTAAAAATATTTGTTGAGGCATGTAATCAGAGGTCCGATGCTTTGGATCATACACTTTTTCACGGCCCTCCAGGGCTTGGTAAAACTACTTTAGCTCACATTTTAGCCAATGAGCTTGGTGTTAACTTAAAAGTAACTTCAGGGCCTGTTTTAGATAAGCCAGGAGATCTTGCAGGTTTGTTAACTAATCTAGAACCAAGAGACGTGCTTTTTATAGATGAAATCCATAGATTAAGTCCTGTAGTTGAAGAATATCTTTATTCTGCAATGGAAGATTATAAAATTGATATAATGATTGAGTCAGGGCCTAATGCAAGATCAGTTCAAATAAATCTCAACCCCTTTACATTAATTGGAGCTACTACAAGATCGGGTTTGTTAACAGCTCCAATGAGAGCGAGATTTGGGATCAATAGTAGGTTAGAGTATTACAATACAGAAATCCTTTCAGCTATAGTAGAAAGAAGCTCAGAAATATTAGATATTGAAATTAATGTAAAAGCAGCAATTGAGATTGCTGGTAGAAGTAGAGGAACACCAAGAATTTCAAATTCTTTATTAAGAAGAGTAAGAGATTTTGCTCAAATAAAAGGGAATGGAAAGATTGATTTGGAAATAACAAGATATGCTTTAAAATCTCTTAATGTCGATAAACATGGTTTAGATGAAATGGATAATAAAATCTTAATGACTTTAATTGACAAATTCAAAGGTGGTCCTGTCGGGATTAGTACTCTTTCTACTGCCGTTTCTGAAAGTTCAGAAACTTTAGAAGAAGTATATGAGCCTTTTTTAATCCAACAAGGTTTTATAATTAGAACTCCTAGAGGAAGAGAAGTTACTAAGCTGGCATATGATCATTTAGGCAAGAAAAAATCTAACTCTCAAGACGAATTATTCTAATCAAATTCTTAATTTAAATAATAACAAACCTATATAGTAATGGAAGAAAATAGAATTTTTTATGACTTTTTAATAACTTTAAAATTTCCAGAATTTTATGCAGAGATGATTAATCTAATAGTTTTGAGTTTAATTGTTTTGCTGATATCTTTTATTTTAAATTTTTTGTCGAAAATAATTATTTCTAACTTTTTTGTCAAACTTTCTTCAAAAACCACAAATAATTTTGATGACTATTTGATCTCTAACCGTGCACAAATTTATATTTCTAAATTAATTCCAGTTTTATTTATTTATTGGGTCATTCCTTTTTGGTTAATGGGATTTGAATCATTTATTAATTACGCAACACTTTTCATTGAGATATATTCTATCCTATTAATTATCTGGACAATAAGAAGTTTTTTAAGATCAGTTAAGGATTACTTAAAAACAATAGATTCTTTAAAAGACAAGCCTGTTGAAAGTTTTATTCAGGTATGTTTAATAGTTGTTTGGTTTCTCGGAATTTTAATTATTTTTTCGTTAATAACTGGAAAAGAAATAAGTACTTTTTTAACTGCCATGGGTGCCTTGTCAGCAGTAATTTTGTTGATATTTAAAGACACTATTCTAGGTTTTGTAGCAAGCATTCAGTTAAGCGCTAATGATTTAATAAGGATTGGAGATTGGGTTACTATGGAAAAATACGGAGCGGATGGGGACGTTATTGAAATAAATTTAAATTCCGTTAAGATTCAAAATTTTGATAAAACCATTACTACCATTCCAACGTATAAATTGATTTCAGATTCATTTAAAAATTGGAGAGGAATGAGCGATTCTAATGTGAGAAGAATTAAAAGATCTTTACTCATTAAAGGATCTTCAATTAAATTTTTAAATGAGCATGACGTTAGTAAATTAAAAAAAGTCAAATTAATTGAAGATTATATTATAAAAAAAGAAATAGAAATATTAGAATTTAATCAAAATTTAAAAGTTGACAATTCTTCTCTAATAAATGGAAGAAACTTGACTAACCTTGGTGTGTTTAGAATATATGTTGAAGAATTTTTAGATAAAAACCCCTCAATTAATAGTGAAATGACTTTGATGTGTAGACAATTAATCCCAACCTCCCAGGGGGTTCCTTTAGAAATTTACGCTTTTAGTAAAGAACAAGAATGGAAAAGATATGAAGATATAATGTCAGATATATTTGATCATTTATTGGCTTCTTTAAAGACATTTAAATTAGAGTTGTTTGAACTACCATCGTCACTTAATAATAATTTAAAATGAATAAAATAATAACCAGTTTTTTTTTATTTTTTGTGATTCTTTCTTACTCTCAAAATATAGATGAATCTAATTGTACTTCTATTTATTTAATAAGAC
Organism: Bacteroidota bacterium; assembly: GCA_027619415.1. Taxonomy (GTDB): domain Bacteria; phylum Bacteroidota; class Bacteroidia; order Flavobacteriales; family Flavobacteriaceae; genus MAG-121220-bin8. The sequence continues at coordinate 86,144 of JAQCFO010000002.1, forward strand.
ATGCAGAAAAAATTAGAGAAAATAAAAAAGATAAAAATCCTCATTTAAATCCCAAAGGGTTAATTAGAGCAGGAAAATGGAATGATTTTTTCAATAATGTAAAATTTGATGCAGTCTATTCAACCGATTATTTTAGAACAAAAGAGACCGCCTATCCTATCTTAAATTATGATCAAGAAATTAAAATTTATAATCCGTCTTTAATTAGTTACAAAAATTTTATTGAACTTAATAAGGGTAAAACAGTATTAGTAGTAGGTCATAGTAATACAATACCAGACTTTGTAAATAAAATTTTAGAAAAAAGTATTTACAATAATATTGAGGATAGTAATAATTCTAATCTGTATTTCATTAACAAATGCGATGGAGAAGTTTTATTTCATGCATTGTATTATGTTAACTAAATTTTAGAAATGAGTTTTATTAATTACCCTAAGGTTGAATTACATGTTCATTTGGATTGCTGCTTAAGTTTTGAAGTGGTGAAAAAACTAAGCCCTAATACTTCTAAGAAAAATTATTCAGAAAATTTCATTGGGACAAACTGTAGTTGTCTAAAAGACTACATTAATTGCGCAGATAATGCGGTAGAATTAATGCAAACTAAAGAAGAATTAGAACTAGTAACGATTGATTTATTTGACCAATTAAAGAAGGATAATGTTATTTACGTAGAAATTCGGTTTGCTCCATTGCTTCACATCAATAAAGGGCTTTCATCAGATGAAGTAGTGGATATAGTTAGTAAAATAACACTTGAACAAAGTAAAATATCTGGGATTCAAGCAGGGTTGATACTATGCACGCTGAGACATTACAGTAGTTCTCAAAGTATGGAAACAGTCCGTTTGGTTAATAAATTTAAAAACGCAAATGTAGTTGGCTTTGATATCGCTGCTGATGAAGCGGGGTACCCTTTAGATATGCATATCGATGCCTTTAAATTTGCTTCTAAAAATAAAATATTTTGCACTGCTCATGCAGGTGAGGCTTTAGGTTGTAAGAGTATTTTAGAAACTCTAAACAAAATCAAACCATCTAGAATTGGACACGGAGTTAGAAGTATAGAGGACGACGAACTTTTAGCCAAGCTAAAAAGCGAAAAGATTCATTTAGAATTATGTCCGACAAGTAATATAGTAACAAAAGTTTATAATAATTTTAAAGATCATCCAATAGATGCATTTTTTAAAAAAGGACTTTCGATTAGTGTTAACTCTGATGGAAGAACAATTTCAAATACTTCTTTAAATAAAGAATATGATAGGATTAAAAATTATTTTAGTTGGTCAAATAAAGACTTTCTTAAGTGTAATATTAATGCAATGAAAGCCTCTTTTACAGATAACAAAACAAAAGATAAAATCATCTCTCTGTTAGAAATCGCTTATATATAAATACGTATGATAGCAACCATTTCTTTTTTTAAATATAATAAGAATAAGTTTTGGGCATTTACCCAAATGCATTATGCATTCGAAAAAATGAACAAAACACCTAATCTAAAGTTTTTTAAATTACTTGGAACTGGATCAGGAAATGGATTTAGTTTGTTTCCAGATTTCTCTACTTATTCAATTTTATGTGTATGGGAAAATAAAAGCTCTGCTTTAAACTTTATTAATGAAAGTCAGCACGCGTTATCTATTTCTGAAATGGCATATTCAAGAAAAGATTTTCTTCTAAATCCAATTAAAAGTCATGGAAAATGGAATGGTATTAATCCATTTAAAACTGATTCGGAAAGGATTAATAAAGATTCTAAAATAGGAATTATTACTAGAGCTACAGTTAATGCAAGCAGAATGCTAGAGTTCTGGAAATCTGTCCCAGACGCTTCAAATGCAATAAAAAATGCAACGGGTGTAGAATGGTTTAAAGGAATAGGAGAATGGCCATTTATCCAGCAAGCTACTTTTAGTGTTTGGGATAATTTAGAGTCAGTTAAAAATTTCGCATATAACAGCGGATCTCACGCGGAGATAATTAAGAAAACTAGAAAAAGAAAGTGGTATAAAGAAGATCTTTTTGCTAGGTTTGAGATTATGGATTCGTATTATAAAATTTTTTAAAATTTGAAAAAAGTCATAATAATTGGGTCTGGACTAGCTGGAATAGCTACTAGTATTAGATTAAAATATTTGGGTTATGATGTTCAAGTTTTTGAAAACAATGAATATCCTGGAGGAAAAATTTCTAGTTTTAAATTAGGGTCATATAGGTTTGATGCGGGCCCATCATTGCTTACTATGCCTCATTTTATAGATGAGTTATTCGAATTATTTGATGAAAATCCTAAAGAACACTTTTTGTATAAAAAGAAGAATATTTCATGTAAATATTATTGGGAAGATGGAGTTGTAATAAATGCCTTTAGCGATAAATTAAAGTTCTCTAAAGAAATAGAAGATAAACTTGGGGTAGACTCTAAAACTATTTTGAATTACTTGGATAAAGCAAAAAAAAAATATGATTTAACTAAAAGTATTTTTTTAGAAAAATCTTTACATAAAATAAAGACATTTTTTTCAAAAGACGTTTTAAAAGGGTTGTTAAACTTGAATCTGTTTCAAATTAATCAGTCATTAAATCAGGTTAATTTGAGTGAGTTAAAAGAACCTCATTTAATCCAGTTGTTTAATAGGTTTGCTACCTATAACGGCTCTTCACCATACAAAACACCAGGCATGATGACCTTGATTCAACACCTTGAGCAGTATTATGGAACGTTTGTAGCAAAAAATGGAATGGTAGATATTACCAACTCTTTATTTAAATTAGCTAAAAATCAAGGAGTTAAGTTTCATTTCAATAATTTTGTTACTGAAATTTTAGTATCAAACAATCAAGCAATAGGGGTTAGTGTTGGTGAAAAAAAATATTTTTCCAACTGTGTTGTCTCTAATATGGATGTGGTACCTACTTATCGAAAGTTATTAAAAAAACATCCAGAACCTTCAATCGCTTTAAATCAAGAAAGATCAAGCTCCGCTCTTATATTTTATTGGGGAATTAAAAAAGAGTTCAAAGAATTGGAACTGCACAACATCTTTTTTTCTAAGAATTATAAAGAAGAATTTAATTCAATTTTTGAAAAAAAAGAAATTTATGATGATCCAACCGTATACGTTAATATAACTTCAAAAGATGTTATTGGAGATGCTCCTAAAGGATCTGAAAATTGGTTTGTGATGATTAATGCACCACATGATAATGATCAGGATTGGGAGTTGATTAAAGAAAACATTAGAAAAAGAACAATTGAAAAGCTCAATAGAATACTTAAAGTAAATATTGAAGAATTTATTGAGTTCGAAAAAGTTTATACTCCAAAAAACCTGCAACAAAACACGCAGTCTTACTTAGGCTCTCTTTACGGTTCTTCAAGCAATAATAAGTTGTCAGCTTTTTTAAGACATCCAAATTTTTCAAAAGAAATTTTAAATCTATATTTTTGCGGGGGGAGTGTTCATCCGGGTGGAGGAATTCCACTTTGTTTATTGTCAGCAAAAATAGTTTCTAATATTATAAAAAATAAATGAAAATTTTATTTCCTCAAAACACTAATACTACTATTTCAATTTTCATAATTTGGTTATTTCATTTATGTGGACTACTAGGGATTTTGTACGGGAACAGGGAGTTGTTTATTGCTTTTACACCAATAAATCTTTTTGTTTCATTTGCACTTTTATTTATTAATCAAGTAGAGTTAGATAGGAAAAATCTTTTAGCTGGTTTAGCTATTTTTTTAATTGGTATGATTTCTGAAATTCTAGGAGTTCAGTATGGTTTTATTTTTGGAGATTATATTTACTTAAACAATTTAGGGTATAAGATTCTGGGTGTGCCAATTATGATTGGAGTTAACTGGATTATATTAACTTATATAACAGGATCTTTTTCTAATTACATTTTTAATAACAATAAAAAAATAGCAGTTGTATTTGGAGCTATTTTAATGGTTGTTTTAGATCTATTAATTGAACCTGTTGCACCTGAATTGGGTTTTTGGGCATTTGATTCAATATATGCGCCTCTTCAAAATTATATAGGCTGGTTTATAATTGGGTTATTTGTCCAGATAATATATCATTACTCAATAGATAAAAAAGACACAACCTTTTCTTTTCATTTGCTTTTAGTCCAATTTATTTTTTTTACATTATTAAACTTTATAGCCCTGTAGTTCAACGGATAGAATAGAAGTTTCCTAAACTTTAGATCTAGGTTCGATTCCTAGCAGGGCTACAATATAGCCTAAACTAATTTCTAATCTGATAATCATGCAGGTATAGATATAAGATTATATCCTCTAATTGATAGACATTAAACCTAGATTGATAGAATTTTTTTAAAACCATTATTAATAATTTATTATATTGGATTATTCAATTCAATAAAAACTATAATGAAATTTAGATTTCTTACAATTGTCCTGTTCGTTTTCCTGACAACTAGTTCTTATACTCAACAGTTAAAACTTGAAAAACATCCTGAAGAAAACCAATTATTTGCACGCGATACAAATGATAACGCATCTGTCGTTTTTTCTGGAACAGTAAGTGCGGATAACGATATTAATATACTGAGTTTAAAAGTATATAAGGATGGAATTTTATTTGAAGAAATAGTTCCTGAAATTGATAATAATAAATTTAATTTTTCAACAATAATTAAGGCTGGTTTATTTCAGTATAAATTTGAGCTATATCATCAAACCGATGGTGTTAAGAAACTTTCTTTTATCGCAGATAATGTAGTTTGTGGTGATGCGTATATTATTACAGGCCAATCAAATTCTCATGCAAGTAGCTTACAATCAAATTATTCAAGTCCATTTTGTAGAAGTTTTGGAGTAAAAACTGGTTATGAAAAATATTCTGATACTGATAAAAAAACTAGATGGGGCTTAGCAACTGGAAATTGTAAAAACTGCGAAGGCGAAGGATGGGAAAAAGGGTATGATGGTGGTTGGTTTACCAAAATACAACATGGTGTTGGAGTTTGGGGAATGGAATTAGCAAAATTATTAGTTGAGAAACATAAGATCCCTGTATGTATTATTAACGGAGGAAGTGGCTCTTCAACTATTGAAGAAAATATGCTATTTCCTGAAAAAAGTTCACTAGAAACTAGTTTTGGCAGGTTAGCTTATAGAGTGGATCAAGCAGGTCTTAAGAATGGAATTAAGGCTATCTTCTACCATCAAGGTGAGTCAGATTCTGACAAACGCTATTTATCATATGCAGATAAGTTTGACAGATTAAATAAAGATTGGAAACGAGTTTATAAAGGATTAGAAAAAATATATTTATTTCAGATACACCCTGGCTGTGGATCTAGTTTTCAATCGGAATTACGTGAAATTCAAAATCAGATTTTTAAGCGCTATGACTATGTAGAAATAATGTCTACTACAGGCGTTATTGGCCACGATGGTTGTCATTTTTCATATGAGGGATATAAAGAATTTGCCCAGAGAATACTGCCTTTGGTTTCTAGAGATTTTTTTGAAGAAAAACAAACATCTATCATTACCCCTCCTCAATTATTGAATGCTTATTACAGTGGAAAAAAAGAAATAACATTACTTTTTGATCAAGCAATTGAAATAGAGGAAGTCCTAGAGTTAAAAGGAGTTAAATATTTCTCAAAGGATCAGTTTTTTTTTAGTATCGAAAAGAATTCAGCTCTTATAAATGGAGACGTAAAAAGAATAATTTTAAAAGACAAACAAATTATAATTAAATTAAAAAGTGATAAAAAATATTCTACAGTTACCTGGTTACCTAATAAAGAATACTTGAATACAAATAATATATTCAACGGGCCATGGATTAAAGGATTGAAAAATAAGATTGGTGCTCTAAGCTTTAATAGAAGAATTATAAATAACATTGATCAGCTATAATTTCCAGTCAAGAATTTAATTCTAAACTAGGTTAGTCATGTGTTTTTATAGAAATAAATCAAGAAAATTATTATTTCGTAACTGTCAATTTTCCGCTATTAAAGTTTGCCGTATAGCATTTCAAAGCGCCACCTGCAGTGCCTGCTGTCGAACAATCAGTAGGATAAGAGTTTCCGTGAGCACCACAAACAAACTTGTCTACTGAGCTATTATAACTCCATTGACTTTGATTGCCTTGATGAGGGCAAGTATTAGTAAATGCTCTATATGTAGAAGCATCTATTTTTAATAAAAGCATTCCTTGTGATCCGAAATTAATCCAGCCATTACTGTTTAATGAACTAAATGAAGAGTGATTCAAATCAATTACAACAGTGTTCCCGTTAACAGTATATCCTTTAGAACTACTATCCCCACCATTAGACGAAGAATCTTCTTCACCCCCAGATGAGCATGCCTCTAACATAGTTACTCCAAAAAATGCAAGGGCAACAGAGGGACATACTTTTTTTAAAAAATCTCTTCTTTTGTTTTTCATATTACTCAAAACTATGAATTATTTTTATTAAAATTATTTAAATAAGCTAGATTTACATTTAAATTAATTATAACCAAATAGCTAATTGTTATGGGCATTTCAGCTTTAGACATTATTTTTTTCATTTCGTGCCGTCTTAACACTTTTGAGATTATCTGAATATTTATAATTTCATCTATGATAAAAAAACAATTACATTTTATACATTATAAGTCAATTCGTTTTAAAAGATTATTTTATTGATAAAGCAATGGATGCTGCTGTTGTATCTAACATTACAGATCTAGCCTAATTAGCTTTGATTGAAGCGCAGGCATATCCTCACTTTTTAGATGTAATGGCAATATTGTTTATATTGAATATTATAATTATGCTGATTATTGGAAAATTATATCCAACAGAGTATGCTTTTGTGCATGATTACACAAAACAGGTAGACATCACTCCATGGAAATATACAAAACTTGTTGGAGGAATTATTTGTGTCATAGTGATTGGTATTTATATATATTTTGCATAAAAACATTCTATTGTAAAGTATATCCTTATGTATTTCATGAGAAAAAGACGGAAAAAATAAATGTGCAGAAGATTATTTTTTAGCTGGAAGGCCACTTTCCTGACGGACAGTTGGAGCTTTGATTATAGCCGATAACATATCAGTTAGTAATTTGTTGCTGTGAACGGACTTGCTGTTGGCTTGGCTACTTTATGGATTTTACTTTTTATATAATTACTGCTTTTTTATATTCATTACTGTGCTAATATGAACCTATACATATCTGTTTTTATTTGATTAATTTAATTTATTATAAGTTTGTGTTTAAATACTATCTAAAAATACTTAAGTGCTTGATTATCAGAGATATTTAAAACATTTTTTATTATTCAGTCTGCTTTCATTTAGCATGCAGTCCCAGTTGTTGCCACCTATACAATCTTATTTGCCTAAAGATTATAACGGAGCCAACCAAAACTGGATGATTACCCAGTCTAAGGATAGAGAAATCTTTATTGCCAATAGTTCAGGTCTTCTAACCTTTAATGGTTCTAGATGGAACATGTTCTTTTCCAAAAATGGTTCTATTATCCGTTCGACAAAATTCATAGACAATCGAGTTTACACTGGATCATATCAGGATTTTGGATATTGGGAAAAAACAAATAAAGGCTCATACGTCTACACTTCTTTGGTTGAAAAATCAAAATTAATTATTGATACTGATGAGGAGTTTTGGGATGTCTTAGATTATGATGATTGGATTATTTTTCAATCATTGTCAAGATTAATAATGTTTAATAAGGTTTCAGAAAAAATAGAATTTTTTGATCCTAATGAAGAAATATCTAATTCTTTTATTGTTGACTCAAGACTCTATTTTACTTTAAAATCTGGACTGTATATTTTTCAAAATGGTGATAAAGTCCTCTTGTCAAGTGACCTTAGGTTAATTGATGGTAATAATTCTCATCATATCGTTAGTATGTTTAAGAATAATAAAAACCTTATTTTAATTACTGATGAATTAGAATCTTTTGAATTATATCCAAATGGAGTATTGTTGCCTTGGAATATTTCTTCTAATATTTTAAATGAAGGAAATATTGTTTATAGCGCCATTAGATTAAAAGACAATAGCTTCGCAATAGGCACAGTTGGTCAGGGAGTTATTTTACTAAATGACAAAGGATCTTATTTAAATACTATTGATAAATCAAGAGGGATCGGAAATAATACTGTTTTATCAGTTTTTGAAGATTTGAATTCGAATATTTGGTTAGCCCTGGATAATGGGATTTCTGTAATAAACAGTAAATCTCCGTTTCAGATTTTTAATGATTACGATGGAGTCTTAGGCACTGTTTATGCTTCTAAACACTATAATGACTTTCTTTATATTGGAACTAATCAAGGGCTGTTTTATAAAAAATATAATTCTACTGACCCTTTTAAAATAATAGAGAACACGTCTGGTCAAGTTTGGAGTTTATCTGTAATAAATGATCAGTTGTTTTGTGGGCATAATGAAGGGGCGTTTCAAGTCCTTAATAACCAAGCATATAAAATTGATGAAACTTCTGGAAGCTGGGCTTTTAGAGCAATCCCTGATGAATCTAATTTAATTTTAGAGGGTAGTTATTATGGTTTTAAAATTTTAAAAAAAGATAATGGCAGATGGAAAGTTCGAAATAAAATAAATGGTTTTGAGACTTCTTCTAGGCTTTTTGAGATTGCTAAAAATAAAAAAGTAATTGTAAGCCATGGATATAAAGGAGTATATAGTCTTTCTTTTTCTAAAGATTATAACGATTTATTAAATGTCAAAATAGATACTTCGGTTTCTATTGGAGGTAACGTGAGCTTAGGGAAGTTTGATGACAATATTTATTATAATTATGATAAAGGGTTTTATAAATATAATTCCAAGAGTGATAATTTTGAGAAAGATGCTTTACTTTCAGAATTGTCTTCAAAAGAATTGATTAATGGTATAATAATTAACGATGATGACGGTAAGTTTTGGATGTTTTCGAAAAGTTACATGAACTATATGACTAAAGATTTTGTTTCCAATGAAAGAAAAATTAAGTCTATTTTGTTTCCTGAAAAATTAAGAAAAACAGTATTTGAAAATATTTCAATAACAAAAGATAAGCACTATATATTAGGGACTAACAACGGATATATAGATTTTAATTTAGAAACTTATTCTCAAGTTACTCCAGATATAATAATTGAAAAAGTCGAAGCTAGTGAGATTAATAACAATACAGTTGCACTAAACTTATTTAATAGAGCTGAATTAGATTATAATTATAATAATGTAAAGATTAGTTTTAATACCAGGAATTATTATAAATTTCAAACAGTAGAATATCGATATTTATTAGAAGGTTATTTAGATCAGTGGAGCCCCCTTACAGAAGATTCAGAAGTTGTATTTAGCAATTTAAAGCCTGGCGATTACTTTTTCAAAGTTAAATCCTATTTTGGCGGAGTTGTATCATCTGATGAAAAAACTTTTGAGTTTTCTATACAACCTCCATGGTACTGGTCAAACTTTATGATTACGAATTACATTTTGACATTGTTAATTGCCATTTTCCTTATTAATAGAGCCTACATTAAGTTCTATAGGAACAAAGAAGAAAAGATCATTAGAGTTAATCAAAATAAATTAAAACTAAAAGAAATTGAAAAGAAGCAGGCTCTTATTTCTATTGAAAACAATAAATTACAAGATGATATAGAGGCAAAGAACAGAGAGTTGGCTATTTCAACAATGAGCATGATTAAGAAGAATCAATTTTTAAGTAAGATAAAATTGGATCTTAAAAAAATTGAACCTACTAAAAATGTTTTCTCTGTAATTAAAATGATAGATAGAAATCTTAACAACAAAGATGATTGGAAGTTTTTTAAAGAAGCTTTTAACAACGCTGATCAAGATTTTCTAAAAAAAGTTAAACAAACGCATCCTTCGCTTACAAATAATGATTTAAGACTATGTGCATATCTACGTTTAAACCTTTCTTCAAAAGATATATCACCTTTACTAAATATCTCTTTAAGTAGCGTAGAAATTAAGAGATATAGACTTCGAAAAAAGATGAACCTTACGCGTAATGAGGGACTTACGGACCATTTGTTAAGTTTATAAAAATTAATAATTTTATAAACTTAACTTAACATTACCTTTACATGTTTTGTTTTAGATTATATTGAGATTTAGTTTATAATCCTGTTTATTGTCATTTTAACAACATTTAACACCTTTAATTTATGTTTTTGATAAGATTGCATTCTTTTTAATGTGATTTTGACAATTCTGTATAGGTTATTTATGTTTGCCATACAATTTATTTCGATTAAGTTTATTTTATTAAATAAAAACAATATATGAAAACAAAATTTTTATCCTTAATTATCTTATTTGGATCTTTTATTATGGTAGCTCAAGATGTTACTTTAAATGGATCTGTATTGGATGCATCTACTGATGGTCCTTTACCCGGTGTAAGTGTTGTAATTAGCGGTTCTCAATCAGGTACAACTACAGACTTTAATGGAAATTTTAGTCTTAAGGGAGTTTCTATTGGAGACGTTATTCAATTCTCTTACATTGGTTATATAACTCAAGAAGTTACTATTGGTAATCCACTAAACCTTATGGTTTATCTACAGGAAGATGTCGAATCTTTAGATGAGGTAATACTTGTTGGTTATAGTAGTCAGAAATCATCTAATATTTCTGGTTCAGTTTCAGTTGTTTCTAGTGATGACGTTGAGAAACTTAAGCCACTAAGAGTAGAAGATGCTTTACAAGGTCAAGCTGGGCTTAATGTTATTTCTAGCGGTTCTCCTGGTGGCAAGCCTTCAGTGTTAATAAGAGGGATTACTTCTTTTTCAGGAACTGATCCTTTAGTTGTTATTGACGGTATTAATTCTTCTTTATTTGATATGGATGCTATTAATCCTGCTAATATTGAAAGTTTAACAGTTTTAAAAGATGCTTCTACAACTGCTCTTTATGGAGTTAGAGGTGGGAATGGTGTAATAGTTATTACTACAAAATCAGGAAATAAAAATCAAGAAACAATTTTTTCATTAGATACTTCATTTGGTATGCAGCATGTTACGAAATATATAAATGTTTTAAATGCTTCACAATATGCAGCTATTTTAAATGAGGGTAGTGTATCTTCTGGTGGACCAATACTTTTTTCTGACATTTCAAATTTAGGTGTAGGTACTGATTGGCAAAAAAAATTATTTGAGCCTGCTCCTATTTCGACCACTAATTTTTCTGCTTCTGGAGGAGGTGATAAAACAACATATTTTCTTTCTGCAGGTTACACATCACAAGAAGGAGTTGCAGCTGGAGGAGACAAAGACTTTTTTGATGTAGCAACCTTTACGGCTAACTTTTCTTCTGATATTTCAGATAATTTAAAAGCGATTGTTCATACAAAGTATTCTAATCTTCAAGGAAATGGTCTTGGTGGAAATCAAATTTTTAATGCTTTAAATTTTGATCCTACTGTTAAACAGATGCCTTTTGAAGCGTATGGAATGAGTAGCACTATTACTCAAGAAGTTATCAATCCACTTGCTGGAGTTTCTAACTCATACAGTGATAATAAAACAGATAAATTGATTGGTAAAATAGAATTACAATATCAATTAATGGATAATTTTAAAATCACTTCTAGACTAGGTTATTCTAGTGTTTGGCAACAACAAAAGGGTTTTACTCCACTTCAATTTTATGGAATAGGACATAATAGAACTAACGCAAATATAGATTTAACACCTAGGACAGAAGATGATCATAACAGAGTTTCTGAAACCAAACAAAATTGGTTTAACTATTCATATGAACTATTTGGGAATTATGATTTTAGTTTGAACGATGAACATAATTTCAATGTTTTTGCAGGATTTACAATTGGTAAAGGAACAAACAATGGTCTTAGTGGAAGCAATGTTGATGTTCCTTTTAATTCTTGGACTTATGCAGATTTAAGTTCAGCTTCTGGTGGTATGGAAGATCAATCTACTTCTTCTTGGCAGAGTGTTAGTAGAAGTGTTTCTCTAATGGGAAGAGTAGAGTATGATTTTCAAGAGAAATATTTAGCTTCTTTAACAGTTAGAAGAGATGGTTCAACAAGTTTTGGAATAAATAATAAGTTTGCAATTTTCCCTTCTGCATCTATAGGTTGGGTAACATCAAATGAAGAATTCTTCAATTCCTCAACTATTGACTTTTTAAAATTAAGAGCCAGTTACGGAACTGTAGGTAATGACAATGCTTCTCCTCAATTTGGAACTATTTCAACTTTTCCAAAATACACATTTGGACAAACTATTTATTCAGGATCGACATTATTAGGGATTCCTAATAATGATGTTTCATGGGAGAATCAAACACAGACAAACATTGGGGTTGATTTAAGAATGTTTGATTCTAAACTTAAATTTACGGCTGATTATTTTATTAAAACAGTTGATGACTTATTATTTAGTCCAACGTTATCACTTTATTTAGGTATTCCAAGCTATCCAGTAGCAAACATTGGTAAAACCGAAACAAAAGGATATGAAATTAGTTTATCGTATGGCGATGAAATCACAGAAAACATAAGTTTCAATACAACGTTTAATTTTACGACTGCTGAAAATTTAGTTAAAGAAATTAATAATGGAGATAAGTATATTTGGGGAAGTGGTTACGGAATTCCTTATACTAATTTAACTCAATTTAGACAAGGTGAATCACCTGGTATATTCTGGGGTTATAAAACTAATGGCATTTTCCAAAATCAAGCTGACGTATCTAATCATGCCACTCAATCAAATGCCCAACCAGGAGATATTAGATTTGTTGACGTTGATGGTAATGGAATAATTGATGCTGAAGACAGAACTAAAATAGGAGACCCATTCCCTGACTTTACATTGGGTTGGAATTTTGCTTTAACAGTTTCGGACTTTGACTTGGCAGTTTTTACTTACGCTTCTGTTGGAAATGATATTTTTAGAGGTTACGAAAGAGGTTTAAACTATACTAACAAATTTGCTTCAGTTTTAAATAGATGGACAGGTGAAGGCACCAGCAATTTAGAGCCTAGATATTCTTTTGTAGATGCTAACAATAATAGTAGAGCTTCTGATAGATACGTTGAAGACGGAAGTTTTGTGAAAATAAAAAATATTCAGTTTGGATATAATTTTCCTGAAACTGCAGCTTCTAAGTTAGGCCTTAGTAGTTTAAGAGTTTATGCTCTTGCTAAAAATGCTTTTACATTCACTGACTACACGGGTTATGATCCTGAAATTTCAAACGGTGGAAGTCCAGTCCTTGATACAGGAGTGGATAGAGGAACATACCCTTCTCCAAGTATTATTTCACTTGGTTTAAATCTTAAATTTTAAAAATATATCACATGAAAAATAAATTTTTTAATAACATTTTAATTGTCATTCTTTCTTTAGGTTTTTTTAGCTGTGAAGATTACGTTGACTATGAAGCATCTGAAGGATATACTATCGTTGCAGATGATTATTTTAAAACTTCTGCTGATTATGAAGCAGCTTTGATTGGAACTTACGACGTTCTTCAATGGAATATTTATAGTATAATGATTGGAGATATAGCTTCTGACAACTCATTATGCGGTGGAGAAAGTGCTACTGATGTTGTTGGATTACAAAAAATCGATGACATGATTCATGATCCAGTTAACGATCAATTAACTTCAACTTGGAAATGGATGTATGAAGGCATTAATAGAGCTAACTACTTAGTTGAAAATAAAGATAAAATGCAGTTTTCTAGAAAAGCTGAGCTTTATGGAGAAGTAGAATTTTTAAGAGCTTATTTTTATTTTGAACTAGTTAAAATTTTTGGTGATGTTCCGTTATTTACTACATCAAGATTAACTGCAGGAGATTCTGCTACTTTATCAAGATCTCCAAAAGCAGATGTTTATTCTCAAATTGAGAAAGATTTACAAGCAGCTATAGCTGTACTCCCAGCTTCAAAAAGTACAGATGGTAGAGCTACTTCTTTTACTGCTCATGCTTTACTTGGTAAAGTTTATCTATATCAAAATAAATTTGATGAGGCAGCTAATATTTTAGAGCCTTTGATTGGACTTTACACGCTTCCTGATAATCCGCAAGATGTGTTTTTAACATCGGGTGAAAATGGACCTGAGGCTGTTTTTGAAGTGCAACATTCTAAAAATTCTAACTGGTGGGATTGGGGATTTCCTCAAGGATCTGAAGGAAGTTTTGGTATTATTCACCACGGAATTAGAGGATATAACGGTACGGTTTACGCTGCAGGATGGAGTTTTAACCTTCCTTCCAAAGATCTTTTTGATGCTTATGCTAATGGAGACAAAAGAAAGAAAACAGCCGTATTAGATATAGTTGCTTGGGCAGCTGAAACTGGAGCAGAATATACATCTGCGTATGAACACACAGGATATTATAATCATAAATATATTCCAAGAGCTGGTTCGAGTGCTGCTCAACAAGAATTGAATTATGAAAATAATTATAGAGCGATTCGATATGCGGATGTTCTATTAATGGCTGCTGAAGCTAATAACAGAAAATCGAATTCAGAGGATACTAAAGCTCAAAATTATTTAAATCAAGTTAGAGCTAGAGCATTTGGAGATGATTCAAAAGCTTCTTCTTCCACAGGAACTGCTTTAACTAGTGAAATTTGGGAAGAAAGAAGATTAGAGCTAGCTATGGAAGGTCACAGATTTTTTGATTTAGTAAGAACAGGAGAAGCTTCTACTAAAATATCAGGCTTTGTTGCTGGAAAGCATGAAGTATTTCCAATTCCTCAAACAGAAATTGATATTTCTGGGTTAATTCAAAATTCAGGATACTAATTTTATAAATAAATAATATGAAAAAAATAAATAAAATATTTACATTTTTTTTCTTGATCACAGCCTTTATTGGTTGTCAAGAGGATTTTTTGGAGGAAGTTGATTTTGTAATCGAAGCTCCTGCAAACGTTACTGCTAATTTTGTAATTACTCAAGATAATACAGGTTTAGTAACCATTACTCCTCAAGCAGAAGGAGCTACTAGTTTTGTCATTAATTCTTTTGGTGATGGCTCTTCAGATGCAGCTAATGATATTATGCCTGGCACAAGTGTTAGTCATACTTATACTGAAGGCACATTTGATGTTAGTTTAACGGCCAATGGACTTAATGGATTAAAGACATCTGCTACTGTGCCATTAACAGTTTCTTTCAGAGCACCAGAAAATTTAACTTTAATACTAGCACCTGAAGCATTAACTCTTACGGTTTCAGCTAAAGCTGATTTTGCAACTTATTTTCACGTATACTTTGGAATAGAAGGAGAAGATCCTGTTGAGTTAGCTGTTGATGGATCGGTAAATTATACTTATCCAACTGGAGGTGATTATGATGTAAAAGTTATTGCTTTTAGTGGTGGCTCTGCTACAACTGAAAAAACAGAAACGGTAACTATGTTTACAGAAACCTTATTGCCTGTAGACTTTGAGAGTTTTGACACGAATGTTTTTATAAGTTTTGGAGGAACAAGTAATAGTGTTATCGACAATCCTGATTCATCTGGAAATTCATCAGCTAAAGTTGGAAAAGTTGTTAAAGGAGCTGGAGAAACTTGGGCAGGAAATGTCATTACAACTACTAATCCAATAAAAGATTTATCTATAAAAAATCAAATTAAAGTTAAGGTTTGGTCTCCTAGAGCCGGAGGAACTATGACGATGAAACTAGAAAACATCGATGATGCCGCTGTAAACAGCGGAGAAATTTCAGCAACTTTATCTGGAAATAAAGGTTGGGAAGAGGTTATTTTTGATATGAGTGCTATTGATTCATCTAAAGAATATAGAAAAATAGTTTGGTTCTTTGATTTAGGAACTATGGGTGAAGGTGGTGATGACTGGACTTTTTATGTTGATGATTTTTCACAAGATGCAAAAGTTACAGAACCTTTAACAGCAGCTCCTAAACCACTTGCTCATCCAGACAATGTAGTTTCAATTTTTAGTAACCAGTATACTAATGTAAATGTGTCTGAGTGGAATCCTAATTGGGGTCAATCAACAACATTAGAAACTGTCAAAATTGAGGGTAATGAAACTCTTTTATATCAAAACTTAAATTATTCAGGTTTGGTAACTAACTACGATCCTGGCACAGCTCTTACAGGTAAAACTTATGTTCATTTTGATTATTGGACAGTAGACGCAACCAAGCTAGGCTTAAAATTAGTTAATACAGCTTATGGTGATGGAGATCCTAAAAAAGAAGCGCTTGTTTCTGTTGATGCTATTACAAAAGGGGAGTGGGTAAGTGTAGATATTCCACTTTCTGACTACACAAATGACACTGCTAAGTTCATGCAGTTAGTTTGGGATGGTAGTGCCTCAAAAATTTGGATAGATAATCTATATTTCTATAACTTACCATCAGATGCTCCTGCTGCTGCTGCTGCTGCACCTTCGGTTGCTTCAGATGACGTTATTTCTATTTATAGCGATAGTTATACTAATGAAAATGTGTCTGAGTGGAATCCTGACTGGGGTCAATCAACAACACTAGAAACGGTAACTATTGACGGGAATAATATTTTAAAGTATTCTAATTTAAATTATTCAGGTTTAGTTACTAATTACGATCCTGGTACAGATATCAGTTCTATGAACTATGTTCATTTTGATTATTGGACTAAGGATGCTACAAAACTTGGTTTAAAGCTAGTCAACACTGCTCATGCAAATAATGATGAAGGAAAAAAAGAAGCGCTTGTTTTTGCACCTGCAATAGTTAAGGGTGGTTGGGTAAGTGTAGATATCCCGCTTTCTGATTATACTAACGACACTGCTAAGTTCATGCAATTAGTTTGGGATGGTAATGGTACGGTTTACATAGACAATTTATACTTCTATGAGAACAAACCAACTGTAGCTCCTGCAGCACCATCAGCTGCTGCTTCTGATGTTACTTCAATTTTTAGTGATAGTTATACTAATGAAAATGTGTCTGAGTGGAATCCTGACTGGGGTCAATCAACAACACTAGAAACAGTAACTATTGATGGGAATAGTATATTAAAGTATTCTAATTTAAATTATTCAGGTTTAGTTACTAATTACGATCCTGGAACAGATATTTCTACTAAGACTCACGTTCATTTTGATTATTGGACGCCAAATTCATCAAAACTTGGTTTAAAGCTAGTTAACACTGCTCATGCAGATAATGATGAAGGGAAAAAAGAAGCGCTTGTTTTGGTTAGTTCTGTTAACAAAGGTGGTTGGGTAAGTGTAGATATCCCGCTTTCTGATTATACTAACGACACTGCTAAGTTCATGCAATTAGTTTGGGATGGTAATGGTACGGTTTACATAGACAATTTATATTTTGTTAAAAAATAAAAACATTAAAATTAAAAAATTATGAAAAAAATAAAATTTTTATTTAAATCAGTTTTCATTTTAGCTACTCTTACTCTAGTAAGTTGTGAAGAAGAAAACTATGAATTTGGTGCTATAGTTGCTCCATCTAGTGTTAACATTACTGCTGAAATAGTAGGTGTTGATGAGGCTAACCCTAATGGAGATGGAAGCGGAACAGTTCACTTTAATGTAAGTGCAGATAACGCATTAAATTATAAGCTGTTATTTGATGGGACTGAAACAATGGTGCCTTCAGGACAACACACAATGAATTTTAGTGTTACAGGTACTCATATTTATGTTGTAACTGCTGTTGCAATCGGAACAGGTGGGACTACTTCGATGAAATCTATTGCTGTAAAGGTTTTCGCGAATTATTCGCCTCAACCAGAATTTTTAACTAACCTTACTAGTAATTCTTCAAGAACATGGAGGTTAAATACAGATGTTGGTGGACATGTTGGAGTTGGACCTGCAGATTCAACCTCTCCAATTTGGTATTCCGCAGATCCAAATAGTAGAGCAAGTTATGGATCAGATGATGATACTTGGACATTTAGTTTAACAGGAAAAGGATATACTCATACAACAAACGGAGGATGTGCTGTGAAATTCGAATATGCAGGTGATGTTGGTGGTACTGATGACCCAGTAGATAATACTCACTCAAATTTCCCTGTTGAAAATTACTCTGGAACATGGAATGTTGCAGCTCCTGGAGGAGTAGAAGTATTAACATTTTCTGGAATTGGTCATGTAGCATTGTATACTGGAACACATGACTATACGATTGTATTTCCAACTAGTAATACCATGGAACTTACTACTACTGATGATTTAGGTAGAAAATGGTATTTCAAACTAATAGCAGTTGATTAATTAATTTTTGTTTAATTCTTTTTAAAAAACTGAAAGCGTCTTATACACTTTCAGTTTTTTTAAAATGACTATAGACATAACTACTAATTAAGTAAATCAATACTTTACAACTTTATCAATTTGAAACTAGTATTAAAATTATTTTTTCTTATAAATATTTTTACTTTCTGCTCTAGTGGAGATTCAGACGGTGGAGATGGATCAGGGCCCGTTGATCCGCCTACTGAAATTAAGCCATTAAACTTACAATTGACAGCTATTATAGTTGGTTCAGATTCTAATAACCCAAACGGAGATGGTTCAGGAACAGTTAAGTTTACTGCGACTGCAACTAATGCTGTTTCGTATAGCTTTAGGTTTGGAACCGGAGATTCTAAAACTAGTACAGGATCTACTGATTACACATATAAAGAAGTTGGAACTAAAACATACAATATCAAGGTAATCGCCTACTCTTCTACTAGTCATTATATTAGTGTGGATAAAACAATTACTGTTTATGTTAAACCTGAATCTGAGCAAACTCTTTTAGAATTATTAGCAGGTAGTTCATCTAAAACCTGGCGAATTAACTCTGCTCAAGATGCTCATTTTTCTAATGGTGTTCAAGATAAGCGATATTCAACTTATTGGGAAGCTTATGCTTTTTCTAAATCAAATACTGGGTTTTACGATGATGAATATACTTTTAATATTAATGGAACTTATTCTCACAAAACAAACGAAACTGTATTTGGAAAGGGCCACCATCTAAATGATGATTTTGGCTATACTTCCCAATCACCAAATGGCGATGGTGATATAGAGAATTATCCACTAAATAATTATCAAACAACATTTTCAGCAAAAAAAGAAGATGATCTTGATAAAATTGAATTTGACGATAAAGGTTTTGTTGGTTTTTATGTTGGAGAGCATAGTTATACAATAGAATGCCATGATTCAGAAAATATTTATTTAAGAACAGTTGATGACCAGGATATTGCTTGGTATGTATGGCTTACCACTAACACTGTTTCAAGTACTAGTCCTAGGGATCAATTTTCTAGTTTAGTTTGGTCTGATGAATTTGATTACGAAGGTGCCATTGACTCTGATAAATGGGTTCATGAAGTTGGGGATAGTTGGTATAATAATGAAGTTCAATCTTACACAAGTAGATTAGATAATTCTAAAGTGGAAGATGGAAAATTAAAAATCATAGCTAAAAAGGAATCTTATAATGGAAATAATTATACTTCCGCTAGAATTATTTCTAATACTAAAAAAGATTTTACTTATGGAAGAGTTGATATAAAGGCGAAAATTCCTGGAAAAAAGGGAGCCTGGCCAGCGTTATGGCTATTAGGCTCGAATTTCAGAACGGTTACTTGGCCTGCGTGTGGAGAAATAGACATTTTAGAAGCGGCTCAGTCAAATAATTTTAAAGTTCAATCTACAGTACATCATCCTGATAATTATGGTGCAGGTGATTCTCATATTAGTAATGATTATAATGATATCACTGAATTTTTTCATGTTTATTCACTTGTTTGGACTAAACAGGCACTAACATTTTATGTTGATGACAAGCCACATCATATAGTTGGAAATTCTTGTGCTCTCCCATTTAATTGGAATCAGTTTATCATTTTAAACGTTGCCATGGGAGGAACTATGGGAGGCGAAATTGCACCTGATTTTGACAATGATATAATGGAGATTGAATATGTGAGAATTTATCAATAGAAGAATTGGTTATTTATAAAATTTTAGAATGACTAATAGTAAAATATATTTAGGAAATACAGAAGCTCATCTTTCTAAAAAAGAAGTTAATGGAGAGTTGACAACAATACAAGGCGAAGAGTTTTATAAAATTTCTAACGTTGATTCGATGCGTCCTTTTTTTATGAGCATTGTAAGTAATTCTAACCATTGGATGTTTATATCAAGCACAGGAAGTTTGTCGGCAGGAAGAAAGAATAGTGATTCAGCTTTATTTCCTTATTATACTGACGATAAAATTACGGAATCTGAAGAAGTTACAGGTAGCAAAACCTTATTACTTGTTTCAAAAAGTGACAAAACATTTCTTTGGGAGCCTTTTTCTAGAAAACTTAGTAGTATATATAAATTAACACGAAACCTTTATAAAAACTCAATAGGTAATAAAATAATTTTTGAAGAAATTAATCACGATTTAGAATTGAAATTTTCTTATCAATGGAATTTAAGTGATAAGTATGGCTTTGTTAGAAAATCGAATATAACGAATAATGGATCATCAGATGTTGAGTTAGGTTTACTGGATGGGATACAAAATATTGTTCCAAGTGGGGTTAATGAAGAACTTCAAAATAGATCTAGTAATCTAGTTGATGCTTATAAGAAGTGTGAGCTTGAAACCGACACAGGGCTAGGTGTTTACTCTTTAAGCGCTATTATAGTTGATAAGGCTGAACCTAGTGAAGCTTTAAAAGCTAATACTGTATGGTCTTATGGTTTAGAAAATACTAAGTATTTACTTTCTTCTTTACAAATTGAAAATTTTAGAAGAGGAGAAGAATTAATACAAGAAGAAGACATTAGAGCTGAAAAAGGAGCTTATTTCCTCAACACAACATTAAAACTTCCTAAAAATAAATCAAAAAATTGGTTTATAGTAGCTAATTTAAATCAAACAGCTTCTGATTTAGTTTATATAAAAGAAATTATTAAAAAGAATTCAAGTGTAGCGGAACATGTTGAAAATGACATTCAATACGGATCAAAAAATTTAATAGAAATAGCAGGGTCCTGTGATGGAATTCAAATGTCTTTTGATAAGCTTAGAAATATTCGTCACTTTTCTAACACCATATTTAATGTAATGCGTGGAGGAATTATTGATAATAATTATCAAATTGAAAAGTCTGATTTTATTCCATACATAGCCAAAGCAAATAAAAAAGTATATAATGATAATGTTAATACACTAAATACTCTTCCAATCCTATTTTCTTTAGAAAACCTGAAACTTCATTACTTAAATAATGACGACACTGATTTTGAGCGTTTATGTTTGGAATATTTGCCTTTAAAATTTAGTAGAAGGCATGGAGACCCTAGTCGTCCATGGAATAAATTTTCAATAAATACTAAGAGTGAATACGATGGATCTAAAATTTTAGATTACCAAGGGAATTGGAGAGATATATTTCAGAATTGGGAATCATTAGCGCATTCTTATCCAGAATTTATTGATGGGATGATTCATAAATTTTTGAATGCTACTACATTTGAGGGTTACAACCCTTATAGAGTTACTAAAGACGGCTTTGACTGGGAAACGGTAGAGCCTGACAATCCTTGGGCTTATATTGGCTATTGGGGAGATCATCAAATTATTTATCTTCTTAAATTTTTAGAATTTATTGAAGATTATTACCCTAGTAGACTGTTAAATTACTTTTCGAAAAATGTATTTGTATATGCTAATGTTCCTTATAAAATAAAAAGTTATGAAGAGATTTTAGTGGATTCTAAAAATACTATTGATTTTGATCACGAAAACGAAAAGAAAATTCAAAATAATAGGAAAGAAATAGGAGTAGATGGAGCTCTTTTAAAGGATCCTGGCAATAATATTTATAAAGTAAATTTTATTGAAAAGATTTTAGCTACTGTTTTATCAAAACTTTCAAACTTTATTCCTGAAGGAGGTATATGGATGAATACTCAACGACCTGAGTGGAATGATGCTAATAATGCGTTAGTAGGAAATGGCGTATCAATGGTAACGCTTTATTATTTAAGAAGGTTTTTAAACTTTTTTGATAAGACTCTTAATAAGAGTAAGATTGATAAGGTCAGTATCTCTTTAGAATTGTTTAATTTTTATAATGAAATTCACACGGCTTTTCAGGATAATAAACACCTTCTTTCAAAAGACATTTCCGATATTGATCGCAAAGTCATATTAGATCTTCTTGGAAAGGCAGGAAGTATTTACAGAAATAACATTTATAATGATGGGTTTTCATTAGGTAAGCAAAATTTATCAATAGAAGAATTAAAAAGTTTTATTAAAATTTCTTTAGCATTTTTAGATCATTCTATTTTGGCTAATAAAAGAAAGGATAACCTATACCACGCTTACAATTTAATGTCACTACAAGAAAATGGTAAGGTAATTATTTCAAGTTTACCAGAAATGTTAGAAGGTCAAGTAGCGATATTAAGCTCAGGATACCTATCAGCAAGCGAAAGTTTAAAAGTGTTGGATAGTTTAAAGCAAAGTAAATTATTTAGAAAAGATCAATCTAGCTACACCTTATACCCTAATAAAGATTTAGGTCGCTTTATTGACAAAAATAATATTGTTAAAGAGAATGTTCTAAAGTCAACTTTATTACAAAAGTTAATTGAAGATGGTAATACTCAAATTATTAATAAAGATTTATTGGGTGGATACCATTTTAATGGAAATTTCAATAACGCAAACTGTTTAATGAAAGCTTTAAAAAGGCTTCCTGATCATTATAATAGTCTTGTAAAAAATGAGATGTCAAAAATTCTTCAAATTTTTGAGCAAGTGTTTGATCATAAATCCTTCACAGGAAGATCAGGAACGTTTTTTGGATATGAAGGTTTGGGATCTATTTATTGGCATATGGTTTCAAAGCTTTTATTAGCAGTACTTGAAGTCATCAAATCAGCTATTCAGCAAAATGAAGATAAAGCAATAGTTAATAAGTTAATTGATCATTATTTTGAAATTAACGATGGAATTGGAGTAAAAAAATCTCCTGAATTATATGGGGCTTTTCCAACAGATCCTTATTCGCACACTCCAGAAGGAAAGGGGGCGCAACAACCCGGGATGACAGGTCAAGTAAAAGAGGACTTGTTAAGTAGGTTTGGAGAACTAGGTATTCAAATTGACAAGGGAGTAATTTGCTTTAACCCTGAAATTTTAAAAAATGAAGAGTTTTTAAATAAGACTCAAATATTTAATTATATAAATCTTGATAAAAAAAGTAGCTCAATTAAGCTAGAAAAGAACTCATTAGGATTTACATATTGTCAAGTCCCCATTATATATCAAAAGTCAACTGCTTCAAAAATCACAGTTTATTTAAATAATGGAAAATCTATTGAATTTAATGGCAAAAAGCTAAATGATAAAATAAGTTCTAAAGTTTTTAAAAGAACAGATGAAGTGAATAAGATTGTAGTATTTGTTGTTAAAAATCATTTTTAATGACAATTGGATTAAATAATAATAAAATGAAAGATATCTTAGGATATAACGTTGTGTTGCTATTATCAATTAGCATTTTATTTTTCTCATGTGAAAACAAAAAAGAGTTAAGTATAGGAGATAAATCAGCATCTGAAATCTTAGGGAATTCAAGTTATTTAGCAATTTCTTATGGGGGTTATCGCGAAAAAACTCGTGATATTCAGCCTACAATTTCTGAGTTGAAAGAGGATCTTAAAATTTTATCTGCCATGGGAGTGAAAATTTTAAAAACCTATAATTTACAATTAGAACAAGCCCCAAATATTTTAAAAGCAATTAGAGAGTTAAAAACAGAAGATTCATCTTTTGAAATGTATGTTAAATTAGGCGCTTGGATTGATTGTGAAAACGCATGGACTTCAAGCCCTAATCATGATAAAGGAGATGAGTCTGCTAACTCGATTGAAATTCAAAAAGCAATAAGTTTAGCAAATAGATATCCAGATATTGTAAAAATTATTGCTGTAGGAAATGAAGCGATGGTTCATTGGGCATCGAGTTATTATGTACAGCCTTCAGTTATTTTAAAATGGGTAAATCATCTACAAGATTTAAAAAATAAAAATAAACTTCCCAAAACCCTTTGGATAACAAGCTCAGATAATTTTGCATCTTGGGGAGGGGGAGACTCTTCTTATCACACAAAAGATCTGACTGCTCTTATTAATGCAGTAGATTATGTTTCTATGCATACATATGCATTTCATGACACTCATTATAATTCAAGCTTTTGGAAATTAAGGGAAAAGGATAAAAAACAATTTTCAGATTTCGATCTAATAGAAAAATCCATGGAAAATGTTTACCTCCATGCTGTTAGTCAATATAATAGTGTTAAAAATTACATTGATAGTCTTGGAATTAATAAGCCAATTCACATTGGAGAACTAGGATGGGCTACAGTCTCTAGTGACTTGTATGGCAAAAATGGAACTCATGCAGCTGATGAATTCAAGCAAGCTATATATTACAAGAGAATGCGTGAATGGACTAATAAAGAAGAAATTTCTTGTTTTTATTTTGAAGCATTTAATGAGCATTGGAAAGACGGAAATCCAAATGGTTCAGAAAATAATTTTGGATTATTTACAGTTGATGGAAAAGCAAAATATGCTCTTTGGGATAGTGTAGATAAAGGAGTCTTTAAAGGATTGACTAGAAACGGAAATTTTATAAAAAAAACATATAACGGGGTTTTGGAAAATTTACAAAAAGATGTATTAATCCCCGCAGAAACAAAATCAAATCAAAATTAGAAATAAGTGAAAATAATTAATCTATTTATAGTCTTCGTTTCAATTATATTAAATGAAGGTACGGTCTATCACGATAATAAAACAGATAAAGTAACAACGTCAAACAGACAATTATTAGTTAATAATGTTCCTTATTTTATAAAAGGAGTTTGTTATCATCCTGTCCCAAAAGGAAGTACTAAAAGAAGCTTTAGTAAAATAGATCAAGATCTTAACTTAATGGGAGAGGCAGGAATTAATACTATTAGAGTTTACGAACCAATTGATCAGATTGAGATCCTAAATAAAATTGACCAAGCTGGAATTAAAGTAATTATAAGTTTTGGATTTAATCAAGGAGGTAATTATGATATTTATTCTGGAACTTTTATTGATTATATAAATAAATTTAAAAATCATAATGCTATTTTGTTTTGGGAATTAGGTAATGAGTACAACTATCATCCTGAATGGTTTGGCGGTGATTTGAAAAATTGGTACGATGAACTTAATAAATCTGCACTTATAATTAAAGAAAATGATAAAAATCATCCTGTAGCTACAGCACATGGAGAATTACCTAATTCAAAAGCTTTAAGCTCTAATCCTAATATAGATATTTGGGGATTAAACGTTTATAGGTGGGATGATCCTTCTACAATTTTTAAGCAATGGGAATTATTAAGTGATAAGCCAGTTTATCTTTCTGAATCAGGTGCAGATAGTTATATGACTATCGAAAAAGATGGTTATTCTAAAGGAGAAAATCAAAAAGCACAAGCTGATGCAAATTCTAAAATAATTGATGCTGTCTTTCAAAATTCTGATATTGTTTCTGGGCTGTTTATTTTTTCATTTTTAGATGGCTTATGGAAGGCTGGGAACCCGGATAAACAAGATGTTGGCGGATGGGCCCCTAACAGTATGGGGATTCCATATGATGGCGCTCCAAATGAAGAATTTTGGGGGATTTTGGATATAGAAAGAAATAAAAAAGAAACATTTAACGTATTAAAGGAAAAGTTTAACAAATAAAATAATAAAAAACAGTGATAAATCTTAAAGTAATTCAAGTGATTGTTATTAAAACTAATAAAACATGATGAATTCTAGTTCAGATCCGCTAATCAAGGTTCCAATGAATCAAAAGATTGCTTTTGGTTTTGGTATGCTTGCAAATCAAATGTTTCCAGCTTTAATAGGTATTTTTATTGTGGTGCTAGTTCAGAATTTGGGGTTTCCTGGATGGATGTGGGGTGTGGTATCTCTAGCTCCAAGATTTTTCGATTCTATCACCGATCCAATCATGGGCTTTATTTCAGATAATACAAAATCTAAATGGGGACGACGAAGACAGTATGTTTTTATTGGCTCAATAATAATGGGAATTTCTTTCATAATTATGTGGCAGTTATATGTAAATAATGGAGTCGACTATAATTTTGTATATTTTTTATTTTGGTCCTTTATTTTTTATCTAGGCTATACTATTTATAGTGTGCCTTACGTTGCTATGGGTTATGAGATGAGTGATAACTTTCATGAACGCACCAACATAATGGCTGTTGCTCAGTGGATTGGACAATGGGCATGGGTTATAGCACCATGGCTTTGGGTAATCATGTATGATAATAGTTTGTTTGAATCTGCTGAAGCTGCAGTAAGAGAGTTAGCGGTTTGGGTTGGAATAGCTTGTATGATTTTTGCGATGATTCCTGCAATATTTATAAAGAGTGAATCTACTCTAAAAAAAGATTACGTGCCATTAACTATCAAAAATATCGGAGGAAGTTTGAAAGAAATTAGAAATGGGTTTGTAGAAGCATTTAAGTCTAAACCATTTAGAAAACTTTGCATTTCGACTTTTTTCATTTTTAATGCTTTCAACACTGTTGCAGGTTTTACATTTTTTATTATTGTTTATTATTTATTTAATGGAAATGCTGGCGATGCGAGTATTTGGCCTACATTATTTGGAAGTTGTGGCGCTTTAATCACTACTTTTTTAGTTATTCCTATAGTTACATTAATGTCAAAAAAATTAGGTAAAAAGAAAGCGTTTTTAATTTCTCAGAGCATATCTATTGTCGGATATATAATGTTTTGGTTTTTGTTTATTCCTGGAAAGCCCTACATGTTTTTATTTGCCTTACCATTTTTCTCTTTTGGGATAGGAGGATTATTTACTTTAATGATGTCAATGACTGCTGATGTAATTGACTTAGATGAGCTTAATACAGGTAAAAGACGAGAAGGGATTTTTGGAGCTATTTATTGGTGGATGGTAAAATTTGGCTTTGCTATTGCTGGAGGCTTATCTGGAGTAATTCTCTCATTAGTTGGATTTACTTCAGGCGCAGTAACACAACCTGAAGAAGCTATAATCGGACTACGTTTATTTTTTTCAGGGTTACCAATACTTGGAACCTTAATTGCTATTTATGTGATGAGAGACTACGAAATTACAGAAGAAAAAACGATAGAAGTTTCTAAAATTTTAAAAAATAGAAAGATAAACAAATAGTTAATTTTTTTTTATTTTAAAGTTTATTAGCATCCTAATACTATTGTTAAACTTAATTAAAAAGCATTATTTTTAAATTAAATTAAATTAAATTAAATGAGATTTTTTTTGATAATTTTATTATTGTTGGTTTCTTGCTCTAAATCAGTAAAGAAAACAGAACCAACGATTAAGACAATTAATTATTTAAAATTGAATTCTTTTGTTAAAGATTCTTTACCTATTTTTCTTGATTTAGATTCTCAATACAATCAAGTATTTAATTTATGGGGAGATATTGATGTGTTGAAAAAAGCTTCTACACTTTCAAAGATTGATACAAGACAATTACTGTATTTTATAGAACCCTATAGTTTAGAAATAGATAAAATTAATGAAATTCATATCCCTACTGTTTTAAATACCCCATCAATAATTGGTAGATTGAGAGTTTTTAAAACAGACGTATTGAAAATCGACACTAAAGAAGATCTAAATAATAATAACTTAAAAGATTTTAAAGAGAATCTTTTAAAAATAACAGATTCTTATAATGCACTAATTAGAAGAATGAATGCAGTTGCAAAGGAAAGCGTTGAGATTAATAATTAATGAGAAGAATTTAAATTTGACAAGAAATCAAGTTTAATTATTCCTTTAATTGTTTTGATTCGTTGAGCTTTGCAAGCTGAAGTTCAATTTCTTGATCTTCAATTTTTCTAAAAAGTAATGAGCTTTTTTCAATTTTATAAGAAACTATCGGAGAATCTTTAGAAATAGAGCTCCATTCAATACTCTTTATATTGAAGATTGTTTTAAGTTTTTCAGATGTATTAGGCAAAAAAGGCTCGCAAACCAAACCTAGAACACCACAGATTTGCAAACTAATGTTCATTATAGTTTTTACCTTTTCAGAATCCTCTGTTTTAATTAATTTCCAAGGCTCTTCGTCAGCAAGATATTTGTTACCTAACCTTGCTAAATCAATAATGATATTAACAGCTTCTCTAAACTTGAATTTGTCAATAGAATCACCGATTTTCTTTGGAAAAGAATATATTTCACTGATTAAATCTTGTTCCTTATCATTTAAAGCTCCAATTGAAGGAACTTTACTGGCATAATATTTTTGAGTTAATACAACTACTCTATTTATAAAGTTTCCTAAAATAGCCACTAATTCATTATTGTTTTTAGCTTGAAAATCTTTCCAAGTAAAGTCATTGTCTTTATTTTCTGGAGCATTAGCTGTTAAGACGTATCTTAAAGTATCTTGCATTTCAGGAAAATCTTCCATATACTCATGAAGCCAAATTGCCCAATTTTTTGATGTAGATATTTTCTTTCCTTCTAAGTTCAAAAATTCATTAGCTGGAACATTAGTTGGTAAAATATATTTGTTTGAAGCTTTTAATATTGATGGGAAAATAATACAATGAAATACAATATTGTCTTTGCCTATGAAATGCACAAGCTCTGTTTTGGGATCTTGCCAGTAAGGCTTCCAATCAATTTTTTCTCTTTTAGCCCACTCTTTTGTAGCTGAAATATATCCAATTGGTGCATCAAACCAGACATATAACACTTTTCCTATTGCCTCTTTAATGGGAACAGGAATTCCCCAATCTAAATCTCTAGTAATGGCGCGAGGCTTTAAACCTTCTTGTATCCATGATTTAACTTGACCGAAAACATTTGATTTCCACTCATCTTTTTTTTCAATTAAAAACCATTCTTTTAAAAAAGGTTCAAAGTTATTTAATGGTAAGAACCAGTGTTTGGTTTTCTTTAATGTAGGTTTATTTCCACTTAATTTAGATCTAGGATTTATTAGCTCGTTAGGATTAAGCGTTGATCCGCAGTTTTCACATTGATCTCCGTAAGCACCATCAAAATTACATTTAGGACATTCCCCTTCAACAAATCTGTCAGCCAAAAACTGTTTTTCTGAAGCATCGTATAGTTGGTCAGATTCTTTTTCGATAAAAATATTCTTATCATTTAAATCTTTAAAAAACCCTGAAGCAGTTTCGTGATGAATTTTTGAAGAAGTTCTAGAGTAATTATCAAAAGAAATTCCAAAATTAATAAAGGATTCTTTTATGATAAAATGATATTTGTCAATAATATTTTGAGCAGTAGTCCCCTCTTTTTTTGCTCTAATAGGAATTGCAGCTCCGTGTTCGTCACTTCCACAAACAAAACAAACATCATGCCCTGAAAGCCTTAGATATCTAGAATATATATCTGCTGGAATATAAGCCCCAGCTAAATGGCCAATGTGTATAGGTCCATTTGCATATGGCAAGGCTGATGTAATGGTGTATCTTTTTTTCACTTTTATTATTGTATTGTAAAAATAATCATTTAAATTTTTCTTTTAGCATTATTGTAACCTGATCTGAATAGTCAAATGTTATATTTGTAATTATTTGTTTTATTTATAACAAATAATAACTGGATTACTATATTTGCATAATATGAAAACGATTTCTTCTGCAGTTGAAGATTATATAAAATCTAAGCCTTTTTTAATTTCAGCTTTATCTCAAGGAATTATAAACTTGACTTCACTTTCTAGAATTATTAAGACAGAAATACAATTATCCTTAAGAAAAGAAGTTAGATACGGGGCTATAGTTATGGCCTTGAAAAGACTTTCCAGCGAATTAGAATTTAGAACTACATATAAAATTGTAAAAATTATTAAAGATATCGGGGATATTACCGTTCGATCCTCACTCATTGATTATAATTTTAAAGTTTCTGATACACTTTTAAGTAACCAGGCTAAACTTTTGTCGAAAGTAGATAATAAAGATGATTTTTATACTTCATCTAGGGGAGTAAACGAATGTAACATAGTAGTAAGCGGAAACTTATCCTCTTTAGTTGAAACAATCCTTAAGGAAGAAATTTGTATTTCTAAGCAAAGTAATTTATCATCAATTTCCATAAAACTGCCTGCTGAAAACATATCAATTCCGGGAGTGTATTATTTTGTGTTTCAAAGACTTTCATGGGAAGGAATTAATATATATGAAGTTATCTCAACTTCTAATGAGTTTACTATTTTAGTTAACGAAGAGCAAGTGGATAAAGCATTTAGAGTAGTTAAAAATTTAAAAAATCTCTAAATAATTTATTGCTTGAGTTATTGATTTCACTTCATTAAAAATCAACAAAAGCTTTTCTTTATCATTCTTTTTTTTCTCTTTAATATGACATATTTTAGGATTTTTTTGGATGCTTAATAATGTTTGACGAAATTTTTCTGTCTTATAATAATTGTCTTCTTTATTTGAAACAAATTGACAGATCATTTTATTGTTCTTTAAAATTATTTTTTCAAACCCAATTTTAATTCCAAGCCACTTGAGCTCAATTGTTTTTATTAAATCAATTGATTGATAAGGCAATTTTCCAAAGCGATCTTCTAAAGTATTTACAAATTGATTTAGCTCATCATTAGTGGTGATTTCTGATAATTTTTGATATTGATTTAGCCTTTCTTTTACGTTGTTAATATAATTATCTGGAAATAAAACCTCTAAATCAGTGTCGATTTGAAAATTCGTAATTCTATTTTCATTGATAGAATCTTCATCAAATAAATCGTTAAAATCTTTTGCTTTGAGTTCTTCAATAGCTTCTTTCAAAATTTTTTGATAAGTTTCAAAACCAATATCATTTATAAATCCACTTTGCTCAGCACCTAGCAAATCTCCTGCCCCCCTTATTTCTAAATCTTTCATGGCTATATGAAATCCAGAACCTAATTCAGTATGTTGTTCTATTGCTTCAATTCTTTTTCTAGCTTCTTTTGTCATTGAAGAAAATGGAGAAGTTATGAAATAGCAAAATGCTTTTTTATTACTTCTTCCAACTCTTCCTCTCATTTGATGGAGATCACTAAGTCCAAAATTTTGAGCATTATTTATAAATATAGTATTGGCATTAGGAACATCTAAACCGCTTTCGATTATTGTTGTAGAAACTAAAACATCAAATTTCCCATTAATGAAATCTAGCATAGTTTTTTCAAGTTTTTTCCCCTCTAGTCTACCATGAACAATTTTAATTTCTGCACTTGGAACTAGTCTAGAAATCATAGTACTTACTTCTTGTATGTTTTCAATTCTGTTGTGCACAAAAAATACTTGACCTCCTCTTTGAATTTCGAAATTAATTGCTTCAGAAATTATTTCTTCGTCAAAAGAAATAACATTGCTATCAATAGGAAATCTGTTTTGAGGAGGAGTATTAATTATAGATAAATCTCTTGCAGACATTAAGCTATATTGTAATGTTCTAGGGATAGGAGTTGCTGTTAAAGTTAAAACATCAATGTTTTCTTTTAAAGATCTTATTTTTTCTTTAACGCTAACTCCAAATTTCTGTTCTTCATCTACAATTAATAACCCTAAGTTTTTAAATTCAATATTTTTATTTACAAGTTGATGTGTGCCAATTATTAGATCAATTTTACCTGAATTAATTTCACTAACAATAGTATTCTTTTCTTTATTAGATCGAAATCTGTTTAAATAATCAATTGTTACAGGGAATTCTTTTAACCTTTTAGAGAAAGTTTTATAATGTTGAAACGCAAGAATTGTAGTAGGAACTAATATAGCTACTTGCTTTCCGTTATCTATTGCTTTAAATGCAGCTCTAATTGCGATTTCTGTTTTTCCAAACCCAACATCACCACAAACCAGCCGATCCATAGGCTGTAAGCTTTCCATGTCATTTTTTATATCGATTGTAGATTTTAGTTGGTCAGGTGTGTCTTCATAAAGAAAAGAAGCTTCAAG
This sequence comes from Bacteroidota bacterium, assembly GCA_027619415.1. Taxonomy (GTDB): domain Bacteria; phylum Bacteroidota; class Bacteroidia; order Flavobacteriales; family Flavobacteriaceae; genus MAG-121220-bin8. The sequence continues at coordinate 118,290 of JAQCFO010000002.1, forward strand.
TTCGTATTGAATAGATGAATCCGGTCCATATTGAAATCCCTTTTTTAATTTTCTTTTTGCATAAGCCTCAATTAAATTAAATGCAATCTGCTTAACTCTACTTTTTGCTTTTAATTTAATTTTTTTCCAAGCTCCTGATCCAAGTTTAAAAATTTTTGGCTTTGTTCCATCTTTTCCATTGTACTTGCAAATTTTATGGATTAAGTGAATGCTAACATAAAGAGTGTCTCTATCGCCATAAGTAAGCTTAATAGCCTCCTGAATTTTATCATTTACTTTAATCTTTTTTAGTCCACCAAAAACTCCAATTCCATGATCAATATGGGTTACATAATCACCTATTTCTAATTGATTAAGTTCATTTAAACTCACTCTTTTTTTAGCAGAAAATCCTGAGTTTATTTTGAATTTATGGTATCTATCAAATATTTCATGATCAGAATAGCAAACTTCTTTTTCATCATTATTTACATACCCTTTATAAATAGGCTTTTCAATTAAGATAATATTTAATAGGGTTTCATTTTGTTCAAAAATCTCTTTAAATCTATTAATTTGATTTTTTGAGCTACAGAAAATTCTAATAGAATATCCTTTTTCTTTGTAATTAATTAAATTTTCAATTAAAAGATTAAACTTTTTATTAAATGTAGGTTGTGGAATAATGTTAAAATCATATTGTTTCTCACTTTTATTACCATTTAGAGTAATTACTGAAAATTTTTTTAAATCAGATAATAATGAGTCTCCGTTATAAAAAAGTTCATTTATTCTTTCTGAATTAAACTCATTTTGAGATAATTTGGACTCAGTTAAATGACTATGCAAACCTTTTAATTCATCTTTTAAAAACGTAAGATTTTCTGTAATTAAAACACTACTTGCGCTTATAAAACTAAAAATATCCTCTCTATTGTAACTGCTTTCTTTATTATCTAAAGCAGCTAAAATCTCGATAATTTCAAAGGTGTTATTTGAAACCTGAGATTCAACATCAAAAGTTCTTATGCTTTCCACTTCATCTCCAAAAAATTCAATTCTGTAAGGCAAATTATTTGAATAAGAAAATATATCCACTATTCCTCCTCTAACTGAAAAATCACCTGGTTCAAGCACAAAATCTTCTCTATTAAATTCGAAGTGAAATAATTGTTCGTTTAAAACATCAAGATTTAAAACTTGGCCTTTATAGATTTTTAAAATCCTTTTATTAATTTCTTTTTTTTGAATAATTTTTTCAAAAATTGCTTCAGGATATGTCACAATTATTTGAGAATTATTTTTTGAATTTAAATTTTTTATTACTTCAGTTCTTTGAAAAACACTTTGACTATTCGTTTTAGTAAAATCTTTATATCTATTATAACTGCTAGGGAAAAAAGAGCAATATTTTTTCTCCATAAAATTTTCTAAATCATTAAAATGATAGACGGCCGATTCTTTGTCATTTAGTACCCATAATAAATTTCTTTTTGAATCAAAAAGTTGATTTATTAAAAATGATTTAGATGAACCATAAAGCCCATTTAAATTATAATTATCTTGAGATTGAGCAATAGAATTTTGTAGTTTCTGAATTTTCAGAGACTTTAAAAAGGGTAAGGAATTTGGATTATTACCCGCTTTTTTCATTGTCACAAATATCTATAAAATTGTTATACAATTAATGAATTTGTGAATTTTAAATTGATTGGATTACTTTTGTCTAAATATATTAATGTAAATGAATTTAGTAATTAGAAAAGCTGAGAAAAATGACATGATTTCTGTTTTATTATTAATAAAGGAGCTAGCTGAATTTGAACGTGAGCCTCTTGCTGTTGAGTTGACACAAAATGATTTAATAAGGGATGGTTTTTCAAACTCTTTATTTGTATGCTTTGTAGCTGTTCTAAATGATACAATCGTAGGAATGTCTTTAGGCTATCCAAGATATTCAACATGGAAGGGAGCAACAATGCATTTAGAAGATTTAATAGTTACTCAAAAGTTTAGGTCAAAAGGTATTGGAAACACTTTATTTTCTAATTTCATTAAATATTCTCATTCTAAAGGTGTGAAAAGAGTAGAGTGGTCAGTCTTAAACTGGAATGTTAATGCAATTAAATTTTATGAATCTAACGGAGCTGTAGTTTCTGATGAATGGAAAATTGTACAAATGGATGAAGAATCTATTAATAATTTTATATTAAATACATGAAAATATTCAAATTTGGTGGAGCATCTGTTAAGGATGCAAATGGTGTAGAAAATTTAATTTCAGTTCTAAATAAAACAGGATACGATCAAATCTTAGTGATTGTATCTGCTATGGGGAAAACAACTAATGCATTAGAGTTAGTTGTAAAAAATTATTTTTCAAATAAAGACGAATTACAATATTCTTTAAACGAGGTTTTTAAATTTCATAATGAAATTGTTTTAACTCTTTTTTCTAATAATAAATATGAAATTTTTGATGAGATCAACGAAATTTTTAATAACCTAAGAGGTTTTTTAAAACGAAATAAATCTCCTAATTATTCTTTTGTTTACGATCAAATAGTTAGTCAAGGAGAACTTCTTTCAACTAAGATAGTTAGCGCTTATTTGAATTATAAAAATATAAAATCTAATTGGGTAGATTCTAGGGAACTTATAAAGACTGACTCTAACTATAGAGATGCCAATTTAAAATGGGATCTTACACAAAAAAACATTTTAAAAAAAATTGATAATAAAATTTTAAATGTAACGCAAGGCTTTATTGCTAGTAACGAAAATAATTTTAATACAACTTTAGGCAGAGAAGGGTCCGATTATTCTGCGGCAATTTATGCTTACTGCTTAAATGCTGAATCAGTTACAATTTGGAAGGATGTTCCAGGAGTATTAAACGCAGATCCAAGAGTGTTTAAAAAAACACAACTATTACAGGAAATATCTTATACAGAAGCAATTGAGTTAGCATTTTATGGAGCTTCTGTAATTCACCCTAAAACTTTACAACCTTTACAAAAGAAGGAAATCCCATTATATGTGAAATCTTTTTTGGATCCAAATTCAGATGGAACATCAATATCAAGGGGAGTAAAAATTAAACCTGAAGTGCCTTGTTTTATAGTAAAAAGAAATCTTAATCTTTTAAAATTATCTTCTTTGGATTTTTCTTTTATTGTAGAAGATAATATTAGCGAAATATTCCAAATTTTACACGAAAATAAAATGAAAGTTGATTTAATTCAAAATTCTGCAATTAGCTTTTCTGTTTGTATTTATGACAAATACAATAGATTAAAAGAACTATTGTCAATTTTGAAAGCGACTTTTAAAGTAGAATGTACTGAAGGGGTTAGTTTATTTACAATAAGACACTTTAAAGAAAATTCTGCTAATGAAATTTTAAAAAAAAATCAATTGCTTTTAGAACAAAGAACTAACGAAGTTCTTCAATTAGTAGTTAGGTAGTTAAAAAATATTCTTGGCAAAAATCAATTGTAAATTTTTTGATTTCATTTCTACATTTGTCATAATCATCGTCACTAGAGTTTATTATTATTGAAGGATCAAAAAAATTTTGATGAATCTTAATGGCATTTTTAGAAGGAAAAAAAGGACAATTTTCATTAGCATGGTTACAGACAGTAATGATGAAGTCAAAATTAATATCGAAATATTCTTTAATATTATTTGAAGTGTTTTTAGAAATGTCGACACTATCTCTACTCATAGTTTCAACAGCATTTCTATTTAAGCCATGGGTCTCAATTCCAGCACTGTATACATTTGCTTTATTTTTTAATAATTTAGAAAAATAGCCATCAGCAATTTGACTTCTACAGGAATTACCTGTACATAATATTAAAATATTTTTCATTCTAGTTTTTTGATTTTATCTATTGCTACTTTTACTAATTCAATTTTGCTTTCTTTTGTCCACCCTGCAATATGTGGAGTTATGATAACATTATCTGATTCCATCAAATATTTTAAACTATCATCTTTTGGATTGGAAAGATTTTCAAAAGAACTTTTCTCAAATTCTAAAACATCTAAAGCCACTCCTAATATTTTTTTTTCTTTTAAAGCTTCAATTAGGTGATTTGTGTTAACGCACTTTCCTCTAGCCGTATTAATTAACCAGAAAGGTTTAGCGCAGTTATTGATAAAATCTTGATTGATAATCCCAATTGACTCTTTTGTAAGTGAAGTGTGTAAGCTAACGATATCAGCTAATTTTTGAATTTCTTTTAATGAAACTGATTTTGCATTTTCATCTTCTAGACCAGTTTTAACATCAAAAAAAATCACGTTTACATTAAAGCCAGATAATTTTTTAGAAAAACTCTTCCCAGTGTTCCCGTAACCAATTAGTCCGATAGTTTTATTTTGTAATTCGCATCCTCTATTAGGTTCTCTAGACCAAATGCCTTTTGAAAATTCTCTATCAGATTTAGTAATATTATTCATCAAAGAAAGAAGCATTCCAATAGCATGCTCTCCAACCGCATTTGAATTGCCTTCTGGAGTGGAAATAATTTTAATATTTTTTAATTTGGCGAAAGCCACATCGATGTTTTCAATACCTGATCCAATTCTCGCTATAAATTTAATATTCTTTGCTTTATTCAGGAAAACTTCATCTATCACAAATCTACTTCGAATTATTATTCCGGTATAATTATCTAGCTTATTTTCTATTTCCTTTTTTGAGGATTTAAAATCAAAATCATTAATATATCCTAATTTTTCTAATTCATCGTATAAATAAGAGTGCGTGCAATCTAAATGAAGAATTTTCATTTGCATTAAAGTAAAAATATTTTAGCAATATAAAAGAAAAGAAAAATTCCAAAAATATCATTGCTAGTTGTAATAAAAGGACCTGTAGCGATAGCAGGATCTATTCCTCTTTTATTTAAAATTATAGGAATAGAAGTCCCTATTAGCGCTGCAACTACTATAACACATAACATAGAAATGGAAATAACAAAACTTAATTCAATGGGTTGATTTATAGCTATACCAAACAGCATAGTAAATAAACTTAAAATGATACCATTTATTAAACTAAGTCCCAACTCTTTAATTAGTCTTTGAAGAAGACTCCCCCTTACAATGTCATTAGCAAGCCCTTGAACAATTATAGCTGAAGATTGAACTCCTACATTACCTGCCATAGCTGCTATTAATGGAGTAAAGAAAAATAGAGTTTTATAATTTGGATTAGTCATAAATTCTTCAAAACCTTCTAAAATAAAAACACTACCTAAACCACCAACTAAACCTAAAAAAAGCCAAGGCAATCTAGCTTTTGTAAGTTCAAATATTGAGTCATCTGCTTCTACATCTCCTTGAATACCTGCAGCCAGTAAATAATCTTCTTCGGCCTCATCTTTAATAAAATCCACAATATCATCAATGGTGATTCTACCAACTAAATGTTTTTTATCATCAATAACTGGAATAGCTTCCAAATCATACTTAGACATTATTTTAGCGACATCTTCTCCCTTTTCTAAAACATTAACAGAATCAACATTAGAAATATAAATGTCTTTAATTTTATTTTTAGAAGGAGCAATTATTAGATCTTTTAAAGATAATCTTCCAATTAATTTTTCTTTGTTATCAACAACATATATGGAATGTACACGAGTTACGTTTTCGCCTTGTTTTTTAATTTCACTTAAGCATCTTAAAACAGTCCAATTTTCATTTGCTTTAACAAGTTCTTTAGCCATTAGACCTCCAGCACAATCTTCTTCATAAGATAGAAGTTCAATTAAATCATCAGCTAAATTACCATCACTTATTTCACTAATAACTTTTTCCTTTCTTTCATCCGAAAGTTCGGCTAGAATGTCGGCAGCATCATCACTATCAAGCTCTTTAATTCCATCAGCAATTTCTTTAATTGAAAGAGATTCAAGAATTTTTTCCCTTATATCCTCATCTAATTCAGTTAAAATTTCAGAAGTTTTTTCACTATCGAAAAGTTTTATTAAATAAACCCCCTGTTCTTTGCTAAGTTCATTAATAATTTCTGCCAGATCTGCAAAATGAATATCCTGGACCAATTTTATTAAAGTGACATTTTTTTTTGCTAAAATTAAATCCGCAATTTTTTTTAATAAAAGTTCACTAAGTTGAAATGATTCCATTTTTTATAGTATTAGTAAGCCAGATAAATTCATCAACACTAAGTGTTTCTGGACGTCTTCCAAAGATAACATCTTCTTTTATATTATCACTTAAATTAAATGTTTTTAGACTGTTTCTAAGTGTTTTACGACGTTGTTGAAATGAAGTTTTAACTACTTTAAAAAATAGTTCTTCATCACAGTTTAGATTAGTTTCTTTTTTTTTTATTAATTTAATTACACCAGAATTAACTTTAGGTGGTGGAGAAAAATAATCTGGTGATAATGAAAACAAGAATTCGGTATTGTAGAATGCTTGAACTAGTACTGACAAAATACCATAGATTTTTGACCCTGGTGGTGCACAAACTCTTTTAGCTACTTCTAATTGAAACATCCCCACTAATTGATCAACTATACTTTTATTTTCTAACATTTTAAATAATATTTGAGAGGAAATATTATAAGGAAAATTGCCAATCATGCCAATTGGAGAATCAAATTCTTTTAAATTAATTTTTAAAAAATCCTTTTCAATTATGTTTTCATTTAAATCAATATACTTTTTATTTAGATATTTTACTGATTCAAAATCAATTTCAACAAGTTTTAGTTTTTTTTTAAAAGGGATAAGATGATCAGTTAAAACACCCATTCCAGGGCCGATCTCTATTATACTTTTTAAATCATCATGATTTAATGCATCAACAATTTTTTTAGCAATATTAGAATCTTTTAAAAAATGCTGTCCTAATTTTTTTTTTGGTTTTAATTCTTTCAATTTAAAGAATTTTAAATTTTTTCAAAACCAGTGTACGGAACGAGTGCTTTTGGAATGTGGATACCATCATTTTTTTGATAATTTTCTAAAATACATGCAACTATTCTTGGAAGTGCAAGTGAACTTCCGTTTAGGGTGTGAGCTAAGACTTTGTTTTCCCCTTTATCTATTCTTAATTTCAACCTATTAGATTGGAAAGATTCAAAATTGGATACTGAGCTAACCTCTAGCCACCTTTTTTGGGCGGCAGAGTAAACTTCAAAGTCGTAGGTTAAGCAAGAAGTAAAGCCTAAATCTCCTCCGCAGAGTCTAAGAATTCTAAACGGCAAATCCAATTCTTCTAGAATACCTTTAACGTGATCAACCATGCTATCTAATGCTCGATAAGAATTTTCAGGATCTTCAATTCTAACTATTTCAACTTTATCAAATTGATGAAGCCTGTTTAAGCCCCTTACATGAGAGCCATAGCTACCAGCTTCTCTTCTAAAGCATGGTGTGTAACTTGTTAGGCAGATAGGTAATTCAGAAGCTTTAACAATGGTATTTCTAAAAATATTTGTAACTGGGACTTCAGCAGTAGGCGCTAAATAAAGGTTATCTTCTTTTATATAATACATTTGGCCTTCCTTGTCAGGGAGCTGTCCGGTAGCAGTGCCAGAGTCTTCATTAACAAGTATAGGAACTTGAAACTCTTTATATCCTGCATTGGTGTTTTTGTCTAAAAAATAATTAATTAATGCTCTTTGTAACTTTGCCCCTTTGTCTTTGTATACTGGAAATCCTGCTCCTGTAATTTTATTTCCTAATTCAAAATCAATAATGTCATATTTTGAAGCTAATTCCCAATGCGGTAATGCAGCTTCTTTTAATTCTGGAATAGAACCCCATTTAAAAATCTCTTTATTATCACTTTCAGTGGATCCGCTAGGCACTAGCTTATGAGGGATGTTAGGAACTTCTAAAAGTAAATTATTAAGCTCTTTAATGATATTTGATAATTTTTCAGATAAATTTTTACTTTCTTTTTTTAAAAAGCTTGCTTTTTCTTTTAAGATTCCTGCTTTTTTTGTTTCCCCACTTTTAAAAAACTCTCCAATTTCTTTAGCTAATTGATTAGAGCTAGCCAACGAGTTATCTAGACTTGACTGCGTTGATCGTCTGTTGTTATCAGTTTCAATAATTTTTTCAAGAATAGATTTAATATCAATGTTCCTTTTTAACATTGATTTAGTGATCTTTTCAAGGTTTTCGCTTATAGTCGATACTTGTAACATTGAATTTTAATTTTTACAAATGTAGTGGAATATTATATTTAGAATATAAACTTAAGGCTATTTATTGAGCTCATTAATTAAAGTAGAGCAAGTTTCCTTATCAATTTTAATTTGATTTTTTAAATCATCAAGATTATTAAATTTTTCTTCATTTCGGATAAATTGCAATACAGAGACTTCTAAAACCTTTCCATATAAATCTTTTTTTAATTTAAAAAAGTTAACTTCTATAGATTGTTTTTTAATATTTAAAGTTGGTTTCACTCCAATATTCATCATTCCATAATATTGAATTTTGTCTAAAACAGAAGAGATTAGATAGACTCCATTTTTTGGAATTAACTTATTGTTGTCAGAAATTTTTATGTTGGCCGTTGGGAAGCCAATGGTTCTTCCAATAGCATTCCCTTTAACTATCTCACCGCTTAACGTGAAGTTATATCCTAAATAAGAATAAACTTTTTTAATATTTCCTTCTGAAATTGATGTTCTTATTTTTGTAGAGCTTACAGAAATATTATTCACTTCTTTTACTCCAATTTCCATAACTTCAAAATTATACTTTGAACCAAAAAATTGTAAATCTTTAATACCTGCTTTGCGATCTTTCCCAAATCTGTGGTCATAGCCAATTAATATTTTTTTAGTATTTAGTTTTTTAATTAATACAGAATCAACAAATTCTTCAGGTGATAAATTTGAAAAAGCTTTATCAAATGGGTGCACTATAATATAATCGATTCCGCAGTTCGATATTGATTTTATTCTTTCTTCAATTGTGTTGATCAGTTCAAGTGGTGCAGTAGGATTTAAGACTGTCCTTGGATGCGGAGAAAAAGTTAAAACAACAGATTTTAAATTAAATTTATTAGCCTGATTAGCGAGTTTTTTTAATATTTTCTGATGTCCTTTATGAACCCCATCAAAAATTCCGATAGTTACAATAGTGTTCGATTCAACAATGAAGTTATCTATCCCTTTGATTAATTTCATTTGCTATTGAATTTATTCATTGTATCTACTATACCATTAGTAGCATAATTACTAATAATTTGATAAAACAAAGCTCTTAAAGTGATTAGTTCTGACTGTTCATTTTTTGACCATTTAGACAAAACAAATTCTGACTGTTTTCCTTTTGAAAAGTCTCCTCCAATTCCAAAACGCAATCTGTTATAAATTGGAGAATTAAGAATTTCTTGAATGTTTTTAAGGCCATTGTGTCCTCCATGTGATCCTTTAATTCTTATTCGAATGGCACCAAAATCTAAATTAAGATCATCAGAAATTACTAATAGATTTTCAATAGGAATATTTTCTTTTTGTAGCCAGTAACTTACAGATTTTCCACTTAAGTTAACATAGGTGCTAGGCTTTAAGAGTATTAAAGTTTTTCCTTTATGTTTGAATTTAGCGATATCTCCTAATTTCTGTGTAGAAAAACTCTCGTCAAATTCCTTACAAGCATAATCTAAAACTTCAAAACCAATATTATGCCTAGTTTCAAAGTATTCTTTTCCGATATTTCCAATTCCTACAATTAGAAATTTATTCATATCAATATTTGGTTTAGATCTTAGTTTAAAAAATTCTAGCCAGTTCAATGAGTTAGTTTGAATTGTTAAAAATAAAAAAAGCATCCCAATTAAATATAAAAGGAATGCTTTTGTTTTGTAGTAAGAAGTTTTTAACTATCAGCTTTTGCTTCTCCACCTTCTTTAGCTTCTTCAGCTTTTGCTTCTCCACCTTCTTTAGGTGCTCCTTCAGCTCCTTCAGCTCCTTCTTCAGTTTCATCTTCATCTTCTACAGACATTGTAGCTCTAGACATTTTCACTTGACAAACAACTTGATTTTCAGGATGAAGAATATTGAAAGTTTCCTCTAATAAATCGGCAACAGTTATACTATCGTTAAGATTTAATTCAGAAACATCTGCTAAAAGAAAATCAGGTAAGTTTTTAGGTAAAGCTCTAACAGTTAGTTTTCTTTTATTTTTAGAAAGTAATCCTCCTGAATCTCTAACTCCAGGAGCAGTTCCTTCAAATCTAACGGGAATATTCATGCTGATTTCTTTTCCTGCGTGAAGTTGGAAAAAATCTATATGTAAAATTTTATCACTAACTGGGTGAAATTGAATATCTTGCATTACTGCATCTATTTTATTTCCGTCTTCCAAAATAACAACAACAGTATGGGCGTCCCCTGTGTATACTAGTTTTGAAAATGATAATTCATCTGCTGAAAAATGTATCGGGTTTTCTCCTCCGTATATAACGCAAGGTACCTTTCCAGCATTACGTAAGGCTTTAGTAGCTACTTTACCTACGTGTTCTCTTTTAGATCCGTTAATTGTAATTGATTTCATGATATTATTTTATAAAAAATGGGTTTATTGATTGATTATTATGAACGTTTTTCATCACTGCAGCAAATAATTTAGCTGAGGATAAAACTTTAATTTTATTAGATTCTTTTTTAATGGGAATACTGTCAGAAACTATTAATTCCTTAAGCTGAGATTTTTCAATTCTTTCATAAGCCTTTCCGGATAAAAGAGGGTGAGTACATATGGCTCTTACTGATTTAGCTCCTCTTTTCATCAAAAGATCAGCTGCAGTTGTCAAAGTACCAGCCGTATCAACCATATCATCAACTAGCACTACGTTTTTTCCTTCAACATTTCCTATAAGCTCCATGTGAGAAATGATATTGGCTTTTTTTCTTTGCTTATAACATATTACCACATCACTTTTTAAAAATTTTGAATAGGCGTAAGCTCTTTTAGAGCCGCCCATGTCTGGAGAGGCAATCGTTAAGTTATCTAACTTTAAACTTTCTAAATAGGGAATGAAAATTGTTGAAGCATATAAGTGGTCTACTGGTTTTTCAAAAAATCCTTGAATTTGATCCGCATGAAGATCCATTGTAATTATTCTAGTGGCACCTGCGCTTTCTAATAATTTAGCTATTAATTTAGCTCCTATGGGAACTCTAGGCTTGTCTTTTCTATCTTGACGTGCCCAGCCAAAGTAAGGCATTACAGCAGTTATGTGTCTAGCAGAAGCTCTTTTAGCGGCATCTATCATTAACAAAAGCTCCATTAAATTATCAGAACTTGGATTAGTAGAGCCAATTAAAAATATTCTACTTCCTCTTAAGGATTCTTCAAAAGAAGGTTGAAACTCTCCATCACTAAAATGATGAAAAATAACTTTCCCTAGTTTCAATCCATAAGCTTTAGCTATATTTTCACCTATTTTAGTACTTTGAGTACAGGCAAAAATTTTAGCTTCAGTTTTATTTTCAGCCATTTTTCTTAATTGGTTGGCAAATTTAGCAATTTATTTTATGATATATAATTTATAAGGGTATATTATCTTATTAATCAGATTATTTTATATTTTAGCCGTCCTTGCTTCGGTGGCGGAATTGGTAGACGCGCTGGATTCAAAATCCAGTTCTGTAAAGAGTGTGGGTTCGATTCCCACCCGGAGTACGAGAACCCTTGTTAATCATCTGATTTTCAAGGGTTTTTTGTTGTATTATAAATTATTTGTACGATTATTGTACGGCCAGCACTACTAAAAACCCAAAAAATCTGAATAATAATTATTAATTGCTAATTCCCTACTCAAATAATATCGGTTTTCTTTTGACGGGAGGTGTTTGTATAAGTATGTGTAATAGTGAGGTTCTGAGTATCTGAATTAAACGAAGAAGATATGACTATGGTTTAATCTAAATTAGTTGTGTTTGTTTTTATCGCTTCTGAAAAATAGAATTTAAACTTAAGTTTATTTTCAACTTTAACAGCATAAGCGCTTTCAAGCCATTCAAACTCAAGCTTTGCTTTTCCATCAGGGGTGTTTACTATAAACTCTCCAAATTGTTTAAGAGAAATATGTGCAGAATTGTAGTCGGTGTCAATTGTGACGTCTTCAAATTTTCGATTAACACTTATAATGTCGAATGTTTTTACAAATTCAATAAATTCTTCTTTGGAATAGTGTCTGCTATTTTCGAAAATAAAAAAGTCATTTGTAACCAGAGATTCAAAACTGTCTAAATCATTATCTATAACCTCAAAAAAGGTCTCAAATGTTTCCATAACTTCTTTTTCAGAAATTTTAGTTGGGCTTTGACAAGCAAAAATTAAAAAAGCGAAGAGTAAGGTTATTTTTTTCATACTTAAATATAACAATTATTTAAACCTTATTAATCTACTTCCTTTATAGAGGACTATGTTGTTTTATTGTTAGTTTAACCTACTTAAGAGGTTTAGAAATAGCCGAATTGACAGAAGAAGATATGCAAGTGCAAGCGGTGTTTCAAGTTGGGTAGATGGGG
>JAQCFO010000003.1 GCA_027619415.1 Bacteroidota bacterium
TGTTACAAATAAAAAAAACGGCTACACTATAAAAGTATAACCGTTTTATCATTATAAGTAGCTCCCCCTCAAGGACTCGAACCTTGGACCCTCTGATTAACAGTCAGATGCTCTAACCAACTGAGCTAAGGAGGAATTTGTTTTTAATCGAGGGCAAATATAAATTATATTTCATTGTGTTCAAATTAATTAAAAAGAAATTTATAAAGATCATTCCCATTTGCGAAAAGCACTAATGCCATTAATAACATAAAGCCTGTAATCTGAGCATATTCCATAAACTTATCGTTTGGTTTTCTTCCCGAAACAACTTCATAAATTAAAAACATTACATGTCCTCCATCTAAAGCTGGAATTGGAAGAACATTCATAAAAGCTAAAATTATAGAAAGTAAAGCTGTAGTTTCCCAAAACCCTTGCCAGTCCCAACTTGCTGGGAAAATGCCTGCGATTGCTCCAAATCCACCAAGCTGTGAGGCTCCTTTTTTGGTAAACACGTATTTAAATTGAGTAACATAATCTTTTAAAGTCCAATAAGCTTTATCATATCCTCTAGAAATACTTTCTAAAAACGTAAAGTTTAGTTTTGTAGTTGAAATTTCTGGTTTTAAAACACTTATACCTATAGTATTATTCTCACTTAACTTTACTGTTTTATTTAATAAATACCCATCTCTATCGATTTCTAAATTTATTTCACTAAAACTATTTTCCTTGATTATTTTTGTAAAATCTTGCCATTTAACTATTTCTTCACCATTAACTGATATAATTTTATCATTTAAATTTAAATCTGCCTGCTTAGCTGGTGAGTCAGGCTCTACAGAACCAACAACAGGAGGAACAAGTAAGGTAAAAGGAGTCATGATCCCGCTATCCATCATTAGAGTTCCAATATCTTCAGGGATTTTTAAGTTTTCATAAGCTCCATTATTATGTTGAACTTTAACGTCAGAAACATTTCTTAAAAACAAATATTTGCCAATCTCATTTATATCTTCTAAAGGTTGGCCGTCAATTTCTAAAATTTTATCACCGTCCTTAAATCCGTATGGTTTCATAATTTCATTAACCTCATATCCCGCGGGTAAATCATTATTTGTTAAAATAGTTTTTCCCCAAACAAAAGCAATCATCATATAAATAGCGAAACCTAGTACGATATTTACCGTAACTCCACCTAGCATTATAATTAGTCTTTGCCAAGCTGGTTTTGATCTAAATTCCCAAGGTTCTGGATCTTTTTTTAAATGCTCTGTATCCATACTCTCATCTATCATCCCAGCGATCTTAACATATCCTCCAAGTGGAAGAATACCAATCCCATATTCAGTTTCTCCAATTTTTTTCTTAAACAATGCAAATGGCCAGTCAAAAAATAAATAGAATTTTTCAACTTTTGTTTTAAATAGTTTGGCAGGAATAAAATGTCCTAATTCATGAAGAACAACAAGAATTGCAAGACTTAAAATCAGTTGAAATGCTTTTATTAAAAAAATACTCATATGTAAATTATTGGGAGTTCAAAAATACGTTTTTTATGTTATTAAAAAAGTTTATTAAAATATCAGTCTAAATGGATTAAAACGATTTCCAGCCTTGAGAAGTAATCGGAACTTTATCTTCTGATTTTGTTACTAAGTTTATTCCTTTTTCAGAATCAATTATATGTCCTATCACTGTTAAGTCGTTATTTCCTTTAATCTTATCATAATCTTTTTGATTTATTGTAAATAAAAGTTCATAATCCTCACCGCCACTTAACGCGATTGTAGTTGAGTGAAGTTTGAATTCTTCACATCCCGATTTCATTTCCTTGCTAAGAGGTATTTTTTCTTCATATAAATCACATCCAACATTTGATTGTTTACATATGTGTAATACTTCTGAAGAAAGACCGTCGCTAATGTCAATCATTGAAGTTGGTGTAATCTTTTTATCAGCAAAAAAATCTATAACATCTTTTCTGGCTTCTGGCTTCAATTGTCTTTTAAGCAGGTAAGCATAGTCAGATAAATCCGGTTGGTTTTGTGGGTTTACTTTAAACACTTCATTTTCTCTTTCTAAGACTTGTAATCCCATATAGGCACTTCCTAAATCTCCAGAAACAACAATTAAATCATTGATTTGAGCTCCGCTTCTTTTAACAATATCCTTAGACTTAGCGCTTCCAATAGATGTAATACTTATAATGAGACCCTTAGTTGACGTTGTTGTATCCCCACCAACTAAATCAATTTTATAAGTTTTACATGCAGCTCTAATTCCTAAATAAAGTTCTTCTAAAGATTCTAAATTAAATCTATTAGAAACTGCTATACTCACTGTAATTTGAGTACAGGTTCCATTCATTGAATAAATATCTGAAAGATTAGAAACAACGGCTTTGTATCCTAAGTGCTTTAACGGCATATAAGCCAAATCAAAATGAACTCCTTCTACCATCATATCTGTAGAAATTAACGCCTGATTATCTTTAAAATCTAGAACAGCTGCATCATCGCCAATCCCAAGTACGGAAGAATTATTAGAATTTATAAAGCCTTTAGTGATTTTATCAATCACACCGAACTCTCCTAAATCTGCTAATTTTGTTGGGGTTTTTATTTCGTTATTTTTTTTCAATTTATTTATTTTGTCAAATATAAATTAATTGGCATTATTATTGAGTAATTCTAAGAAGTGATTAATAAAAAAACTTAGTGTAATGAATTATCAAAGAGTTATATTTGTAAAATATAGATTAAAGTATAAATGATTAAAGTTTCAAAACAAGCAAAATCAGAAGTAGCAAAATTAATGGAGGCTGAAGGCTATAACGTATCCAACGATTTTGTCAGGGTAGGTGTTAAAAGTGGAGGGTGTTCAGGATTATCCTATGATTTAAATTTTGATAATTCTATTAATACGGATGATAAAGTTTACGAAGACAATGGAGTTAAAATAATCGTTGATAACAAAAGTTTTTTATACTTAATCGGTACTACTCTTGAATTTTCTGGAGGCTTAAATGGTAAGGGATTTGTTTTCAACAACCCTAATGCAAATAGAACTTGTGGTTGTGGAGAAAGTTTTTCATTATAAAAATATAAGATGGCATATACGGAAGAAGAGTTAAAAAAAGAGTTAGAAACTAAAGAATATGAATATGGATTTGTAACTGATATAGAATCTGACACATTTCCTGTTGGTCTAAATGAAGGAATTGTTAAAGCAATTTCTAAAAGAAAAGAAGAGCCTGAGTGGATGACCGATTGGCGTTTAAAAGCTTTTAAATCTTGGCAAGAAATGGAAGAGCCTAAATGGGCGAATGTTAAATATCCTAAACCAGATTTTCAAAAAATATCCTATTATTCCGCTCCTAAAGGAAAAGACAAATACAATAGTTTAGATGAAGTTGATCCAGAGTTACTTAAAACATTTGAGAAGCTCGGGATTTCAATAAATGAGCAAAAAAAATTAACAGGTGTAGCGATTGATATTGTTGTAGATTCTGTTTCAGTAGCAACTACTTTCAAAGAAACTCTTTCAAAAAAAGGAATTATTTTTTGTTCAATATCCGAAGCAATTAAGAATCATCCCGATCTTGTTAAAAAATATATTGGAAGCGTAGTGCCTCAAAAAGACAATTTTTATGCTACTTTAAATTCTGCGGTATTTTCAGACGGATCATTTTGTTATATACCTAAAGGAGTAAGGTGTCCTATGGAGCTTTCGACTTATTTTAGAATTAATCAAGCCGGAACTGGTCAGTTTGAGAGGACTTTAGTAATCGCAGATAAAGATAGTTATGTGAGTTATTTAGAAGGGTGTACTGCTCCCTCTAGAGATGAAAATCAATTACATGCTGCAGTAGTAGAGCTTGTTGCTTTAGATGGGGCTGAAATAAAATACTCTACTGTTCAAAATTGGTTTCCTGGAAATAAAAACGGAAAAGGCGGTGTCTTTAACTTTGTTACCAAAAGAGGAATTTGTCATACGAATTCCAAAATATCCTGGACACAAGTAGAGACTGGTTCTGCAGTAACCTGGAAATATCCGTCGTGTATTTTAAAAGGTGATAATAGTATTGGAGAGTTTTATTCAATTGCTGTAACAAATAACTATCAACAAGCGGATACTGGCACCAAAATGATTCATATTGGTAAAAACACTAAAAGCACAATTCTATCTAAAGGAATTTCAGCAGGGAAATCACAAAACAGTTACAGAGGGTTAGTTCAAATTAATGCAAAGGCTGAAAATGCTAGAAATTTTTCGCAGTGTGATTCTTTGCTTATGGGAAATAAATGCGGAGCCCATACTTTCCCATATATTGAAGTAAAAAACAAAACAGCTATAGTAGAGCATGAAGCTTCTACTAGTAAAATTGGAGAAGATCAAATATTTTATTGTAATCAACGAGGAATAGATACTGAACAAGCGATAGCGTTAATTGTTAATGGATTCAGTAAAGAGGTGTTAAATAAGCTCCCTATGGAATTTGCAGTGGAAGCTCAAAAATTATTAGAAATTTCCCTTGAGGGATCAGTTGGTTAAATACAAAAATTAATTAAAACTATGTTAACAATAGATAATTTACATGTAAGTGTTGAAGGCAAGCCCATTTTAAATGGCATTAATTTAAACGTAAGGGCTGGTGAGGTACATGCAATCATGGGGCCAAATGGTTCGGGTAAAAGTACTCTTTCATCTGTAATTGCCGGAAATGAAGCTTATGAAGTGACAAAAGGTGATATTATATATAAAAATGAAAATATAATTGAACTAGCCGCTGAAGAAAGAGCTCAAAAGGGAATTTTCATGTCCTTTCAATATCCAGTTGAAATTCCTGGAATTACAGTTACAAACTTTATTAAAACGGCAATTAACTCAAACTTAAGAGCTAGAAATGAAGAGAAAATGCCCGCTAACATAATGCTTAAAAAAATTAGAGAAAAAGCAGAACTTTTAGAAATAGACTCTAAATTTCTTTCAAGATCTTTAAACGAAGGTTTTTCGGGTGGAGAGAAAAAAAGAAATGAAATTTTTCAAATGGCGATGCTTGAGCCTAGCTTATCCATTTTAGATGAAACTGATTCTGGTTTAGATATAGATGCTCTAAAAATTGTTGCAAACGGAGTGAATAAGCTTAAAAACAAAAACAATGCTGTAATTCTAATTACGCATTATCAAAGACTATTAGACCATATAGTTCCTGACTATGTGCATGTGCTTCACGAAGGAAGAATTGTTAAATCTGGAGGAAAAGAACTTGCTCATGAACTAGAAGAAAAAGGGTATGATTGGATCAAATAAAAAAACTACAATGCCATTAGCAGATAAATTAGTTTCTTCATTTTTAGCATTTGAACTAGACATTGACATACAGTCTCCTGTGCATAACATTAGAACTGATGCTATTAAGAAATTTGAAAAATTAGGGTTCCCTCACAGAAAATTAGAAGCTTGGAAGTATACTTCCCTAAACAAATTGCTTAAAGAAGATTATACTCTTTTTTCTAAAAAAAAGAACGTATTGGATTTTAAAAATGTCAAAGACTTTTTCTTAGACAACACTGAAAGCTATAAACTTATTTTTGTTGATGGATTTTTCGATTCATTCCTCTCTCAAACAAGTCATGAAAAAGTAGATGTTTGTATAATGTCTGCGGCTTTATCAAAAGCTAAATATACTTCGATTATTAAAAAATATTTTAACAAGTCGATTGAAAAAGGCGATTCTTTATCTCAATTAAACACAGCTTTTTCAAAGGAAGGAGCTTATATTCATGTTCCTAAGAACATTATATTAGAAAAGCCTATTGAAATAATTCATTTTGCAACTGGAAATGAATCTGCTTTGATGCTTCAGCCAAGAAATTTAATTGTTCTTGAAGAAGGTGCTCAAGCAGAGATCATAGAAAGTCACCAAAGCTTAACTGACAATCCTATTTTTACAAATTCTGTTTCTGAAATTTTTGTTTCAAAAAATGCTCATTTGGATTATTATAAAATTCAAAATGACCGTCTATCTTCTTCACTTATTGACAATACATATATTTCTCAAGAAAGGGATAGTAACTCTAAGATTCATACATTTTCTTTTGGAGGAAAACTAACAAGAAATAATCTTAACTATTACCAAAAAGGATCCTATATTAACTCAACAATGAAAGGGATTACCATTATAGATGACAAGCAGCTAGTTGATCATCATACATTGGTAGATCATGCTAATCCAAATTGCGAAAGTCACCAAGATTATAAAGGTATTTATTCAGGCAGTTCAACAGGGGTTTTTAACGGTAAAATTGTTGTAGATAAAATAGCTCAAAAAACAAATGCATTTCAAAAAAATAACAACATATTATTAAACGATAAATCTACTATAAACTCAAAGCCTCAATTAGAAATATTTGCAGATGACGTAAAATGTTCTCACGGATGTACTATTGGACAATTAGATCAAGATGCTTTATTTTATTTAAGAGCTAGGGGGATCCCTAAAAAAGAAGCGGAAGCATTACTTACATATGCCTTTGCTAATAATGTTTTGGAGAGTGTTAATATACCTGCTTTGAAATCAAAAATTAAAAAGATAATCGCTAATAAACTCGGAGTTGAAATAGGATTTGATCTATAGTTATGGCATTCAATGTAAATAAAATTAGAGATGACTTTCCGATACTAAGTAGAAAAGTAAATGGATATCCTTTTGTTTATTTAGATAATGCTGCAACAAGTCAAAAGCCGAAAATTGTTATTGACTCCATCGTTGACTATTATAGTAATTACAACTCTAATATTCATAGAGGAATTCATAGTGTAAGCCAGGAAGCTACTGATGCCTATGAACGAGCTAGACAGACTGTTAAAACTCATTTCAACGCCAAGCATTCTCATGAAATCATCTTTACTTCAGGCACAACACATTCAATTAATTTAGTAGCTAATGGATTTGAAAATCTCCTAAATAGTGGAGATGAAATTATTATTTCGGAACTTGAACATCACTCAAATATTGTCCCCTGGCAAATGATGTGTGAGAAAAATGGCGCTCAAATCAAAGTAATTCCTATGAGTGAAAATGGAGAATTAAATCTTTCCATTTTTGAAAAACTATTATCTAAAAAGACTAAGCTAGTATTTGTAAATCATATTTCTAACGCATTAGGTATAATAAACCCTGTCAAAAAAATAATTAAAAAAGCTCATGAATTCGGAGCTCTAGTTTTAGTAGATGGCGCACAAGCCAGTTCCCATTTTAAGACAGATCTTCAAGAATTAGATGCTGATTTTTACACCACATCTGCTCATAAATTATGCGGTCCAACTGGAGTTGGAATGCTCTATGGAAAAGAAAAATGGTTAAAAAAAATGCCTCCCTACCAAGGTGGTGGAGAAATGATTTCAAGTGTAACTTTTGAAAAAACCACTTACGCTGAACTTCCTCATAAATTTGAAGCCGGTACACCTAATATAGCTGGTGTTATAGGATTTGGAGAAGCAATAAATTATTTAAATAAAATTGGATTTGATAATATTGAGATCCATGAATCATCTCTTCTTAATTATGCTACAAAGAAGCTTAAAACAATTCCTAATATTAAGATTTATGGTGATTCGTTAAATAAAACTTCTGTAATCTCATTCAATGTCGGAGAAATTCATGCTTATGATATTGGTTCTATTTTAGACAAATTTGGTATAGCAGTAAGAACCGGTCAACATTGTGCTCAGCCCATCATGGATTACTATAACATTTCAGGTACGGTAAGAGTCTCTTTTTCTTTCTACAATACAATTGAAGAGATAGATCACCTTTATAAATCTTTATTACAAGCCATTTCTATGTTAAGCTAATTTGTATCTTTGATCTACAAGTTTAACTTATGACAATAAAAGAAATTCAAGATGAAATAGTTGAAGAATTTTCTCTTTTTGAAAATTGGATGGAACGATATGAATATATGATTGAACTCGGAAAATCGATTGAGTTAATTTGCCCTAGTAACAAAACTGATTCTAATTTAATTAAAGGCTGTCAAAGTAAACTGTGGCTTCATGCAGAAATTATTGAAGGAAAAATATTATACACAACAGATAGCGAAGCTATTATAACTAAGGGAATAGCTGCTATTTTACTTAGAGCTTATTCAAATCAAACTCCTCTTGATATTATAAATTCTGATATAAAGTATATTGATGAAATAGGCCTTAAAGAACACTTGTCTCCTACAAGAGCCAACGGTTTAGTTTCGATGATAAGACAAATAAAGTATTATGCATTAGCATTTAGTAAAAAAAATAAAATCAAATAAAAATGGATCCAAACGAATTAGGCGAAAAAATAGTTAGAGTTTTAAAAACAATATATGATCCTGAAATTCCGGTTGATATATATGAACTAGGATTAATATATGATGTTTTTGTTAACGAAGATAACCACGTTAAGGTGCTTATGACTTTGACTACTCCAAACTGTCCAGTTGCAGAAACTCTTCCGTTAGAGGTTGAAGACAAAGTGAGGTCGGTTGAAGAGGTAGTAGAAGCTAAAGTGGAATTAACTTTTGACCCACCATGGACTAGAGATTTAATGAGTGAAGAAGCAAAATTAGAATTAGGATTTTTGTAATGAGCAAAGAAATAATTAATAGAGTCGCAAATAGCAAGTTAGAAACAATAGATCTTGAGTCTTTTATTTCTGAAAATGAAAGAGAAACTTTTGATTTAAAAAAATGGCTTAAAAATGATTTAGTCTTAATTGAAAAAGATTTTAGAGAAAATGCACAAAATTATAATTGGAAACAACACAAAAATAAGTTCATTTCTATAGTATGTTCAAATGATGCTATAATCCCTGATTGGGCTTTTTTGTTAATAAGCTCATTTTTAAAAAAAAATGAGATAAAACATGTTATTGGATCTTTAGAATTGCTAGAAAATCTTTTAATTAATGAAGCTATTAATAATTATGATTTTTCTAACTATCAAAATAAAACTGTCATAATTAAAGGATGTTCTGGTAAATTCATACCTAAATCTTCTTATTCTGCTCTTATTGAGAAACTGCAGCCAATTGCAAAAAGTATACTGTTTGGTGAGGCATGCTCTTCTGTGCCTATTTATAAATATTTAAAAAAATAATGAGGAATTTTAAGCTTTTACATTTCATATTATTTCTATTTTTAAGCGGTTTTTTATTTTCTCAAACTGAAATAGATAGCACACAAACTTCTATAAAATGGAAAAAATCAGGAAATGCTATTTTTTTAGTAAACCAATCTAGCTTTAGTAACTGGACTTCTGGCGGACAAAGCAGTATCTCTGGAACACTTAAAATTAATTACAATTTTAATTATTATGATAATGGATGGGCCTGGGATTCAAAAGTAATAAGCACTTTCGGCTTGAATAAAATTAGCGGAAGTGAGTTTCTAAAAAAAACAGATGATAGACTAGAGATCAATTCGGTCCTTGGGAAAAAATTCAATAATGAGATAATTGGCAATTGGAGTTATTCTAGTTTTTTTAATTTTCAAACTCAATATACTAAAGGTTATCGTTTCGGAAAAGACTCTGATGGAAAGCCTAATCGTGTGGAAAAATCAAGATTTTTTTCTCCTGCTACTGCACAATTAGGGGTTGGATTGTATTGGAAAAAAAACAAAGATTTTTGGGTTAATACGGCTCCAATAACTGGAAAATTAATCTTAGTTAATCGCATTTTTACAGAAAATTTAACTGACACTCAAACATATTTTGGAGTATCAAAGGGAGCCAATAGCAGATTCGAATTAGGTGCTTCGATTAGAGCTTTTTACAAAGCTGAGGTGTACGAAAATGTCACATTAGAAAACAGACTTAGTTTATATTCAGACTACTTAGACAGTCCTAAGAATATCGATATAGATTGTACTTTTAATATAGTTATGAAAGTAAACAAAGCCGTGTCAACTAATCTTATTTTTCAATTTGTTTATGATCACAATGAAATTACAAGAGTTCAAATAAGAGAAGTCCTTGGGGTTGGACTAAATATTGATTTAAGTAATATCGGGATATAAAAAAGCATTATAAGGAAACCTGGTTACGTGTATTTCTCTAATTTCTTTATAAAAATTCGTTTTCAATTCTCTAACATCTTTTTTGCTCAAAGCTGAAATAAAGTATGCTTTTTGATTATACTTCTTAGACAAACTAGACTTTAGAGTGTTTAAACTCTTGTCTTGATAATCGATATCATTAATGTCTTTAATATTTTCTTTGTCATTTACATACTTATCTATCTTGTTAAACAGCATGATCATTGGTTTCTCACCTGAACCTATTTCATTAAGAATTGTGTTCACTGAATCAATATGATCCTCATAATTTGGATGTGCAATATCTACAACATGAATTAATAAGTCAGCTTCAGTAATTTCTGTCAAAGTACTTTTAAAAGAGTCTATTAGCTGTGTTGGTAATTTCCTAATAAAACCTACAGTATCTGTCAATAAAAAGGGCATGTTTTCAATTACAACTTTCCTTACTGTTGTGTCTAATGTGGCAAATAATTTATCTTCAGCAAATACTTCAGCTTTTGATATAGAATTCATTAAAGTTGATTTACCAACATTCGTATACCCAACTAATGCTACTCTAACTAAAGATCCTCTATTTCCGCGTTGAGTTGACATTTGCTTGTCAATTACAACTAGCTTTTTTTTTAATAATGTAATCTTATCTCTAACAATTCTTCTGTCAGTTTCTATTTCTGTTTCTCCTGGACCTCTCATTCCGATTCCTCCTTTTTGTCTCTCTAAATGAGTCCATAGCCCTTTTAGCCTGGGTAAAATATATTGGTATTGAGCCAATTCCACTTGGTTTCTAGCTGAGCTAGTTTTAGCTCTTTGAGCAAAAATATCTAGTATCAATCCAGTTCTATCAACAATTTTACATTTTAAAAATTTTTCGATATTTAATTGTTGAGCTGGAGTTAGCTCGTCATCAAAAATTACAGAATTTATGTCGTTTGTATTAATAAAAGCAGCTAATTCTTCCATTTTTCCTTTACCTAAAAAAGTTTTAGAATCTGGTGAAGTCAATTTTTGAGTAAAGCGTTTTATGACTTCCCCCCCTGCTGTAAAAGTTAAAAAACTTAACTCATTTAAGTATTCTTCGAGAACAGATTTGGTTTGTTTTAAAGTAATAACTCCTACAATAACCGTCCTTTCTAGGCTGACATTATTCTTTTCTATCATTATTCTTTTAGCTATATATTATGATACTTTAATTCCAAAATATTTCCGTCAAATTCCGCAAAGGAGTAGTACGAAATCCAATCTCCTAGGTTAATATATCTAGCTTTATCAGAAAGATAAATGTCTAAAGGTAAATGTCTGTGGCCAAAAACGAAAAATAGAAAGTCATCTTGATTTAATTTTTTCTTAGCGTACTGAACTAACCATTCATTGTCTTCTCCTTTATATTCAATATCATCCACACCAGAAAGTAATTTGTTTTTCATTGAAAAATATTGTGCAATACTTACACCAATATCAGGGTGAATCCATCTAAAAAGGAATTTAGAAATTGAGTTAGTGAATGTTTTTTTCATTCTTTTAAAACCTTTATCACCAGGGCCTAATCCATCCCCATGACCAATTAAAAATTTTTTGTTATTAATCATAAAGTTTTGAGGCTTATGAAAAACTTTTATATTCAGTTCATTTTCAAAATATCCATTCATCCACATATCGTGATTTCCAACAAAAAAATAAATGTCTATTCCAGAATCTGAAATTTCAGCTAATTTACCTAGCACTCTAACAAATCCCTTAGGGACCACTTTTTTGTATTCAAACCAAAAATCAAATAAATCTCCTAATAAAAAAATTACTTTTGCATCAGTCTTAATTATATCAAGCCAGTTAACAAACTTTTTCTCTCTAACCATGCTGTCCAAATGATTAGGAGCTCCCAAATGATTATCAGATGAAAAGTAGATTTTTTCATCCTTTTTAAGTTCAATATTTAAAAATTTATTGATCTTTTTCATACCAGTGAGCACAAGAAGATTCTGTTTCTTGAAGTTTTAAAGAGTGAAGAGAAATATTTTTAGGCAATCTATTTTTAATCTTTTTGGCAAAATCTATGACAAGTAATTCGCAAGTAGGCTGGTAATCTGCCAATATAACTTTATGGCCACTATTTTTAAGAGTCATAGCTAATTCTTTGTGTGGAGTATTCTTATTAAAGACTGTAGCATGATCAAACACCTCTACAACTTCTTCATTAATGATTTTCTTTAAATCTTTGAAGTCAATCACCATTCCATATTTTACATTTTCTGAATCATCAATTGGAATTCCAATTACAGTGACAAAAAGCTTATAACTGTGTCCATGAACATTTCTACAAGCCCCATCATAACCATAAAGAGCGTGGCCTGTTTCAAAATTAAACTGTTTAGTTACTCTAATTTTATTCATTTACTTCAATTATTTAATACAAAAATACACGTTTCATTTACAATACTTTCTCATAACAATAAAAAGGTTCTTCACTTTGTTCTCTAAAATATATCTCTTCTAGTTTTTTAAAATTTAAATTTTGATAAAAAATATTATTTTGAGGGTTTCCACTAAAAGTATCTAACCTTAAAGATTTAAATCCATTTTCTTTAGAAAATTTAAAAGCATAGTTCATTAATTTTTTAGCAAAACCCTTACCTTGATGATCGGGGTGAATTGCCAATCTATGGAGATAAATATTTTTATCACTAGCGGTTAACCATTTAGCCTTTTTATAAAACTCATCCATATAATCAGATATTACTAAACATCCAATAACGTCTTTATTGTTTTCTAAAACATAAAGTGATTGGTTTGTAACGTCCTTTTTAAAAGTTTCAAGATTTGGATAAAATTCATTCCATTGAAGAATATTTTTAGAGATCATTAACTTTGCGCATGCTTTAGTTATCTCAACAATTTTTGATAAATCATTTAAGGTAGCTTTCCTAATCATTTGATGATGAAATTAAATTTCCATAATAATCAATGTTAACGTTTGAAAAAGGATCTGTAATTTTATCTAATAAGACTGAAAATTCTCCTCTAGTTATTATTCTTTCTAAATTAAAATCAGATAAGCTTAAGCTTGTCCAAACTTCTAAATATTCAGATTCATTTGAAAAGGATTTCTCCTTTATTTTGTAAACCCAATTTAAAATATTTTTAATAGATACTTTTTCAGGAAAAGGAATTTTATCAGATTTAAACATAGTCCAATTCTCTAAATAAATTTGGTTTATGTTTAATTTAGCATTTGGGTAAAAAAGAGTTTTATTTTCCCATCCTATATTTAATCCTTCAGATCTTAAAATTCCACATGCCCCAATTTTTTGATAGCTTATAAAATTTAAATCTTCATAATCAACGTCAACATAAGGTAATATGTAACCTTTATTTTTTAAAATTTCTAACTGAACATCTCTAACATTTATTTGATCAATGTTTTTTTTATTTTTAATAGCTAACGAAGCTAAAAATCCTGAAGATTGACCTATTTGCATAACAACAGGTTGAAGCCTGGAAGTTCCGTTAACTAGATTAGAAACTGAAATAGATTTTTCAATTACAATAAAATTGTCAATATTTTCAGGAATTAAACTCCCCAAAGGAATAGAATATGAAGGAACTGGATAAAAATCAAGTTTAGGAAGATTAGAATAATTTGAATATGCACCATGATGGTGATCTACTGGATAATCTCCAACCGCTATTCCAGTTCTATATAAAGAATTTTCTTGTGAATAAGGTAATTTAATATCATTTAAAGTAAGAGTAACCTTTCCTTTAGACCTTCTTGATTCTCTATGATATGGCATTAATGGAAATCCATCTTTACTAGGAAATTCATCATAATCTATTGATAGATTGTTAAAGTTCATTTCTGTTTGAATAAAGTATAAAAATCTTAATGATTTTTGTTTAGCTTTTTCGTAATTCAATGAACGTTGTTTATCACTCAATTCGATTGAATTTGTATAATAATCATTCCCATTAATAGGCCAATTAACCATATACTTTTTATTTGGAAGTTTTCCGTAGTTAATCAATTTATCTTTTGACCACAATTTTTTGCTTGTGTTATCGCAATGGCCTGAATTATAAGAACAAATGAATTCTTCTTTATTGTAGTTTATCGGCTTTTTAATTGTCATGTCTTTTTCGAAATCTTTCAAAATCATAACATAGGTAAGGTCTTGAATGATATTATTAGAAAATTCTGGAGCAATGTCTTCTTTAAACCTTTTATTAGAATCCATTCCAACTAAATATGTAAGGTTTAACATTGGTATTAAATCTCCAAGTTCAGTTGCATCAATTAATATTTTAGATTTATATATAGAAGAGTTTTGATTTGTTTTTATAATAAACTTTTCTTTTTTTTCTACTTCACTTACGCTTGTACCATACTTTATTGTCAAGTTTTTTTCTGATTTAGCAATCTCTTTAAGAATTCTATCTCCAATTGATGGCTCAAACATAATATTACTAACCCAACCTGTTTTAAGGCTGTCCAAATGCCCATAATGAGAAACTAAACTATCTCTAAATTCCTTTAAAAATCCTGATGGCATTTTATAGTTGCCATCCATGGCGCTAACTCCAGCTGATGTTAACATTCCGCCAAGCCAATCAGTTTCTTCAATGAGTAAGGTTTTAGAGCCTAGTCGAGAAGATTGAACCGCAGATACAACTCCGCTAGTTCCTCCACCAACAATAATTATATCAAAATTTGTATTTGAACATGAAGAATTAAATAGCATTAATATTAATGCTGAAAAATGTAAAATTCCTGTTTTAAAACTTCTAATCATCAATTGCTTCGTTAATTACCTGTCCAGTAGACGAATTGGGAGAACTAATACCTAAAACTGTTGCTATAGTTGGTGCAATATCTATAATATCTGTTCTTCTACTTATAGAACCTTTTTTTATTCCTTTTCCATAAAAAATTAGTGGCACATGAGTATCGTGATCAAACATTGATCCATGAGTTGAGCCTTTTCTTGGATATGTCCAGTTTGGGGTAAAAGTATATATAATATCACCTGACAAATTTTTATTAAACCCATTTCTAATAAGCTTTTTAAAGTAATCATCATTACTTGCTAAAATTTCTTCTGAAGAATAAACATTTTCTATGCCAGGAAATGTTTGCATTATATTAATGATTTTCTTTTTAACAAGATCTAAATTTAAATTCCTTTTTTCAATGAGCTTATGATTAAGGAAAATTTGTTGATTAGAACTTCCTATTATAAGTTTTTTTGTTTTGAATAATTCAAAAACTGAATCTTCGATGTGTTTTTTCCATTTTTTTGAATCAAAATAATTTACTGGAATTTTATTGTCTTTAAGAAATCCTGGGACATCAGTAGCTCCATGATCAGCAGTTAGAAACAAAGTATAATTACCAGACCCTACTTTATTGTCAAAATAGTCTAAAAGCCTTTCTATTTCTTTATCTAATCTAATATAAGTGTCTTGAACTTCTTTAGAATTTGCTCCAAATTGATGTCCTACATAGTCAGTTGATGAAAAATCAATCAATAAAAAATCTGTATTACTATCTTCTCCTAATTTTTCGTTTTCAATAGCTTTTATCGCAAAATCAGCGACCAAAGAATTTCCGAATGGAGTTGATGCTATCGAGCCATAATAAGGATTTCCTGTTTTATTGCTTTTAATTTTAAAATTATGAGGGAAAACTGGTTCTTCTTCCCCACTAAAGTTAGTTTCATAATTATTATTATCTGGACCACTTTCATTATAAGTAGAAATATCATAAAAAGTATTCCATGTTTTTAGATACCTATCAATGGTCCTCGAAGAATTAAATTCTTGAACCCAGGCAGGTAATGAATCTACGTAATATGAGCTAGTAATAAAACTTCCTTTTTCTCCACCCTCAAACCAATATGCTGCATTTGCCGTATGACCAGAAGATAATATAGCTCCCCTATCTTTAATCGCAACCCCTATTGTCTTACCTTTAAAATTAGTTGCTACTCTATTTTCATCAGCTAAAGTTGTAGTTAAAAGATTAAATGGAGATTTTTTGCCTTGGTCACTTTCACTCCCAACAGTTAAATATTTACTATCATCAACACAGTAAATTGATTTATTTTGTTTCTTATCAAACCAACTATTGCCAATAATCCCATGTACTCCTGGATAAGTTCCAGTAGCTACAGTAGCGTGACCTGGCCCTGTAGAAGTTTGAGCGTAGCCAAAATGATTACTCTTAGCAATAAAACCATTTTTAATCAATTTTTTAAACCCTCTATCAGAATAATGCGCCCAGTATTTAGTTAAATACTGATGTTTCATCTGATCAACTACTATACCTATAACAAGTTTTGGGGTTTCATTTATTTTATATCCTTCAGTTCCTCTTTCCTGAGAAACTCTGACTACAAATCCTATAATTAAAATAAAAAATCCTAAAATTAAAATACTGGAAAAAGCTTTTTTAGACATAAAGTAATTTTTGACAAATTACTCAATTCTTTTGAAATACTGCATCAAGTCATTGTTATTTCCGACAATTACACCTTCTTCGTTTTTCAATTTAATTCGATGAAGTTTTTTGACATCGCTTGGAGCAAAAAATCCGGTTTTTGTTCTAGAATTTGCTATGAACGTTCCATCTCCATTTCCAATAAGCATTAATCCATTACTAGCATCGTTTCTAGGAGTTTCAACTTCAGATGTAAATAGGTTTCCAGCAATTAAAAGATCACTCTTGCCGTCATTATTATAATCTTCAACTATTATATCATTTATTGATGATAATTGTGCTTGATAAGGAAGATCAATAGATTCAAAATTAGAATTATTATTAATAAGCACTACGCTTTTAAAAGAATTAGCATAAAGTCTTAAGGCATTGTCTAGATTCACTTCTCCATATACGTTTTTAACATCAAGTGAAGCAAACAAATCGTATTTCTGTATTTTACTTTTTAATTCTGGGACCTGTTGAGAGGAACATGAAAATCCTCTGAGCGGAAATTGAATACCATAATTATAATAAGCTAATACAATATCCTTACTACCGTTATCATCAAAATCGTCATAAAAAACTTCAAAAGGTTCTTCTGGATTTGCTTGATATTTATAATTTTTTCCTAGATTTCCTAAAACTAAATCTTCTTGTCCATCATTATTAAAATCTGCGCTTTCTATTGAGTACCACCAACCTCGTCTATCGTCACAAGAATCATTTAATTTTTCTTTTTTTAATATACCATTATAATTTTTTATCAGTGTTAAAGGCATCCATTCTCCAACTACAAACAAATCTTTGTCTCCATCATTATCGTAATCTGACCAAACCGCATCTGTAACTAAGCCTAATTCACTTAAACTATTATTTATATCATTATACTTAACGTAAGTTCCGTTATTGTTAACTAGCAAATAACTGGTGGCCGGCTCTGGATAGTTCCACGGAATCATTCTTGAACCAATGAATAAATCTAGATCTCCGTCAATATCAAAATCATAAGGCCTTACAACTGAGCCTGATTCATAAACATCTGGCAACAAATTTCTTTTAAATTCAAAATTCCCTTTACCATCGTTAATATATATTCTGTCAAGATATGTGCTAGAATTGGGAGAAAATTCATTTCCTCCACTAACAACATAAAGATCATTGTCTCCGTCGTTATCAATATCAATAAAAATTGCATCAATATCTTCAAGAACTTTATGAGGATTCCAAGTATTATTATCTGACTCTATAAGTTCTCCTTGTTTATTTTGAATAAGTAATTTTGAAACTTTTCCAGATGCTGATCCAATATAAACATCATCTAAATCATCTCCATTAACATCGCCAACTGCTAGTGCAGGACCTAATTGAGATAATTTATGTGGAAGTAAAACTTGCTTTTCAAAATCATCAAAAGAATTTTCAATATGTGTGTAATTTATTTTAGTTGGGACCTCTTCAAAAAACAATTTTTTTGAATTAGAATTAGAATTAAAACGCTTTGAATTTATTGAATTTATTTTTAATACTTGATTAGTTTTTACATTGTATAATTTAGTTTGTAGAGAGTTTGGCCAAGTAATAATTAAACTATCTACTTTTTTATGATCACTCAATCCAAAGTGAATCATATTTTCACTTGTAGAGTAAATTCCTCTAACATTAGAACTTTCAGAAAGCTGAATTTCTTTACCATTGTATAACGAAACTTTAGATCCAAAGACAGGTTTATTATTCTCGTTAATGAGTTCTAATCTTAAAAAATTATTTTTTGAATTGTTTTTATAGATAAATGCCTTTTCATTTACATTATTTACTACCAAATCTAAATCTCCATCATTATCTAAATCTGCATAGGAGGCACCGTTAGAAAAACTAGGCTGATCCAAGCCCCATGACTTTGTCTCATTTTTAAAATCAAGATTTCCGTAATTTTTATAGAGGTAATTCTTAATCTTAACACTAGGAACTAATTCCAAAGCTTTATCTAATGGGAGAATATCCCAAAGATTATAATCAAAAGTTTTTTTTTTTTTAACATAATCATCTGCGATTTTTAAAATAAACTCACCTAATTTTTTGTCTGCATCAGTATTTCTAATATCTCTTAAAAGTCCATTTGTAACGTATATGTCTTTTAAACCATCATTATCAAAATCAGCAATTAGATTTGCCCAACTCCAATCCGTTGTTGAAGTTTTAGTGTATTGAGCAACATCACTAAAAGTTTTATCTCCGTTATTGATTTGAAGTGTATTAAACATATACTGAAAATGTCCACCATTTTGAACGACTTTCCAAAACGAAGAGGGATTCATCCCGCTCATATTAGATTTTAATCTAAAATTATCTTCTGCTGTCATATCAACAACCATAACATCTAACTCTCCATCATTATTTATATCAGCAGAGTCTACGCCCATACTATAGAAAGAAGTGTGTTTTAAGGAGCTTTCCGTTTCATAAGAAAATGTTCCATCTCCATTGTTATAATATAAAAAATCAGGTGCATCAAAATCATTTGCGACATATAAATCAACATACCCATCTTGGTTTAAATCTGAGGCAACAACACTGTTTGGAAAGCCTGTTCTATTAAGACCGGCTTCTTTAGTTACGTCAATAAAACTATTATTTCCTGTATTTTTAAATAATTGTAACGAATATTCAGGCAATGTTAAGTCAGAACCAAAAAACTTAGAGTAACTACCAGGATTTGGAGGTTGATTAAGTAGATATAAATCTAAGTACCCATCATTATTGTAATCAAAGAATACAGCATGTCTAGTTCTTGCTGATACATCAACGCCCCATTCTTCTGCAGATTCTACAAAAATAAAATTACCTTTATTTATATATAATTTATTTCTTCTTAACTCAGGTTTGTCATCATATAGCTCTTTACTAATATATACATCCACAAGTCCATCATTATTAATGTCTGCAATTGTTATACCTGATGACCAGGATCCATTATCTAAAATTCCTGAATTTTCTGTTTTATCTATGAATTTAAAATCTCCCGAATTTTTATAGATTTTATCAGCAACTAGATTTCCTCCAAAGTAAATATCCTGTAACCCGTCATTGTCAAAATCAGCTATTCCAACTCCAGATCCTCCGTAGTAATTTGCATAAAGTAAAATATTATGCTCCTTTTTGTCTTCAATAACATTATTAAACTCAACTCCTGTTTGATTTGAATTTAATAATTCAAAAACTGTTTCTTGACAAAAGGAATAATTAAATAATAAAAGGAATATCACAAGCAATGCTTTCATAAAATAAAAGTAAAAAAAAAGAGGGAAATTAATCCCTCTTTTTTAATTTATAAAAATAAATGCTAATTTTTATTTATCCCACCAAACTCTTGTGGTAAAATTGTTTTCACCTTGTCTAGCATTTGCTGCATCATAATTTTCTTTATTTGTAGAACCTTCGCCAGTTGGGTAAATTAACCTTCTTGGAATAGTTCCTCCAGTAACATTTCCTGGATCATTAGTCGGAGTTAATACAGGAAATCCTGTTCTTCTCCAGTTAGAAAATGCCTCGTACTCATTTAATAAAGTAGCTGCCCAGTATTGCTCTCCGATCATTTGAAGACCTTTACTAGCATCGTATGGCTTAGCAGCCAAGTAAGCAGTCACTTCATCATCAGTAATAGCCGCTGCATTAGGGTAAATACCGCTTAACATTTGCATAGCAGCTTTTACTCCAGCGTCGTAGTGAGCTTGAGCAGATCCTGTAACAGACCAACCTCTTTGAGCCATTTCAGCTTTTAAAAGTCTAACCTCTGCATAAGTTTGAAGAACCATAGGAACAGCTCTCCCTGTAATTACGTTTCTATTAGGCTCAGCATAAATAGAAGTGTCTGGAACCGTAACTCCAGTACTTCCATTTGGCATACCAATTAGATCAGCAATCGCAGTACTTCCATCAGATCTTCTAGCTGCCAATATTGGAAGTCTAGGATCGTCTTTTAACCAGTCAACAAAAGTCTTACTCATTCTTGGGTTACTATCCGCATCAAAAACTTCACCATGTCCATTCTTGTTGATTCCTTCTGGCCCGTCAGTATGAGCAATCATAGCTATATGATCATTAGATGTCATTGTATTAGGTGCTGCTTTTTCAGCCCAAGCTTGTGCAGTAGCTGCATCAACTTTAGATAATCTCATTGCAAGTCTTAGCATCATTGAGTTACCCCAAGCTTTCCACTTTGCAGTGTCTCCTTGGAAAACTAAATCAGAAACTCCCAATGTAGTGGAAGCTCCAATTTGAGCAACCGCTTCTTCTAACTCTTTAAGGAAATCCATATAAATATCCTTTTGAGCATCATATTTAGGCTTTAAGATGCCATTGATGTATCCTTGACCAGCTTCACTGTAAGGAACATCTCCGTGAAGATCCGTAAGTCTAGAGTAAATAAATACTCTTAAAATACGTGTCATACCCATTTCAGAACCAGTATTCCCTTCAGCAGTTAATTGAGCTCTAATGTCCTCAATTTCTTTAACCGCAGATGGGTAATAACGATCCCATAAAGAAGTAGCGTATGCATCATTTCTGTAATACTTATCTCCTGACCAATATCCAGCTACAGCTGAAAAATGTTGAATCATTACTGATTGATAGATCAAACTGGCTCTCCAGTTTTCGTATCTACCACCAGATGTTTGCAACACAACAGATGCAAACTTGTTAGCAACATCAAGTTGCGATGCTTTTGAAGGGTTTACGTTCATTTCCTCGAATCCCTTGTCAAACTCACAAGAGGAAAGAACTAAACTTAAAGCAAAAAATGTTAATAATATTTTTTTCATAATTATATAAGTTTAAAATTTAAGATTTACATTAAGACCAATAGTTCTTGGTACAGGAAGAGCAAAATATTCTAAACCAGCTGAATTACCTGCATTATAAGCAGATTCAGGGTCAAGATTATCAACACTGTTACTTAAGAAGAATAAGTTTCTTCCAATAAGTGATATTGATGCTTTGCTAATAAATGTTCCTTCTAGCTTATCAGATGGAATATTATAACCAATACTTAACGAACGAAGTCTCATGTAGTCAGCATCCACCACATCTTGTTCAGCAATTGAATACGATCGTCTCCAATAGTCTTCTTGTTGAGCAGCAGGAATAGAAGTAGTAATTTTACTTCCATCTGCCATAACTCCAGTTGGCACAAAACCAGCTTCACGTCCACCAGCTGGAACTGTTATTTTGTGGTGTCCATTTCTTTTTAAATAAGCATTGGTACCAGAATAAACCTGACCACCCGACTTACCTTCAAATAAAAGAGAGCCATTAAAATCTTTGTAACGGAAAGAAGTTCCAATTCCAAGTTGAGTCGGAGCAACACCAAATCCTAATATTTTTCTGTCTCCTATTTTTGGAAGAGGAATACCATTTACCATTTCATGAACTATAGAACCGCTTGCATCTCTAACAAAAGAAGATCCGTATAAAGCTCCATACTTTTCACCTACGATATGTGTAACTGTAATATTTCTAGATCTTGGCTCATCCATAGAGATATTTCCACCTGCATCGTTAGTAGCAACTACTTTACTAGTATTATTAGTGTAGTTAATTGAAGCGTTCCAAGCAAAATCTTCTGTTTGAATAAGAGTTCCTTTTATTAACAACTCAATACCTTTATTAGATATGTTACCTAGGTTTGCAAGCGCACTTCCGTAACCTGATGTTGCTGAAGCACTAACTCCTACAATATCTCCTAGAGTTTCGTTGTCATAATAAGTAGCATCTATAGAAAGCTTGTTGTCAAACAATCTTAAATCCATACCAAATTCTGTTTCATTCTTTTCAAAAGGAGTGATCTCTGAGTTAGGAATCGTTCCTCCACTAATATTTCCTAGTGAAGCTCCTAAGTGACCTTGTCCGTAAATCCCGTAAGATAAACTAAGTGCGTATGGGTCACTAGCACCACCCGCTACCTGAGAAATCCCTCCTCTTAACTTTAAGAAAGAAATTGTTTCACCAAGATCTAAAGCATCTGAAAGAACAAGTGATAAAGAAGCTGAAGTATATAAATCATTATTTGGTGCTACTTTATCTTTCTGAGATAAAGTTGAAAACCAGTCGTTTCTTGCTGTTACAGTCAAGTAAGCCCAGTCATCGAATCCAAGTTCAGCAGAACCATAAGCAGAATTTATTTGCTTTTCCCAGATACTGTAACCGTGTCCTTGATTCTTAGTGTTTCCTACATTTAGTAAAAATGGAACAATAAAGTCTGATCCAGAAACGCTGTATGCTTCATATTGTTGATTGTTAGTTCCAATCCCTGCAAAAGCAGTTAAAGAAACATCATCTATTACTTGTAAATTATCTGTACCAATAAACATATCTGCATCGTATTGTCTATAAGTTTGTTCCGATTCAGACATAGACCCTTTTGGTTGGAAAGCTGTTCCCCATGGAGTAGAATTCTGTTTTGAATTAGTATACCTGTCTCCTCCAATACGTCCTCTTAAATATAAAAAGTCCGCGACATCCCATCTAGCATTAATAGCTCCAATGAACCTTTCTTTATCAGATGAGTTAATGAAGTTATAAGCAGCAAACCAAGGGTTTTGAGAATAACTACTATCACTAATTCTAAATTCAGTCAAGTCAGCATTTCTACCAAGTCCTCCTTCTCCCATCATGTCCATAACATTAAGCGATGGCGCAAATAAGTTAGCAGAGAAATTTCCATTTCCTGGAGCATCCGACATCTGAGGATTTCCTTCCTGACCTTCAATGACATATTTCATGTTAATATCTACAGTAATTTTATCACCATATTTATTTGAATTGTTTATTCCAAAAGAATTTCTATTTAAACTAGAATTTGGGACAATATCCGTATTCGCCATGTTACTCATAGAAAAACGTGTATTGGAATTTTTGCCAGAAGTTGAAACTGCTACAGTATTAGTATAAGTTTCACCTGTACGGTAATAAGCCTCTAAAGCACTTGGCTGAAGAGAGTATTTTCTTGAAACACCATCCCATTGTGTGATCATAGATCCGTCCATTCTTGGTCCCCAAGCCTGGTAATTATCAATATTGTCAGACAATTTAGAAAAGTCTCTACCTTGACCATAAATTTCTTGTGTATCTCTAAGACTTAGGTTAACCATGTCGAACTGCGTAGTACTATTGAATTCTACACCAACTCCTTCAGCCCCTGCTCCAGTTTTAGTGTTAATAATAATAACACCATTAGAAGCTCTAGATCCATAAAGTGCTGCAGCAGCTCCACCTTTAAGTACAGTCACTGATTCAATTTCATCAGGGTTTATACTAGAAATACCATCTCCGTAATCAGCACCACCCCACATACCTGCAGAACCTAAATTACTGTTATTAATAGTAATTCCATCAATAACGTATAACGGTTGGTTGTCTCCAGTTAATGAACTCGAACCACGAATAACAACTCTACTTGATCCCTTAGCACCCATTGCAGATCCAGTTACCATAACTCCGGCAACTTTACCTTGAAGGGCATTAATAGCATTTGAAGTTTTGTTAGAACTTAGTTCAGAACCATCAACTTGTGTGATAGAATAACCTACTGCCTTAACGTTTCTTTTAACGCCAAGTGCAGTAACAACTACCTCAGCCAATGCATTGTCAGGAGATAATGAAACGTTAAGCGTTACAGAACTAGCAACTAGTGATTGAGAAGTATACCCCACAAAACTAAAAACAAGGACATCCCCGCTTGAAGCATTGATTAAATAGTTACCGTCAAAATCAGTTGAAACTCCGTTTTGAGTTCCTTGAACTAAAACAGTTGCACCAGGTAATGGAACACCATTTTCATCTGTTACTGTACCACTAATCGATTGAGCTTGCACGGTAAAACCGAAAGCAACCATCAATAAAAAAGAAGACAGAATTCTTAAGAATTTTGTTTTCATAAATTTTTTGTTTTGTTTAAATCAGTACTAATCTAATAAAATACTTAACACTTTCTTAACATATCTTCTTTTTTAATTTAAAATTTCGACGAATCTTTTGTTTATTTCGATAAAAAATGATGTAAAAAGGTTTAGAAAAAGTCTTTTTTGTTATAAAACCTTCAAAATTGGATGTTTTATATAGTTACAAAAGTAATATCTCGTCAACAAATAGCCAGGCATATTCTCCTTCTGCAGGATGACCTTCAGGCAACTGTTTGTTGCTTTTTACAACAAGTTTAAGTTTACTTGATTTGTTTGTTATTGGAACTTTATAAAATTTAGTTAAGTTAGGAGCATCCAATTTTGATGCAATAAAATTTTTAGAGTAAATTAATTTTTCTTTTTTTTGGCTTATGTCATAAAGCTCTACGCTTTCAGGAAACATAATATAATCTCCAATAGATTCCAATGCATGAATGCCAATGGCAGAGTATAGTTTGTCCTTTAAGTCTATTTCAACAATCAAGTCGCCAGAATTTCGCTCATTAACGCCAATTACGTAATCTTGAGATCGAATAAACCCATTCCAGTCTCCTTCTCTAAAGTTTATATCTCCAACAACCCCGTCAAACAATTTCTTTGGGTTTTTATATCTATTATCAGGTGAAGTTTTTAAAATATAGTTTTCTAATATTCCTTCGACTTTAACAAAATCTACAGAACTTATTTTACTATCCAACCACCCTTTTTTAAATGCAATTGCCTTAAGATTTAACGAGCTTGAAATCAAAAAAGGTTTTGTATAAATAACAGATAATGAATCAGGATCCTCTCCGTTAAGAGTGTATCTTATTGTAGGGTTTCCTAGAGGATTATAGAATTCTATTTTTAAAGAATCTGAAAACATTGTTTGTTCCGAAACTGTTATTGGCTCAGAAAGCGGAACTCCCTTAGAAAAATCTTTAACACCTAAATAAATAGTAGCAGTATTTTCTTTATTAATTAAGTTTTCATTGATTTTAGTGTTCCATGCATAAATATTTTTCAATGATTTATTTCCTTCTAAAAAGATTAACCCTTTGTTGGAAATATTGTTGCCGTTAATTATTAGGGTTTCTAAAAGTTTTGGCAAATGTTTTAAAGATATGTCTATTATAGAAGTATTGTCAACCTTTAAATATTTTAGGTTTTCTAACTTACTCAGTCTAAAAAAAAGCTTATCATCTAAATTTGAATTACTAAGATCTAATTTAATAAGCTGTGCTTTTATTTTTATAAGTGCACTTAAATGTTTTGATTCCAATTTAGATCCAACAAATTTAGCTTCGAGAAAATTATTTTCGTTGCTATTTCTCTCTAATCTA
Organism: Bacteroidota bacterium; assembly: GCA_027619415.1. Taxonomy (GTDB): domain Bacteria; phylum Bacteroidota; class Bacteroidia; order Flavobacteriales; family Flavobacteriaceae; genus MAG-121220-bin8. Next base: position 25,823 of record JAQCFO010000003.1, read on the forward strand.
AAACCTAACTCAATTAATTTTTTTAAATGATTCAAACTAGGAGGTGAAACGTTTTTTTGTATTGGAGGGAAAAAAGATGTTAAACTGTTTTGATTTTCAATTGAAAGATTATTCATAATAGTAACGTTCTCAAAATCTGACCCAGATTCAATCCACAACTTAATAAGTTGAATTTCTAGATTAGTTAATTGAGTATTTCCTTTAGGAGGCATGTGCATTTCATCTTCAATAGGCAGGTTCGGGTAATTATACAAATGACTAGTAGCACTATTAAAAGCGTTTAAAATCACGCCTGACTCTCCGCCTTTTATTATGGCATTTTGTGAATCTAAAATTAAACCTCCTTTAGACTTGTTTTGATTGTGACATTTTACACATTTATTATCCAAAATGGGTTGAATTACCTGAGAATATAACGCAACACTATCAAGCTTTACGACCTTATAATCCTTATTAAATTCAGGTATTTTTAAGTAATCGTTTCCATGAGTAATACTTCCCCCAAAATGACCCGTAATAGAAAGCAAAACAATGGTGAAAACAAATAAAGGAATAAAATATTTTTCATAATTACTTTTTTTATGAAGCCATAATAAGATCCCAATAAATAAAGCAGTTGAAATTCCTAGCCACATGTGCTTGTCTAAAATAGCTTCTGAATAATCTCCACCAATTGAAAGAAAATATCCTAAAAAACAAGAAAATAGAGCAAATACAAAAGAAAATAATAAACCAAACCTTATTGGAATTACATACTTGCTTTTAAAGATTTTTTCTAATAATGCTAAGCAAAAGGTAAGGTATAAAGCTCCAATAGGTAAATGAATGATTACCGGATGAAATTTCCCTAAATAATTTAAAATTTCAAGCATTTGAGAAATTAAATAGCGTGTTTAGCATCTAAAAGTAAGTTTTGTTTTGAAGAGTCGCAAATAGCATAATTAAATCCTTTTCTTAAACTATAACCTGCATATTCTCCTTTTTTGTTCATTGCAATAAACCCAACTTGTAAATATTCCCACTCAGGTCCTGATTTATGGATTTTAGAAATTCTGTCAACTATTTTTTTACATGCTTCAAGTGGGGAATGTCCTTGTCTCATTAATTCTACAACCATAGCACTTCCAGAAGTTCTTATGACAGCCTCACCTAAACCAGTAGCTGCTGCAGCGCCTATTTCATTATCTAAAAACAAGCCCGCTCCTATTATTGGCGAATCGCCTACTCTGCCATGCATTTTCCAAGCCGCTCCACTTGTTGTGCAAGCTCCAAATAAATCTCCATTATCGTCTATTAACAGCATGCTAATGGTATCGTGATTTCCTAAATTAATAACTGGCTTGTATTTTGATTTTTTTTTCCAATTAATCCAATCCTGTTTTGATGCTTCAGTTAAAAGATTTTCTTTTTTAAATCCCTTTGAAATTGCAAAATCAAAAGCTCCTTTTCCAGATAACATTATATGTGGGGTTTCTTCCATTACTAATTTCGCAACTGAAATAGGATGTTTTATATTTTGTAAAAAACTTACTGAGCCACAATTATTATTTTTATCCATTATACAAGCATCTAGCGTTACTATCCCTTCTCTATCTGGGTACCCGCCATAGCCTACTGATCTTACTTTTGGATCTGCTTCTGGTATTTTAACTCCTGCTTCAACAGCTGATAACCCAGATTGGCCTTCCATTAAGTGTTTCCAAGCTTCTTGGTTAGCAGGAACCCCATGATTCCAAGTTGAAATTATTCTTGGATAAGTAGCTTTAGTTTCGCTTTTTTTTGGAGTTTCACAGTTTAATAACGTCGTGGCTCCTACACCTCCAAGAATAGATTTTTTAATAAAATTTCTTCTGTTATTCATAAAATAAATGTTTTAAATGCTATTAATCAATCATTCCTATAGGCCTGTTTTCAGTCCCATTAACCTTCGTTAAATCATCTCCAATTTCTTTTCTCTTAATATCAGCTAGTATTTCTATTTTTTTAGCAATTTCAGGAAATTCATTGTATATATTTTTTGTTTCGCTAGGGTCATCAATTAAATTATATAATTCTGTTGTTTCTAAATTTACATATTCATATTTAATAGGGATTCCATCGTCTCTACCCTCTCTTCCGCTTAATGTTCTATATCGGTGTGGGAAATACATTTTCCAATCTCCGTATCTTACTGCGTGCAAGCTGTTTACATGATAATAAAAGAACAAAGCTTCGTGAGGGGGTTTATCTGTTTTATTGATTAAAATCTCCCAAATATTTTTTCCATCAATTTTATTTTCAGACAAATTTGAATTGGTAACATTAGCGAAAGTCGGTAGCCAATCAATGCCCATAAGAGGCGTAGAAATTACAGTGTTTGGCTTTATTTCGTTTGGATACCAAACTATACAAGGGACTCTTTGCCCCCCTTCCCAAGTTGTTCCCTTTCCTTCTCTGTAAATTCCAGTTGATCCAGCATGTTTTCCATACGAAAGCCAAGGACCGTTGTCTGAAGTGAACACAACAATTGTATTGTCTTCAAGATTATTATCCTTTAATGCTTTCATTATCGCTCCAACAGAATAATCAATTTCTTGAATGACATCAGAATAAAGTCCGTTCTTAGATTTTCCTTTAAAATCAGCTGAAGCATCCAAAGGAACATGAGGCTGTGGGTGTGCTAAATATAAAAAGAAAGGGTTGTCTTTATTTTTTTCAATAAACTCCACACTTTTCAAGGTTAACTCTTTAGTTAAATTTGATTGATCTTCTAATATTTTTATGGGGATTTCCTTATCGTAAAGCATTAAATCAGGGTAGCTGTCAGGATATTCTGCGTGAAATGGCCACATATCATTTGAATATAATATTCCATAAAAATCGTCAAACCCGTGCCTTGTTGGTAAAAATTTTTTATTGTCTCCAAGATGCCATTTTCCATAAGCAGCTGTTTTATAACCCTTGTCCTTTAACATTTCCGAAATCAATAGTTCATTTGAGTTAATACCTTTTTTTGAATTAGGGCCAAGAGCCCCACTAAAACCAATTCTGTTTGGATAACTTCCTGTTAAAATTGCAGCTCTTGATGCTGAACAAACCGCTTGAGGCGAATAGTATGAGTTTAATAACGCGCCTTCACTGGCTAACTTATCTAAATTATGAGTGTTTGTTATTTTTGAGCCGTAGGAACTTAAATCTTCAAACCCTAGGTCATCTGTCAATACAAATACAATGTTTGGAGGCACTTTCTCAGAATTGCTTTCACATGATACAAAAAGCATGGCTAATAAACCTAGCAATAAAGAAGTGAATTTAAATGTCTTCATTAACAATAATTTAAGATTGATTTTTTAATTTAGTAATTAATTAAGAAAAAATCATAGAATTTTATACAAGCTTGTAAGATTTTATTGCGAAACTGATGAAACACTAGATAAATTAAGTATGAGTATTTCCAAAAGTGTATTATTTTCCAATCCTACATATAATAAGATATCCTCTATTCCAATTCATGCTCAAATATATTTCTGGTTAGCTTACTTCGCGTTTAACGTGACTAGGTGGGGGCTTTTTTATCAAGACTATGCCTACTCCCTGAAATCTAATTTAATTGGATTTCCAATTCACATAATCCTTTGTTATCTCTTTATATTTATTTTTTTGCCAAAATTATTTCAAGGAAAAGCTTTCGAGTTTTTTAGTTTAATTACTTTAAGCCTAAGTATAGCTTTTCTTTTAAAGTTTCAACTAACAGTCTCTCTTTTAAATGAAGATCTCCTGCCTGAATATGCAGGTATAACTTCAAATATCACTTTTGATTATATAATTCAAACTGTTCTTGGAGAAGTATACGTAATTACCTTTGTCAGTTGTATAAAGTTAGTAATAGACTGGACGAAACAAAAAGAACTACTATTAAATAGTAACAAAGTTCTTTTAGAAAACGAACTCAAGTATCTTAGATCACAAATTCAGCCACATTTCTTTTTTAACACTTTAAATAATTTGTATTCTTTAACAATAGACAAATCTGATAAGGCCCCTGATCTTATTCTTAAACTATCTGATTTAATGAAATATTTCCTTTATGAATCGGGAAAAGAATATCAAACTTTGAGAAACGAAATTAAGCACATTAAAGATTATATATATATAGAGAAATTGCGATATAATGAAGAGCTAAAAGTGACTTTTAACGTTAGAGGAGCAGTGAAAAAAACTATGATTAGGCCCTTACTTTTAATTCCACTTGTGGAGAATGCATTTAAGCATGGCGCTAGAAATTCAAAAAAAAACAGTTACATAACTATTGATCTTAAAATAGATTCATCTGAAATTAACTTTAAAGTTGAGAATTCTTTCTTAAAATCAACTAAACCAATTAAAACTCAAATTGGAGGAATCGGACTTGCAAATATTAAAAAAAGACTTGAAATTAATTATGGAAAAGAAAATTTTAGTTTAGACACCTATGAAGAAAAAAATAAATATATTGCTGAATTGAAAGTTAAATTAAAAAATGATTAACTGTATTATTCTTGACGACGAACCCCTAGCTATCAAAGTAATTGAAAACTTTATAAAAAAAATAGATTTTCTTAATTGTTTAGGTGTTTATTCCAACGCAAATGATTCTATGGAAATTATTAAAAAAGGTAAGGTTGATTTAATGTTTCTTGATATTAATATGCCTTTTATTGATGGAATAAGCTTTTTAAAAAGTTTAGAAAATCCTCCAAAAACAATTATTACAAGTGCTCACTCTGAATATGCATTAGAAAGCTATGATTTAGATGTTGTTGATTATTTGCTAAAACCTATTCCTTTTTTACGATTTGAAAAAGCTGTAAATAAAGTATTGGAACAAATCAAAAAAAATAAAATAATTATTTTAGATTTCATTTTCGTCAGAGTAAATAAGTTAAATGTCAAAATAAATTATGATGATATACTGGTTATTGAAAGTTTAAAGGATTATATAAAGATTGTAACTCAAAACAAAAACTTTATAGTTCATACAACTCTAACTGCTTTTACAGAATCTCTTCCGAAATCTAAATTCATTAGAATTCATAGATCAACAACTGTAGCTATAAATAAGATTGATTTAATAGACGGCAGTATTGCTTACATAGGCAAAACACCTTATAAAGTAGGTGGTGTTTATAGTGATGCTTTTAAAAATCTATTAGTCCGTTATTAATCATTAAATAGAGCTTCTGCTTCTTTAATTGTTGTGACGGGGAATTTACAAGTGTTGTCAACACAAACATATATATAGGTCTCATTTTCAAAATACCTGTCCTTTAATAAATACATTTCTGAAGAATTGTTTGATGCAGCTGTCAACGTATTAGGTAAATACTTTAGCATTAATTCTTTAGCTTTTTGTTTTGCATCGTCTCCACTAATGGCTAATTCGTAGAATTTATTCGAATAATTCTGTGAAAGCCATAACCAAAAAAGATGGTCTGTAACCCTTTCTTTAATATTTTCACTAATGTTATTAATCATTTTTTTAGAATGCTGACTATATTCTTTATTCCCTAGATAGTGCCCTAATCTAAATAAGTTGAAATTCATCACTGAATTTGCAGATGGAGTTACCCCATCATCTAAGTTTATTAATGTATTTGTGTATAAATTCTCTTTAGTGGTTGAAAACTTAAAGTATCCATTGCTTTCTAAAAAGACTTCATTACTAAATTTCGTAAAATCATTTGCTTTAATAAGCCATTTTTCGTTAAATGTGACCTCATAAAGTCCAATTAAAGCATCTATATAATAGCTGTAATCTTCAAAAAAGAGAACTTGATCCAGATTATTAAAACTATTAGAGTGAAAAATAATCTTATCAGAAATCATTTTATCACTCAAAGCTTTTTCAATTAAAAGAGCTTTATTTAAAAAGATATTATCAACTGTAGCTTTATAGCTATCCACCATCCCCCTTATAGTTAAGGCGTTCCAAGAAAAAACTATTTTAGTGTCTGTAATCGGATTTATCCTTTTTTCTCTATAATCATAGAGTTTCTTATTTGCTAATTTTAATTTTTCTTTAAATTGATTTAAATTTAAATTAATACTAGAGGCAAAGTCTTTATCTGATTCCGTTTGAATAAAAACATAATTTTGTTTCTCCCAATAACCCTTGTCATTTATGTTATAATAACCGCTTACCCAATTATAATCCTCTTGCAGAACTTGTTTAAGCTCCTCTTTTTTCCACACATAAAAATCTCCCTCTTCTTTAGATCCGTCTTTATAATTTGTGTCAGCTGAAATACTAGAATAAATTAAATTGTCAGGGCTTGACATTTTTAATTCTAAAAAATTATACATATTATATAATTCTTCTTTAAATCTTGGCTCTTTAAAAACTTTGTAACCTTTAGAAAAAACACTTAACAGCTGAGCATTATCGTATAACATTTTTTCGAAATGTGGAATATGCCACAAGTTGTCTACTGTATACCTATGGAAACCTCCTTCTACTCTATCATTTATGCCTCCTTGAGCGATTTTAAAAAGTGTAGTTTTTACAAAGTTTTTTATTTCTAGATTATCATTCTCTGTCGAATATCTTAAAAAAAAGTTCAGCATTGAAGGAAGAGGAAATTTTTGACTGTTTCCAAAACCTCCATTTATCTTGTCTGTATGTTTAAATGCTTTATCTGCTAATTCACTTTGTAAATCTTTAGAAAACCCGTCTTTATCAATCGCAGGAGAAATAAGAGCTTCTTTTTTTACACCTTCTTTTATGTTTTTAGCATACTCTAACACATCTGGTTTTCTGCTTCTGTAAAACTCATCCACCTGGTTAAGTACCTGAATCCATTGTGGTTTCGGCACATAGGTGCCGCCCCAAATGGGGGTTCCATCAGGAAGAGCAATAATATTCATTGGCCATCCTCCGCTTCCCGTCATTAAGACAAGTGCTTTCATGTAAATTTCATCAATATCAGGTCTTTCTTCTCTATCAACTTTAATGTTAATATACTTTTTATTCATTACATCGGCTACGTCTTCTTTTTCAAAGCTTTCTTCTTCCATTACGTGGCACCAATGACATGATGAATAACCAATACTAATAACCAAAAGTTTATCTAATTTTTGAGCTGAAGAAAGAGCTTCTTCTCCCCAAGGAAGCCAGTTGACAGGGTTTGAAGCGTGCTGTTTAAGGTAAAGACTTTTTTCTTGACTTAATTTATTTTCCATGACTTGTGATAAAACTTTATTTGGGTATAAAATAAAAAAAAGCAATAAAAAGTTAATATTATACCATTTCATTTAAGATCAAATAATTTTTATCTAATTTAAATAATTATTATAAAAACTTTTATGTTTTACCTGTTTATTAAAAACCATAAAACCATTGTTATAACATTGTTTTCTCTGCTATTATTGAATTCGTGCTCTAATCAAAACAATAACAACAGACCAAACATTCTCTTTATTATGGCTGATGACCATACCTCACAAGCTTGGGGAATCTACAATGGGATACTAGACGACTATGTTAAAAATGATGCCATTGAATATTTAGCTAATAACGGAACTGTATTAAATAATATGTTCTGTACTAATTCTATTTGTGTGCCAAGTAGAGCCTCAATTCTAACAGGCCAATATAGTCACCAAAATGGAGTTTATACTCTGGGAGATAACTTAAGTCCTGACAGCTTAAATGTTGCTAAAGTTCTTAAAAAAAGTGGGTATCAAACAGCTCTAATAGGAAAATGGCATTTAAAAAAAGAGCCCTCAGGTTTTGATTATTACAAAATCCTCCCCGGTCAAGGAAAATATAATAATCCAGTTTTTAAGACTAAAGAAAATTGGGAAGAAGGGTATAAAGGTGGAGTCCAAGAGGTTGGATTTTCATCTGATATAATTGGAGATTCTTCAATAGATTGGTTAAAAAAAAGAGATTCAAAAGATCCTTTTTTTTTAATGACTCATTTTAAGGCAACTCACGAACCATTTGATTACCCAAAGCGCCATAATTCTTTTTTAAAAAACGTTACTCTTCCAGAACCACAATCTCTGTATGACTTTTTACCTTCAAAAAGCGGAAGAAGCTTTGATGGCCAACATTTAGAAATTTTAACTACTAGATGGATAGAATTTCAAAACAAACAAAATATAAATACTGACATTAAATATCCTGGAATGCCATTTTCTATTGAAGGCTTGAGTCAAAAAGAAATTAGATCTAAATCTTATCAAAAATTTGTAAAAGATTTTTTAAGATGTGCCGCTTCAATTGATGATAATCTTCAAAAGATTATCAATTATTTAAAAGAATCCAATCAATTACAAAACACTATTATAATTTACACATCTGATCAAGGTTACTTTCTTGGTGAACATGGGTTTTTTGACAAAAGAATGATGTATGAAGAATCATCACGAATGCCATTTGTAATTAGTTATCCTAAAAAAGTTTTAAAATCCCATAGAATAGATGATTTAGTACTTAACTTGGATATTCCATCATTGTTTTTAGACTATGCTGGAATTAAACCTCCCGTTTCATTTCAAGGTAGAAGTTTTAGAAAATCTTTAGAAACAAACGAAAAGTTAAAAACTAGAGATTATACTTATTACAGATACTGGGAGCACAGTCCAGCAAGACCCGCTCACCTAGGGATAAGAAGTAGTAAAAATAAATTGATCTACTATTATGGAGATGGGTTGAATAAAAATTCCACTAGTAAAGCTAAGACGCCTATTGCTTGGGAATTTTACGATCTTGTCAATGATCCTTATGAATTAAAAAATCAGTTTAATAACTCTAAATATAAAAATGAAATTATTAAGATGCATTCCGAACTAATCAAACAGAAAGAACTAGCCAAAGACAGTGAAACAATAATTCCAAAACTTGATGAAATATAAACTTATTGTATTATTTATTTTAATTTCTTTTTTTAATTATGGTCAAAATAATATTATTCAAAAAATCGATAGTTTAATTAATTTAAGTATTAAACAAAAGGCTTTCCCTGGAGCTCAGGTTTATATAAAAATTAAAGATTCCATTGTAGTTAATAAATCCTATGGTTACCAAACTTACGATTCAATTAATCGTATTAATAATGATCATATATACGATTTAGCTTCTTTAACAAAAGTACTGGCCTCAACATTATCAATAATGAAACTTTATGAAGATTTTGGTTTAAATCTAAATAGTCCTCTTTCATTTTATTTCAAAGACTTAAAAAAATCTAATAAAAAAACCACAACGATTATTGAAGGTTTAAGCCATACAAGTGGGTGGATTCCTTATATCAGTCATCAAAATTATGTAAAAAGAAAAAATGGGGAATTTAAAAAATCTGTAATTAGAGAAAGTAAAAATCAACGTTTCAGTGCAGCTATTAACGAGAGATTGTACCTAAACAAAAATTATTTTAAGAAACTTTTTAAAAGAATAAAAAAATCTAAAATTAATAAGAAAGGAGAGTATGTTTACTCTGGTTTATTCTTTTTTTATATTCCTAATCTTATTAAAAAACTTTCGGGGAAAACTTTTGAGCAATATTTTAATACCTCTTTATTAGACAAAACAAACGCCAAACTTTATTTCAATCCAAAAGAAAAAGTTAAAAAAGAACTAATAGTGCCAACTGAATATGACTCTATATTTAGGAAAACACTGATACACGGAAACGTTCACGACGAAGCAGCAAGTTTTATGGGTGGGATTTCAGGAAACGCAGGTCTTTTTGGAAGCGCTCAAGAGATTGGAAAACTGTTGCAAGCACTTGAACCAAATAATTTTATTTTTCAAGATTCAACAATTAAAAAATTCACTTCTTATGCTTATAAGGACAGTCCTATTAGAAGAGGTCTTGGATTCGATAAACCTTACTCCAAAAATGAATTCGGCGAATACCCAAATAAAAATTTGTCTAAACAAAGTTTTGGACACACAGGTTTTACAGGAACCATGTTTTGGGTTGATCCAGAAAAAAAACTAACAATTATTTTTTTAACAAATAGAGTCTACCCAACAAGAAATAATGATGAATTTTATCAGAACAATGTAAGAAGTAAATTAATAGATTTAATAATTCAAAAAACAACACCAAATTAATATGAGAAACATTTTTAATTTATTCGTTTTAATTTTTAGTTTTTCTGTTTATTCTCAAGAATTAGTGTTTAAAAATTTATTTGATACTACAATGAATCCAAGTGTAGCCTGCTACAGGATTCCTGCAATAGTTACAACAAATAATGGGGTATTAATAGCTGCAATAGATGAGCGCAATATTTCTTGTGGTGATTTAAGATCGAATCGCGATATAAACATAGTTATAAGAAAAAGTTATGATAATGGTGAATCTTGGAGTGAAATTGAAAAAATAATTGACTACCCATTAGGAGAATCAGCTTCGGATCCATCTTTAATTGTTGATAAGGTAACAGATGAAATTTTCATGTTTTACAACTATATGGATCTTGACAAGGCTAAAGATGTCTATAAATTTATGCTTATTAAAAGTTCTGATGATGGGAAAAGCTGGACAAGTCCTAAAGAAATAACAAACGAAATAATTAAGGATGGATGGGAAAAAGACTTTATGTTTATAACCTCTGGAAGAGGGATTCAAACAAAAGATGGCACCCTTTTACATTGCCTAGTAAATCTTAATAAAGGCACTCATGTCTTTGGAAGTATAGATCATGGGGAATCTTGGTTTCTAGTCGATTTTCCTTTAATACCCGGGGATGAATCAAAAATAGTAGAACTTTCCAATGGAGATTGGCTGGTTAACTCTAGGTTAAACTCAAAGGGATATAGGTATTCCCACATTTCTAATGACAAAGGTTTGAGTTGGAGCAGTTTTAAAAACAATGAACTTTTAGATCCAGGGTGTAATGCCGGTTTAATTAACTACCCTTTAAATTATAAAAACAAAAATGCTTTATTATTTTCAAATGCCTTTAGCTCAAAAGATAGAGTCAACCTTTCGCTTAGTGTAAGTTTTGATCAAGGTAAAAATTGGGGAAAGAGTAAAACAGTTTATAAAGGGGAATCGGCATACTCTTCTATTACAATTCTTAATAATGGAGATATTGGATTATTTTTTGAAAAGGATAATTATTCAAAAAATGTTTTTGTAAAAATTCCTAAAAAATGGATTTTGAAATAAACATCTATTTTCTCTTTTTTAATAATATTTTTTTAATACTTTCAAATAAATATGAAGAAGGATTGTGAGAAATAAATCTTAATCTTGATTTTTGACCTAATGCTTTCATTTCTAATTTTCAATTTCCGGCAAATTTATACTTTTATTTAAATTTACATTACATTTATTTATTATTTTTTATCCCGATTAAACATTATAAAAATTGAACTTTATATCAATCTCCAAACAATTTAGTTTTTTACTCTTTTTTTTAATATTCTTTTCAATTAAAGGTCAAAATTATTTAGAAAAAGACAGTCCTGAAGCAAATGGAATGTCTACAGAAAAGCTATTGAATTTAAATTCTGTGATGCATAGCTATGTTGACAATAAAGATATTTCCGCTATCCAAACTGCAATAGTTAAAAACGGAAAAATAATTCATTTTGACAGTTATGGTTATTCTGATATTTCTGAAAAGGACAAGCTTGATGAGAATGATATTTTTAGAATTGCGTCAATGACAAAACCTATAGTTTCATTAGGACTTATGATACTTTATGAAGAGGGTAAATTTAAACTAGATGACCCTGTTTATAAATATATTCCTGAGTTCAAAAATTTAACGGTTAAAACCCGTAAAAAAAATAAACCTCTCAAAAACGATGTTAAAATTATTGATCTTTTAAGGCACTCTGCTGGATTTAGTTTTAAAGGGCCAGATGATTACAGAAAAGTGATTTCGATGACGCTGAAAAAATATACCCAAGATGCAATAAAAACTCCCTTAATGTATGAGCCTGGCACGCAATGGAGATATAGTTCTTCAACTGACATTGTTGGATATCTAATCGAAATTTTATCTGGACTCAGATTAGATCATTTTTTAAAAACTAGGTTATTCGATCCAATTGGGATGGAAGACACCTTTTTTGAATTGCCTAAACTTAACAATCATAGATTAACAACTTTATATATAAAAGAAAGTGAAGGAAACCTTGTGTCGTTTGATAATAAATCTAATTCTCCTTTTACAGAAAATGTAGTTTTATTTAATGGCTCAGGTGGACTTCTTTCAACGACAAATGATTATTTGAAGTTTTGTCAAATGCTCTTAAATGGAGGTACTTTTAACAATGCTAAAATCATAACCAGTAAAACTATTGAGTTAATGAAAGAAGATCATTCTATAGGACTTAAATACAAGAAATTAGTTTTTGGCAAAAAGAAAGGGTTTGGATTAGGCTTTGAAGTGGTTAAAGAGAGTGATACAAAATTTGGCTCTAAAGGAACTTTTGGCTGGGGGGGTATGTTTGGAACATATTTTAGAATAGACCCTGTTGAAAATATGGTTTTTATTTACATGACTCAATCATTTGAAACTTACAAGCTTAAGCTTGCTGAAAAATTCAGAACCCTTGTGTACAGCGCTATAGTCAAATAATTTTATTTTTTATTACTTAAAATTCGATTTTGTTCTTCAAGTAATGCGTTCATTTTAATCAATAGTTGAATATTTTTTGGAGTTGAAATTGATTTATCCTTTGGATCCTCTGCCTTTTTATTTAATCTGTTTATAAACTTGACCACAATAAAAATTGTAAAACCAACTATTAAAAAATCTAACAAAGTTTCTACAAAAAGTCCATAGTTAATTGCCGCTTCTTCAATTATAAGCTCACCTAAATTATTTTTTTGTGATTCTCTTAATACTATTTTTTGATTTTCCAGATTAATCCCATTAGACAATAATGATAATGGCGGTAATATTACTTTTCTAACTAACACGTCAATAACAGAGTTAAAAGATGCGCCAATTATAATTCCAATTGCCATATCAATCATATTACCTTTTACCGCAAATTCTTTAAATTCTCGAAATAATTTCATGTTAATTTATATATATTTTAAAGATAGCAAATAAGTTTATTTCTTATATTTATTTAAATTTATAATTTATTCCTTTGTACTGAATGTGAAAATATAAAGGATGAAAGAGATAATGCAAAAAGTGAATTTGTTAATGAAAATACTGATGAACTTAAAGAAAACCTTAAATTACGATTCCTCGACATTTTAGAATCCATCAATAAAAATGAATTAACCTCAACTGAAAAATTAAAATACCTCCAACTAAGTATTAACTATATAATTCCTAAGGCACAAGAAAAACGTTCACTAGAACAACAATCAATACAATCAATAATGTGGCTTCCGGCAAGTGAGAAAAACTAAATCGAACTAATAAATTTTATAATAGCTGTAAATCGAACTATTATTTAACTTACTAAAAATCAAATATTTGTTATGAAAAAATTACTTCTACTATTACTGTTTATTCCAGTTGTGTTTTCTTGTTCTAGTGCTGAATCAACTGAAGATATTATTGACACTGAAGATATTATTGACAAGGAAGAACCTTCATTAAAATATCCTGTAGGAATGTTAAATAATTATTCTGAAATTAATAAAAACACGTCTTGGCACAAAACTAATATTTCATTTGATAAACTTTATGATTTGAAAAACAGCATCTATTTAGGTTTTGAAAAACTAGAAAATGGCAGTTTTAAACCTTTTGTACAAGGATCATATAATTCAAACAAGGTAGATTGTTGCTATTATTGGTTTGATTTAGGTGGATACTTGTATACTGATATAAATAATGACGGATTAAAAGATTTGTGGGCATATTATTTAAAAGCTCCTTGGCCAACCAATATGAACGGATTACATTTATATATTGATGATGCTACAGCTAATGAATACAATTTACAATCTGGCTTGACACAGGTGCGTAAACAAGTTTTAAGTGATTTTAATAATGATGGTGTTAATGAAATAATGTTATTTTCAAGTGGCTTTGACAGAAATCCATTTCCTGGAGATTCGCTTGCTTTTTTCAATACTCAAAACAAAAAGTATTCTTACCTGACTGATGATATTGGATATTTTCACGGAGGAGCTACAGGAGATGTCGATTTAGATGGCTATCAAGATATAATTGCATATTCTGGTGGTAGTGCTGTTATTCCTGTGCACCCAGTGTTTTATAAAAACGCAGGATCTTTAAGTTTCAATTTAAAAAACGAAATATTTAAAAACTTTACAGATTCTGATAATTATTACACAGTTGAACTCTTTGATATAAATGAAGATGGCTTTTTGGATTTATTTTTAGGTACAACAGGAGCATTAATTATTATTAAGAATGAAAATGGAATATTTGACAGAAACAAAGGAATTAATATTCAAACTAATCAAAATTTAGAAGTTATGGATATTGATTTTTTTGATTTTAACGATGATGGAATAAATGATATTTTAGTCATGAATAACACAACCCGATATAATGGATATTCATTAAATCTGTATAAATTTTCTTTTGAAAACAATAGCGAATTAACTTCAACTTATTTTGATGTTACCAAACATAGTGGATCAAATTCTTGGATAAAATGGATACATCTTTTTGACAGTGATAATGATGGTGATTTGGATATTGTAGGCGACGGATTATTTGGTGATCTTGTAGATAAACAGGTTGTTTGGAAAAATGAAAATGGTAAATTTAAGAGATATCAAAACTAAACCATAGGCATATCTTCTTCTTTTAATTCTGCTACTTCTAACCCTCGTAAGTAGGTTAAACTAAATCGAACTATTTATTTTTATAATAGCTGTAAATCGAACTTTTTAAATTCTTATATTGTGTATTATGTCAGAGAAGTTCAAAGGAGTTAAGAAGTTTATTTTTGAAACATCAGTAATCATTATTGGTATTTCTATTTCGTTTTGGCTAAGTAACCTTCAAGAAAAATCTAATAATAAAAATAAAGAGATTGAGATTCTAGAATCAATAGATATTAATATTAATGAAATCCAAAAGTATATAGATAACAGAAGAGAAACTCTTGACGAAGACAATCAACTAATGGATTATTTATCTACTCATTGGAATAATTTAAACCTAGATTCCATAGTTGAGGTTTTACAATTTGGAAGGCATAAGAAAGCTTTTCATAATGTTTTTCTAGATTACAGAGAGTTTCATCCTCCGGTTTCAGAAATCAGTTCGATAATTGGTGATGGATCAATTTCTTTAATCTCTAACCATGATGTTAAAATTCAATTAATTTCTTTAATGGATAATAGCTATGATTTTGTAAATCAAAATGTTAAAAGTGAAATTGAATTACAACAATCTTTTAGAGCCAAATTGGTACAAGAAGAGAGTTATGAAATATCCAAAATATTAGAAACTACCCAAAATGAGATGAGACAAAGAATTCGTGGAGAAGTTGATAACAGAAAGAAAATTCTTGCGGAACTTAAAGCAATTACTAAATTAAGATCAGCTAAAAACTACTTGAATTTGAAGATCAGGCAAAGATTTTGGATTATGAACTTTTATAACACATTTGATGAAAATCTAAATGTTCTTAGAGAGTTAGTGGTTAAAGAACTTGAACTAATAAAAAATTAAAATGAAAAAAGTACTTAAATGGGGTTGTTTAGTTTTTATTGTAACCATAATTGTAACCATTTAATTTAAAAATAATTAATATTATAATATATATATCTGTTAAGGGGATGTAGCTCAGTTGGCTAGAGCGCTTGGCTGGCAGTCAAGAGGTCGTGGGTTCGAATCCCATCTTCTCCACCAATTAAAATCCTAACTACTTTATAAACAAGTAATTAGGATTTTTGTTTTTAAAAATTGTACGATTATTGTACGGCCAGTAATACTAAAAACCGAAAAAATCTCAATGATTCGGGTAACTATTATACTGTTGAGCTGTTTGACATAGACAATGATGGTTGGTTAGATTTATTTTTGGGAAGCAAAGGGTCTTTACTAAGAATAAAGAAGGCGTTTTTGATAGGCAGATTGGATTTAATATTCAGACAGATAATACCCTTCAATTCCTGGATATTGATTTTTTTGATTTTGATGAGGATGGAATAAAGGAAATACTAGTTATGAATAATAAACACACCTACAATGGTTACTATTTAAAGCTTTACAAATTTAATTTTGAGAGTTATTCAGATATAACGGGGAGTTATTTTGATGAAACTCAATATGATGGAGAAAATAGTTGGATAAAATGGTTGCATATTTTTGATTATGATCGAGATGGAGATTTAGATATTTTAGCTGACGGATTATTTGGAGACTTAAATAAAAATAATGGAAACGGCATCATTTATTGGAAGAATACTGGCGAGAAATTTGTCAGAACATCAAATTTTTAAAATATTGACCCAGTAATAGCTTCATCTAATTCTTCGTCTATTATATTTTAAGTAACCATATGAATTAGTATATTTATTATTCACAAAGTTTAAAATCATGAAAATTTTTATTTTAATAAGTGGACTATTGGAGTTATTAGTTGGGTCGATAATGTTGATTAATCCAAAAATACTTCCATCATATAAAAAAGCAAGCGGAGCATTAATTACAATAGCAAGAATGTATGGTGGTGCAGCTTTTTCAATTGCTGTCTTTGCTCTTTTAGTAGTTTTTGATTTTGAAAATGAGTCTTTACATATCCCTTTTTTAATTGTATTCTTTATTTTCCACCTTGCTATATCTCTTTCGGTTTTAATTTCTTTTATAAGTAAGCAAACCAGGGAAGTTAACATTGGCTTTATTCACGGGTTACTCGCAACAATTACTCTTTTTTATTTACTAGGATAATTATTCATCTAAAAATAGAGAAATGAGGGATACAGATTTTCAAAAATATATAGATTTTCACAAGAATAAAGGAGGAACTGGCAAATTATTTAATTTTAAATTTATTAAATATGCAGAAGGGTTTTTAAAGTTGGAAGGGGAGTTTCCAATACAAACACTCAACCCTAATGGTACTGTTCAAGGCGGGCAAATGACTTCTATGTTAGATGATGTTACTAGTCTACTTTTAATTTATGAATCAAAAGCAACTATTTACCCTAGTTCTATAAATCTTCACAGCCATCATCACAGACCTTTATTTTCTGGGAAAGTAATCGCTACAGCTGAAATAATCACACAAGGGAAAAATATAGCTACTATAAAGGGGGCGTTATATAATCCAGAAGGCAAATTAGTTTCAACACTTATGCATACAGCATTTATAACGAAAAATGTGTCTAAAAGGACTGAAACATAGCGTTATTTATTATTTAGAAAAATAGTAGCAGAAAAACAACACTACATATATTAATAAATAAAATCTATAATAATTTCTAATTCTTAGATAGTTTTTATTTTCAGGATAAATATTGAAAAATAATCCTAAAATTTCTTTTTTAAAAAATGGTTTAATATTTATTTTCCAATCATCTGTTTGATAGATGATTTTTCTAAATTTACTTCTAAAATAAGTGCTTGGTATGCCCCAAATAAATAAAATGATTAATAAAAAAAATTTAGCTGACACATTTAAATGTACAAAAACTATAGCTTGAAATAATCCTTATATTTAAAAATGAAACAAACTATCTTCTGGTTGTTATTAGTTTTTTGTATAGGTTGCAGTAATGATGATGAGTTAATAGAAGAAAAGTCTTCTATAGATCCAATTGTAGGTAAATGGCATTTTTATAGCTACATAACTGGAGGTGAAGAAATTCTGTACAAAGAATGTGACCAAAAAGGGTCTTTTGCATTTACGAATGATGGTTTTGGATTAGAAACTAAGTATTTTTTTAGCAGTGCTTATTGCTGTAATTTAGATAGTGAAAACAAATTACAATGGTTATTTGATGGATCTAAATATGATATAAAAACTTTCCATCAAGGTGGTTATGGAGGGGTCCTTACCTTTCCGATAACATATCAATATTATGGAGCAATTTATAACGATTATCTTAAAATTCCTGTTGGGTATAATGACACAATAAACTTTGTTAAGAAAAACAATTAAAATTAAACTTGCTAATATTAATTACAAATGCTAAAGGCTATTTTATTTGATATGGATGGGGTAATTGTAGATAGTGAACCGCTTCACAAAGAAGCTTATTATAAAATGTTTCGGGACGTTAATATTATAGTTTCTAAAAAACTCTATGAATCTTTTACGGGCCAGTCTACATTAAAAATCTGTCAAACACTTTGCAAAAATTTTAATTTAAAACAAGCTCCAAATGAATTAGTAGATCTTAAACGAAAACATTTTAAATATATCTTTGAAAACGATGTTAACTTTAGTCTAATTGATGGTGTTTTAGACTTAATCATTGACTACAGCAGTAATGGATTAAAGTTAGTTTTGGCTTCTTCTGCTTCAATGGCAACCATTAATAGGGTTTTTAAGAAATTTCATTTAGATCAGTATTTTATAGCAAAACTTAGTGGAGCTGATTTAAAAGAGTCTAAACCACATCCTGAAATTTTTATAAATGCTGCTAAAGCTTCAGGTTTTAAAAAAGAAGAATGCCTAGTAATAGAAGACTCAACAAATGGAATTGAGGCTTCCAAAGCCGCCGGTATTTTTTGTGTTGGGTTTGATAGTTTACACTCAAAAAATCAAAATTATAAAAAAGCTGATTTGGTTATAAAAGCTTTCGATGAAATTTCATTCAAAAAGATTCGGTCTAAATTTCGAAAAGCTCTTTAGAAACATTCTTTATTTCTTCAATCAGATTTTTCAATTCTTTTTTTGAAGTATCTGGATTTAATAAAACTACTCTCAAGTACCTGAGTCCATTCATTTCACAAGAAGTGATATAAAATTTTTTTCTATTAATAATCGCATATCTTAAAGTTTTTTGAAATTCATTAGTCTTGGATTCTTTTAAATATCTGAAGCATAATATGTTGCTTTCTGGTCTGTATGGCAATTCGAAAAACTCCTCCTTCTCCAGTAATTCGTAAAAAGTTTTGGCCAATTCAAAAGTGTAATCAATATATTTCTCAATAGCTCGTTCTCCTTTTAAAGCTAAGCTCCAAAAAAATTTTGTCCCTAAAGCAGATTTCGTGCATTCAATAGTATAAGGCATTGAATCCATCCCAACCACTTCTTCTTCGTGAAAAACATAAGATCCTTTTTGCTGAAAGGCCAAGGCTTGGTGCTTGAAGTTTTTAAACAACAATGCAGTGCATAAAGATGGTACTCGCATCATTTTATGAGCATCCCAAATTATAGATGTTGCTTTATTTATTCCTTTAAGCAGACTTTTGTTCTTTTTTGACACTAAAGCAGCAGCCCCATGTGCACCATCAATATGAAACCATATTTTATGCTTTTCACAAAAATCACCCATTTCAACTATAGGATCATACAGCCCCGTTGATGTTGCACATGCATTAGCAACTACACACATAACTCTTAAATTTTTTTTAATAGCCTTATTGAATACATCCTCTAGATCACTGATTATTAATACTTCATTTTGATCAACCTTAACGGGTAAAAAAGAATTACTTCCTAAACCTAATATAGATAATGCTCTAGAAATAGAGTAATGAGCAGATTTCGCTCCTATTACTACAATGTTATTTGGATTTCCTTGTGTCCAAGCTTTAGGGCATATAGCTGACCTTGCTGCTGCTAATGCGGTAAGGTTAGCTACGGATCCGCCATGAGTTAATATGCCGCTAGCTTCACCAAATTTAAAATTAAAATTATAATAATCCTTTTCTTTTAGCCAACCTACTTTATCCAACATCCAGTTTATCATAAAGCCTTCACAAGTTGCTCCAGCAGGACCCATTTCATATAATGAACTTGGATTGTTTATAGTCCCATGAATTAATTCAGGAATACCAGACAAATCATATGGGACCGCTACTTGATGCCCCATGTAATTAGGGTTACTTAAGTGGTTTGTGTTTTTTAAGTAATTTTTAATAAAATTTAATATTTCATTGTTATTTGAAAACCCTTTTTTAAGTAATTTTTTCAACTCAAGAGTCGCAGCAATTAACTCTGGACTTTGTTGATTTAAAACGTAGTTTTTATTTTGTTTACTAGTCTTAATGTGGTTGGATAAAAGCTTACCTATATCGCCAATTATTTTATCCATAATAACTATAATTTTATACTAAAAGTAAATAGAAATTTTCAAAATGTAATGTTGTCTATAACTTCTTTTTATTAGCTTTGTTTATATACTTTTAAAAGATGAAAAAAAATGATTTTTTAATTTCGAACAATGTTTACGGTTTAATAGTCGTAAATATTGTTGTTTTAGTAATAGTAGCCGTTTTGGTTGCTCATTTTACATATCATTAAATCGTAAATTATGTACTCCATTGATTTTAATCCTGAGATAATAAAAAGTTTAGAGCTAGTAGATGTAAACTTAATTTTTCCTCATGAAAAAATTATCGAAAAAAACACTTCTACAATAAGTAGTTTTCTAAAATCTTTTAACGATCATATCATTATTTCATCTATTTTGTGCTGTTCTAAAAGCATGGTAATTATAGATGGTCATCATAGATATTTTAGTTTAAAAAAATTAGGGTTTACAAAAATCCCTGTAACTAAGCTCGATTATTTTTCTGATGACATTAAAACTTCTATAAATCCAAAATATTCTAAAGATCAAATAATTGAACATGGACTAAGCGGAGTCTTAATAGAGCCTAAAAGTACTAGTCATATTATTTATTGCACTAAGTCTAAGCAGTGGCAACCTATAATGTTGCTTTCAAGTTTGTTTAAAGTGGACGTGAATAAATAAATTATATTTTTTCTGGAAAATCTGTTATAATTCCATCGACACCCAGCTCTTTCATCCTTTTTATTTGAGCTTCAGTATTTACAGTCCAGGTATAAATTTTAAGTCCTGATTTATGAATTTCAGTTATGTTTTTTTTATTTAAACTTTTATAAGAGGGGTTAATAGCAACTGCATTTAGGTTTAACGCAGGGCTAATTGCCAGAATAGGATCTTCTTCAGTTATTAAAGCAATTTTTATTTGACTATCTAACTTTCTTAAATCTCTTAATTCATCCCAATTAAAACTTGAAAATAAAATGCTGTTATTGTTTTTAATATGTGTGTTAACAATTTTTAAAGATCCTTCTGCAGTATTACGCCCCTTAAGTTCAATATTTAGAAAAACACCTTCATCGATTGATTCAATTACTTCTAATAAGGTCGGTATTTGCTCTTGTGTATCTAAGACTCTAAGCTTTTTTAATTCTTCTAATGTTTTTTCTTCAATAAGACCGGTTCCGCTAGTTAACTTATCTAAAATTTTATCATGAAAAACTACTATTTCTCCACTTAAGCATTTAAAAACATCTATTTCTATTCCATCTGCTCCAAGGTCTATTGCTTTTTTAATCGAAGCTAAAGTATTTTCGGCCACATGACCTTTCGCTCCTCTATGGCCTATGTTTAATATATTCCTTTCGGCATAAGAGCAACTTGTTATCAAAAACACAAAGAAAATTATTTTTTTCATATAAAATCTTATTCTAGATTAAAAAGTAGACATTGCAATTTAATTATATTTATTTGATTATATAAATTTATTATATGGACTTAATATTAAAAAACTTAATTAATGCTGAACAAAAAGCAGCAATGCTATTTGACACAATTGAATCAAATAAAATTTTAATCCCAGGCAAAAGTGAAGAAGAAATTAACAAGGAGATCTATAATCTGGCTTTTGAAATGTTTGCAATTCAAAAATATTGGCATAAAAGAATTGTAAGATGTGGGGAGAATACATTAATGCCCTACAAAGAAAATCCTAAGAATCTTATTTTGCTAGAAGATGATATTTTATTTATTGATTTTGGGCCAATCTTTGAAAAATGGGAAGCTGATTTTGGAAGAACTTATGTAATGGGAAATGATCCATATAAAATAAAACTTAAAAATGATATTGAATTGGCCTGGCATAAGGGTAAAAAATATTTTGAAAAACATATTGATATAACAGGAGCTCAATTATATGAATATTGTGTGAAATTAGCCTCAAATTATGGATGGGAATTTGGTGGAGAAATTGCAGGTCATCTTATAGGTCAATATCCTCATGAAAAATTGGAGAAAGAAGATAAGACTAACTACATTCATCCCAATAATCTAGACAAAATGCTTGTTAAGGGTAAAAATGGGAAAATTAAAAACTGGATACTCGAAATTCATTTTGTAGATCGTAATAAAAAGATTGGTGGTTTTTTTGAACAATTACTATTCTAATTTAGGATCATTTTAGTAAATTTATTGATCTAATAAAAATTATAAAAATGGGAAGTAAATTTTTTGGCAATCGAACTGAAAAAAAAACTGCTAGCAAAAAAGGTGTGAAACAAAATTTTAACAATAAAAATTCTAATGCCAAATCTGGGGGTGTTAGAAAAACAGGAAGAGGAAGCTAATTCTTTTTTTCATTCACTAATTAACAAATCTCTTATAAAACTCTAATTATGACAATAATAAAACAATTATTATACTTTATCTGCTTTGGAACTTTTTTTCTTTCTGCACAAAAAACAACTTTAAATATTGAGCGAAGTACACTGAAATGGAAAGGAGAGCAGATTACTTCAAAAACACATTATGGATCTTTAAAGTTTGTTTCTGGAGAATTAAGTTTTGACAAAGAACTAATATCTTCAGGAAAATTTATTGTTGACATGACTTCATTAACTGTTGAAGATCTTGTCGGAAGCAGTAAAAAAAAACTAGAGGGACATTTAAAATCAGATGATTTTTTCTCAGTAAGCAGCCATAATAAAGCCAAACTAACTATTTCCAGCTCAGTTAAAATAAAGGCAAACACATACTTAGCGGAAGGAGATCTTACAATAAAAAATATTTTACACCCAGTACAGTTTACAATCCAAAAAGAAAATACTTTTTGGATTGCTAATCTTGTCTTCGATAGAAGTAAATATAATGTTCAGTTTCGTTCTGGCAATTTCTTTGAAAATCTAGGAGATAAATTAATTTTAGACTCTATTAATCTAGATACTACCTTGTTTTTCAATTAGTTATAGATCAAACCCTGCTTTTAATCTCTTAAATTAACTTTTTTATAGATAAAATATTTTATTTTTGTGAGTAATAATGAAAATTCGTCCCTTAGAAAATAAAGATATTGATCAAGTTGTAAAACTTTGGATTAACTCCTTTAGCGACAGATACGACCAAGCAATAAATCACAATCACATATCTGATACTAAATCAACTACTCTAGTTTCTGTTGAGAACAAGACTGTTACAGGAGTTGCCTCTTTATATGTAATCGAAAAATTAACAAGAAAATTAGGTTTAATTGAGGATGTCGCTGTAAATGAAAAATTTAGAGGGAAAGGAATAGGAAAGCGACTTGTTCGAAAATTAATAGAAATAGCCGCCGCTAAAAACTGTGATAAAACTGTTTTAAATTCTTCTGAAGATAATCTAGAGTTTTATAACAAACTTGGCTTTGATAAAAATGAAATACAAATGATTATAAGAAAAAAATAAATGTGTGGAATTGTAGGATATATTGGTAATAAACCCGTTTATGATATTTTAATAACTGGATTAAAAAAGCTTGAATACAGAGGTTATGATTCTGCTGGGGTCATGATTTATGACAAATCTCTTTTAATAAAAAAAAGCAAAGGTAAAGTTGCTGATTTAGAAAGTCTATTTGTTAATGACCAGGATAAAAAAGGATCTATTGGAATGGGCCATACAAGATGGGCTACTCATGGGGCGCCAAACCAAATTAATTCACATCCACATGTGTCAAATTCAGGAGAAATTTCACTTGTACATAATGGAATCATTGAAAATTATCATTCTTTAAAGTCAGTCTTGTTAAAAAAAGGTTATGTTTTTAAGTCTGATACTGACTCAGAGGTGTTAGTCAACTTAATAGAAGACATTAAAAAAACTAAAAAAATAAAGCTAGGAAAAGCCACATACTTTGCCCTAAAACAAGTCGTCGGGGCTTATGCTATTGCAGTTTTTGACTCTACTAATCCTACTGAAATTATCACTGCCAAATTAGGGAGTCCACTTGCTATTGGAGTTGGTGAGTCAGAATATTATATTGGGTCAGACCCATCTCCCTTTTTAGAATTTACTAAAAGGTGTATTTATCTGAATGATAATGAAATGGCTATCATAAATCTAAAAAAAGGCCTTACTCTAAGAGATATAAAAAAAGATTCTATAATAGATCCTTTTATTGAAGAACTTAAACATGATATTGAAGAAGTAGAAAAAGGAGGGTATGATCATTTTATGTTAAAAGAGATTTTTGAACAACCTAAATCTATAAAAGACACTTTTAGAGGGCGTTTGCTTTCCCCATCTCTCCCTATTAAAATCTCATCTATTGAAATGCATTTTGATAAATTTAGGTCGGCCAATAGAATAATTTTTATTTCTTGTGGAACCTCTTGGCATGCAAGTTTATTAGCAGAATACTATTTTGAGGAACTTATTAGAATTCCTGTTAAAGTTGAATATGCTTCGGAATTTAGATATCGAAATCCAGTGATTAATAAAGGGGATATTGTAATTCCTGTTTCACAATCTGGAGAAACTGCTGATACTTTAGCGGCCATAAAAATGGCGAAGGAAAAAGGCGCTTTTTTATATGGAATTTGTAACGTAGTTGGATCAACTATTGCTAGGGAAACTGATACTGGTGTGTATACTCATGCTGGTTCTGAAATAGGAGTAGCCTCAACCAAAGCATTTAGTTGCCAAATTAGTTTACTTTTATTAATGGCTTTAGATATTGGCAAAAGACTTGGTAGAATTGAAGAAATTAGATATCAAAAAATCATTAAAGAGTTAGCTGCAATACCTAAAACTATTGAATCAGTTCTTTCAAAGAGCAAACATATAGAAGATATTTCTGAAAATTTTTTAGAGGCTTCTAACTTCATTTATTTAGGTAGAGGATACCATTTTCCAATAGCCCTTGAAGGAGCTCTTAAACTTAAAGAAATATCTTATATACATGCTGAAGGATATCCTGCAGCTGAAATGAAACATGGTCCAATAGCCTTAATTGATAAATACATGCCTGTAGTTATAATTGCAACAAACAAAAGTAATTACCATAAAGTCGTTAGTAATATTATGGAAATAAAAGCAAGAGGAGGGCGAATCATAGCTATTGTTTCTAGCGGGGACACTGAAGTAAAAAAATTAGCAGAGTACACAATTGAGATTCCTAACTGTGATGAACTAATTGCGCCTATTTTGGCTAACATTCCTCTACAGCTATTGTCTTATTATATAGCTAACAAGAAAGGCTGTAATATAGATCAGCCTAGAAATTTAGCTAAATCTGTCACTGTGGAGTAGGATTAAGTGTTCGTTATTATTACCCCTCAATTACACAATTAACATTCACAATATCAGTTACTAACTCAAAACTTTAGGAATTTAATTGCCAACCATAATTGTTTGATAAAATCATCTGCTAAAATGCATTTAATTAAAACTCTTCCCAAAAGTTTGTGGTAAACTCATTCAAATATTCAGGCAACACTTTTATGTTTTCTTTTATGTTTTCAAAATTTTTGATGTCCATAGTTTTTAACTGAAAAATTTGCAGTTCTTGTTTGTTTAATGAATTAATAATTAAATCTAACTTAAAAGAAATTTGATTTTGCTTTCTTCTTCCCTTTACATATTTGTTTTTTTCAATAACCTTAATTGGTCTATCAATACCAGATTTTCTCCCACTACTAACCTGAAAATAGCTCAAAGAATATTTTTCATTATTTAATTTTGAAAATACCATTCGACCCTCTTCCAAATAAACGTTTGTAGAAACTCCTAGTAATTTGAATTTAAATAAGGGTTTAACGTTTTCAAAATCAATTCTCACAACTGCAAAATCATCTGAATTTATATATAAAACACCCTTATAATTTTTTGACCCTTTAGGGAGGCAGGAAATTACATAAACTAACTGATTGCCTAAGTATGTTAATTCTGGATCGCCAAAACTATATCTGTTAGATTTTAAAATAAAATCTAATTTTGTGTCTTCATTATAAAAAAGATTAGAATAAATATTGGTTATTCTTGATTTTTGAGAAGATGCAAAGTTTTGTTTTCTTTTAAGCTCTAAATCTTCAGCTTGTTTTAATGCTTCTTGGTTAGTGCTGTCTATTTCCCAAAGTCCATTGATTGATAAATCTAACTTAAAAGGTAGTAAACCAGACTTGATTTTAAAATATGAGTTTGATTTAAGGTTTTCCTGTAAAGCTTCTTTTAGTCTAGAATTTATTGAATTTAAAATATCATCATCTTTTTTATAAGTTACTCTAGATTTAATTAAATTAATTTTCTGCTTTCCCTCTTCTAAGTTGCCATAGTAATAACATAAAGTTTCTGTTGCGCCTTTATTTTCTTTAGGAACTCTAATTAACAAGCTGTCTAGAATAGAAGAATTAACCTGATCAATAGATGATTTAAATTTGTTAAGCTCGATCTTATCTATTTTCCAATTAGACTCATATCTATAGAATATTTTTTTTTCACTTATTTCTTTTTGATAGTTTTGGTCTATTCCTGCTTTTACTTTTTCTATTATTTCATTTGAACTTAGATTCCTATTTGTAACAACTACGTTCTCTAATGTTATGATTTCAGGAATCATATAGACTATACTGTCTTTAAAGCTGCTTATTTTCAAAGAGTTTTTTTTATAACCCATAGACGAAATAAACAATGAATCGATATTGTCATATTGCTCGTTTATTAATTCAAAACGACCATCTTTATCAGTAATTATCCCTTTATTATTTGAAAAATATACAGTAGCAAATGATACTGGAGAAGAAGAAAGAGAATCTAACACTCTGATCGTTGAAGACTGAGCGTTACTATTTAATGAGAATAAAAATATAAAAGAATAAAAAAAGTTTCTCATAATAATTTAGAAAAAATGCAATATAAAAAAGGTTTAGTTTTTGTCTACTAGATACTTTTCTTTTAACACTTTAATATGATGAATGGAGTGTCCAAATGTTATAAATCCTAAAGCATTAACAGACATGTTGGTTTTGCCTATTCTGCCTACAGTTTTCATTTCTTTTTCAGTAAAGGACTTAAATAGGCAGTTTGTTGATTTTCTTATGTTTTTCCATTCTTCCAACATTTCTTTCCAATCCCTTAATGAAGCATCTCCATTATTTGCATAATCCTCTTGATCAAATTCAATTAAGGGCTTAGCCTCTTGCCTTGATATGCTTAGAGCTCTATATGACAATATTCTCTCTGTATCTATGACGTGTTGATAAAGTTGTTTTACAGTCCACTTTCCCATATCGTAAGAATAATTCAGTTTTTCTTCAGTTATAGATTCCCAATAATTGCTAATTCTATCGTTATGTTCAATTAATAACTCATGATAGTTATTCTCTTTAGTTAAACTGATATAATTTTGAAAATACTTTGAAAATTCATTTTTTATTGGTCTAGGCATCGAATGAATATAATACTAATTTAAACGAAACTTTGTTTTTTGAACCAGACTTTCAACTGAACAAAAGATAATAGATTTGTTTTCAATACTTATTTTATAAGCCAATTATAAATAGTTTTATTCTTGTAATAACTGCAAAAGTAGGTTTTATTAAAATTAGAAAACAAACCTTTGTCGCATATACATTGTTACAGGCTGGTATTTTTAAGATTCCGTTTGGCTATATCGCGATTCTACGGCACTTAAAATTGCTTCAAGCATTTGAGAATAATCCATTCCCCTAAAACCACCCATTTTAGCTAAATGACCATCCCAACACCATCCTGGATTTGGGTTCACTTCTAAAATTTTAGGCTCTCCATTCGCATTCAACCGCCAATCGAATCGGCAATAATCCCTGCAATTCAGTCTTTCAAAAAGCTTAAGGCTATGGTTTGTCAATTCTTCTTCAGTGCTTGAAGGAATAGAAGCTGGTATAGATTTTAAGGTTTTCATATACGGAGAGTCTGTCAACCATTTAGCTTCATAGCCACAAATCTTAGGCAGTCCTTCCGGTAATTCAGAAAAATCCTCCTCAATGATTGGGAGGACTGTGTAATTTTGCATATTTCCTATAATACCTACAGACAATTCGGCTCCAGTCAAAAATTCTTCTACTAATATTGGTTTAGAATATCCAAATTGCGACCTGATCCTCAGAATAGCATCTGCTAATTCTTCAATTGTATTGGCCACATTTTTTTGAGTAATTCCGAAGCTGGAATCACCAAAATTAGGCTTAGCAATGACGGGGAACGGAATGTTGAGTTCAAATAAATTTTCATCAGCAGTAATCATAAAAGCATCTGCAACAGGTACGCCTATTTCAGTAGCAATTCCTCTGATGAGTGACTTATCATAACAATACGCCAATGTCTGAGGATTAGAACCGGAATAGGGTATTCTAGCTATCTCTAAAAGAGCAGGAACATGCAGTTCTTTTACTGCATCATTATCAAAACCTTCATCACATAGATTAAATACAAAATCTGTTTTTCCTTGCAATTTTTGCAAGTCAGAAACTAAGGTTTTATGATTGTTTAGATAACTGAATTTATATTTGTCCAACTTGCTCAAGGCAATTTTAAGTTTGGAAATAGTCTCAAAGTCATCAGAATCAAAAACAGCGTCTGGCTTAATTACATCATTGAGTGTAGGATCGCCCATGATGACGACGACATTTTTAACCTCCTTTTTAATCTTTTTTAGCGTCCATTCTTTTACTGATTTAGCGGTAAGGATGAACCTGTTTTCCATCATTCCCAAATCTTGATTGCGTAGAGATTCGGAACTAATATTTCCATGAAAAGTCACCTCTTTAAAGTTTACATTTTTGAGCAGTTCAATTAAATCATCTTTTGCATATAATCTTTCTGCATAAAATTGGTCTACTATTACACCTTTTTCTGTGTGGGTTATTACCTCTCTGGAAATAAGTCTCTGATTATCCGCAGCCATTGTTCTTTCTCTACAAACAAAATGCTTTTTGTCTATCCACTCCCAACTCCTCGGGGTGTAACTTTTTCTTAAAAAATCACCATCGGCAATTTCCATTAGCAGTAGTCCACCAGGTTTTAATATCCTGAATATCTCATTTAGAATTTTTGTATCATCATCCAATGTCTCAAAATAACCAAAGCTATTGCCTAAATTAGTTACGAAATCAAAAGTATCAGTAGGATAAGGCAGTTTTCTTGCATCACCTTCTTTATAATGAATAGATAATCCTTTTTTCTTGGATATATTTTTGGCTCTTTGAATTAAATAGCGAGAACGGTCCAAGCCATAAAGATTATAATTCTTTCGGCTCTGTAGTTCTATTAAATGTCGTCCTTGTCCACATGCCAAATCCAAAAGAGTATCCCCTTCTTTTATGTTAATTATTTCCTGGAATAGATCTACTTCTGTTTTGGTTATTTGACTGTCTTCTACCACATCTGCATCAGTTTTAAGATACATAGAATTGAAAATTCGCTTCCACCAATCGGGTTGCAAATTTTGCTCAAGGTTTGATATAGGTCCAATCGTTTTTTTGGAAACCATTTTTTTGTCAACCTTGCGATTAGAGCCTTGCCCTTTCGGGCTTTTTTGTTTCATTGTTTTGTTAAATTTTATAAGTGATTAAATTTTTGCTTTAGTCGTTTTTTTGCTTATTTCTTTTTGATAGTCTTATTCTATCCCTGCTTTTACTTTTTCTGTTATTTCATTTATTCTTGTTTATAAATTTTTTAACTATTTCTAAGCTTTCCATCGGCCTCTCTTCCATTGGGATATGTCCAGTTTTATCCATTATTGCAACTTCGCTATTTGGCAATAACTCATCAAATAACTTTGCGTTATTTACGGGAATCCAAGCGTCTTGTTTTCCCCACAAAATTAAAGTTGGAGTATGAATTAACTTTAACCTAATAGAGTGGTCTATTGCTTTAATATAGGCTCTGTCAATAAATGATTGCCTGTTGTTTTCTCTTAAAATTAAATCTCTATACGTTTCAATTTTTTCATTGGTTAGCTTAGATTCATCATAATACACTTCTTTTAGATTCATCTTAATAAAACTCCTGGGAGTCACATATCTTAGTATTTTATTTAATCCTGGTATTTTTGCTAATTTAAAAACAATTGGCGATTCTTTTTTAGAAAACCCGCCGGGGTTTAATAAGTGAAGCTGAGAAACCTGATCTTGATGAAATGAACTATAATACCAGGCTATTGTCCCTCCTAATGAATTACCCGCCATCATAAATTCATTAATCTCCAGTTTATTAAAAAATTCTTCTAAAAAAACTCGATAATCATCTAATTGATATTTCTTTTGAGGGTGAGGTCCAGTAAGACCATATGCTGGCAGATCTAAACGAATCACACGGTAATTTTCGGAAAGCTCCTTAGTCCATTTATCCCAAGTATGTAAAGAAGCAGCTGTTCCGTGTAAAAGCACATATACAGGTCCTTCTCCTTCGTCTCTATAATGAATATTCATTCCTTGAATATTAACAAATTTAGAATTTACATTAGTGTATTTTTTTTTAAGTTCTGATAAAGCAATATCAGGAGAAATCAAACTCCAAAAAATTAATACTATTCCAATAATTATAAAAAAGAATTTAAATATTGGTTTTCTGTTTTTCATATAATAAATATAACAACTAAGATCACAAGTTTTTTTATCTTTAATATAATATGAAAAATTCTATTATCCACATCGTTATTTCTTTAATTGCTTTTTCCTTGTCTTATTTACTAGCCTACTCTACTGGATTGGTATTAGTACAGGTAACTGTTTTAATTGTGTTTACAATTCAATGGACTTTATTTATCCCCGCTTATTTATTTCGAACCGAAAAATTTTTTGATTTAGCTGGAAGTATCACTTATATTTTTGCTGTCTCATTTATTATATATAAATCTAATAGTAACTTATTAAGCTACGATATTGGTAGTTTGATCCTTAGTACTGCTATCATTTTATGGGCTTTAAGACTAGGGAGTTTTTTATTTTTAAGGATAAAAAAAGCTGGCGAAGACAAGAGGTTTAAAAAAATTAAAACTTCCCCAACTAGATTTTTCATGACCTGGTCTCTTCAAGGAATGTGGGTGTCTCTATGTTCAGCATGTGCACTCACATCTTTAGCTAATCCAAATGGAATTCAAACAAATTTTTTATTCTATTTTGGATTATTATTTTTTTTGAGTGGTTTTATTTTAGAGATTATTGCAGACACTCAAAAATCTAAATTTAGATCAAATACAGAAAACAAAAACCAATTTATTAATACTGGGCTGTGGTCTTTTTCTAGACACCCCAACTATTTAGGAGAAATAATCCTTTGGCTTGGTATATCTATAATGTCCATTTCGTCATTAAGCGGATGGCAATATGTAACACTAGTTTCTCCTGTTTTTACTTATGTTTTACTAGTTTACATAAGCGGCATAAGACTTTTAGAAGAAAGTGGAAAGGAAAAGTGGGGGCATTTAGAAGAGTATAAAACGTATTTGAAAAATACTCCATCACTTCTTATTAAATAAAATGAAAGATCAAATTCCTAAAATTTTCAGAAAATCAAGCGGGCCAATAGTGGTCCAAGGAAAAGTTAAAGTAACTGATGAAGAAGGTAACGAAATCAAACACGGACCAAGGTTTAGCTTATGCGGCTGTGCTAAGTCTAAAACTCTGCCATTTTGCGATGGCGCACATAAATCTTAGTCCCAATTAATTAAGCCTAAATACGTCTCATTCTTGTGTTGGTCTAGAATGACTTTGCTTTTCTTGTTTTTTAAAAGAAATTAGTATCTTGAATAATCTAAACAAACAACAACAAAAATTAAATTATGGATCACTCTATTTCAAAAAATAAATTATTTACAGCTGCCTGTATTTCGTTAATTGTTACTGCGATGACTTTTGCAATTCGAGCAGGTATTCTAGGTCAACTAGGCGAAGACTTTGGTATAAATTCCACCCAACTAGGTTTCGTTAATGCTATGGCCTTTTGGGGATTCCCAGTTGCTACAATTTTTGGAGGATTTTTATATAATTTATTAGGGGCTAGAAAACTTATGATTATTGCTTTTATTTCTCATGTAGTTGGAATGATAATGACCATTTATGCTGGAGGGTTTGAAGCATTGTTAATCTCTTCTTTTTTTATCGGGTTTGCTAACGGGTCTGTAGAAGCGGCCTGTAACCCTTTAATTGCTGACATGTACACAAAAAACCGAACAACTATGTTAAACAAGTTCCATGTGTGGTTTCCTGGAGGAATAGTTATTGGCGCATTAACTTCAAAATTTATGACTGACTTTGGATTGGGATGGCAATTACAAATAGCGGTTATGCTTATTCCTACTTTAATTTACGGATATCTGTTTTTTAAAGAAAAATTTCCTGAAAGTCAACATATAGAAACTGATACAAGTGTTAATATAAAGTCTTTAATTAACCCTTTGTTTATTTTTATTGCTATTTGCATGACTTTAACAGCTATTTCTGAGTTTGGCCCACAACAATGGATCGAGAAAATTTTAGGTAACTCAGGAACTAATCCAATGCTGATTCTTGCTATGGTTACTGGAATTATGGCTTTAGGAAGGTATTTCGCTGGACCTATAATTCACAAACTAAATCCAATAGGCGTTCTATTAATGTCTGCCATTTTAACTTCTGCGGCAGTATACTCAATGAGTATTGCTGAAGGAAACATGATCTATTTTGCAGCTATTTTGTTTGCTTTTGGAGTATGTTATTTCTGGCCAACTATGATTGGATTTGTTTCTGAATATCTTCCAAAAACAGGCGCCTTAGGAATGTCTCTTGTTGGAGGGGCCGGAATGTTTGCAACCGGGATTTGGAACCCTGTGATTGGTTCATGGATTGATGCAGAAAAAGAAATAGCTCTAGCTTCAGGAGTGGCTCAAGAAGCAGCTGAATTAGTAGCTGGAAAAGCAGCACTTGGTAATATGGTTTATTTTCCGTTAGCGCTAGTTTTACTTTTTGGAGTTTTATTTGCAGTTAGAAAAAAATTAGAGGAAAAAAGAATCCCTCAAGCAGTATGATTTTAATATATAATAAATGAATAATAAAATAAGATTAGGAATTGTTGGTGGCGGTGGAGATTCGCTAATAGGAGTCTTACACAGGGTTGCTTCCGCTATGTTTGATCGTTATGAAATTGTTGGTGGCGTGTTCAATCCTGACTTTAATGAAAATATTGCTTTTGCCAAAAAAATTGGATTAAATACTTCTAGAATCTATAAAGATTTTGAAACCATGGTTAGTGAAGAATCTAAATTAGATGAATCTAAAAGAATGCAAGTAGTTTCAATACTGACTCCTAATTTTCTTCATTATCCAATGGCAAAAAAATTACTTGAAAATAATTTTAATGTCATATGTGAAAAACCATTAACGACATCCTATCAAGAAGCTTTAGATTTAAAGAAAATTCAAAAAGAAAAAAATACTGTTTTCACCGTTACTTATACTTATACTGGCTACCCAATGGTTAGGCAAATGACTAAAATGGTATCAGAAGGAATTATTGGTAACGTACAGAAAGTTGATGTTCAATATTTACAAGGTTGGCTTAATCCTGTGATTCATGAAAAAGAAAAAAGATCTTCAACTTGGAGGCTAGATCCTAAAAAATCTGGTATTAGCTGCTGTGTTGGAGACATTGGAACTCATGCATTTAATATGGTTGAGCTTGTGACAGGCATGAAAATAAATAAAGTTTTGGCAGATCTAAATACTTTATATGATGATAATCCAATGGATGTAGATGCCAATATTTTGATTAGATTTTCCAATAATGCGAAAGGTGTTATTCGTTCAAGTCAAATAGCTACTGGAGAAGAAAACAACTTAAGAATTAGCGTTTACGGAGCAAAGGGAGGATTAAAGTGGGAACAAGAAAATCCAAATTATTTATATCATTTGTCAGATAATAATCCCGTTCAAGTTTTAAAGTCAGGTAACCCCTACAATGATCCATTATCTTTAGATGGAACAAAACTCCCTCCTGGACATCCTGAAGGTATTTTTGATTCAATGGGGAACATTTATAAGGGTGTTGCAAGAGCTATTAACAAAGAGTCTTATGACCCTGCAGAGTTCCCTTCTTTAGAAGATGGCGTTAGGGGAATGAATTTTATTGAAAAAACTATAGAATCAAACTCTAATGGAAATATTTGGGTTGAATTGAATAATTAATAATATGAAAACTATAAAAGGGCCTGCTATTTTTTTAGCACAATTTGTTGGAGATGAAAAACCATTTAACAATCTGAAAAGTATTTGTGATTGGGCCAAAAATTTAGGCTATAAGGCTATTCAGATTCCTTCTTGGGATGACAGATTAATAGACATAACCAAGGCGGGAGAAAGCAAAGCATATTGTGACGAAATTAAAGGAATTGTAAATGAAGCTGGATTAGAAATTTGTGAACTAGCGACTCATCTTCAGGGTCAACTTGTCGCATCTCACTATGCATATGACACCATGTTTGATGCCTTTGCTCCAAAAGAGTTGCAAAACAATGTGAAGGGACGGACGGGATGGGCTGTAAAGCAGATTAAATCCGCTGCGTCAGCTAGTAAAAATTTAGGAATTAACGTTATGGCTTCATTCTCAGGATCACTTCTATTTCATACAATGTATCCATGGCCACAAAGACCAAAGGGTTTAGTAGAAGCAGGCTTTAAAGAGCTAGCAAATAGGTGGACGCCTATTCTTAATCATTGTGAAAATAATGGCGTTGATATATGTTACGAAATTCATCCTGGCGAAGATTTACATGACGGAGTAACTTTTGAAAGGTTTTTGAAGGCGACGAACAATCATTCGAGTGCAAAAATACTTTATGACCCAAGTCATTTTGTTTTACAACAAATGGATTATTTAAAGTTCATTGACTATTACCATGAATATATAAAAATGTTTCACGTAAAAGATGCAGAATTCAATCCTTCTGGAAAATCAGGCGTTTACGGAGGTTATCAAGATTGGATAGATCGACCTGGAAGATTTCGATCACTTGGGGATGGTCAGATTGATTTTAAAAGTATCTTTTCGAAACTAAGTCAATATGGTTTTGATGGCTGGGCTGTTCTTGAGTGGGAGTGCTGTATTAAATCCCCCGAGCAAGGGGCAAAAGAAGGTTCAAAATTCATCAAAGATCATATTATTGAGGTGTCCAAAAAAGCATTTGATGATTTTGCTGGAGGAGATACTGATTCAAATCACATTAACCAAATTTTAGGACTTTAAGGCTATATAAAAACATTCTAATAATAATGTTTTTTATTATATTTCGTTAGTTTTATAGTCTTAAAATAACAAAATAAAACAACTAGTCTCTTTATTTTTAATCTCTCTGTTTTTTTTAACTGCAATGGTTCTATCGACAATTGTGGAGAAATTGACCGTAAATATGAAAAAAATGACCAGTATTTTTTCGCATTAATAATGCATGAAGACAATAATTCAAATGATAGCGATGGTGGTGGTAGAGTATATAGTGATGTGACCGTTTCTGAAATGGATTATTTGTCAAAAAAATTGGCGATCAATATTGTGTTGAGCAGTAAAAAGATTTAACTTTAGTCTATTAACTTAATAAAACTCTATGGAAACTTATAAGTGTGATAAATGCGGGATGTCAGTTAACGCTTCTTGTGGAAAATGTGGAATTCCTTTAGAAAACAGTCATATTATTCTTGACGACGGAACTAAAGTTCAGGTTTCAAAATGCCCTAGTTGTGAAGGCAAAATAAAATCGCCTTTATGTTGTGGAGAAGATATGAGTTGCTCTATTTAAATTAAAGGCTAAATTCCATATTAATATCAGCCACATTAAAACCTTTAGAAATTACATTTTTAAAAGGACCTGAAGACTTGTTAATCACTGGATTAGTGTGATTAAGGTGGATAAAGTACACTTTGTTTTTGTCAAATATACTGAGATCCTTAAAAAGCGCTATACTTTCAATAATAAAAGGGTGAGGAATTTCTGATATGTCCCTATTATTAATTTCTTTTGCATCATAAAAAGTGCCATCTAAAAATGCATAATCTACCTCTTTTATTAATTCAACTATTGAAGTTTCCCACTTTTCCCACTTATCTATATCAGGAATAAAAAGAGCTGTTTTGCTAGGCCCAATTATTTTATAACCTACAGTCTCTGAATACTCGTCTCTATGTGGGACTAAAAAAGGAACTATACTTAAATTATCTTCTAAAACTTTTGGCTTATTATTAGTGATGCTTTTTAGATCCACATTCTTCAATTTAACCAATTGATCCCAAGGGCCATTTGAGCTAATAAATTCCTGCATTTTAGGCATAACGAATAAAGGCACCAACGAACTGCTTAAAGATTCTCTTCCTAAATTTAAAAGTCCAGAATAATGCCCCATATGAGCATGAGTAATGAAAATTCCATTTAAAGATTTAGAAGGGTTCTTATCTTGCAACAAGGCTTTTAATTGATGGTTTATATCTGGACTAGCCTCAATTAAATAGTGTTTTTTATATTTTATGTTAGATATTCCTAAGCTAACTACTCTCTTGTTAGAAAACCCTTGATTGTAATAGTTTTTGCAACATTTTTTAGAACAACCTAAATGAGGCATTCCACCATCTTGGATTG
The DNA here is from genome assembly GCA_027619415.1 of Bacteroidota bacterium. GTDB lineage: Bacteria > Bacteroidota > Bacteroidia > Flavobacteriales > Flavobacteriaceae > MAG-121220-bin8. Next base: position 62,558 of record JAQCFO010000003.1, read on the forward strand.
TTCCTAGGATTTTTACAATAACCTCTTTATTTCTGACTTCAGTGTTTTTATTTGGAGTTTGACAGCTTAAAAAAATTAACAAAAAAACACTTAAAGTTATTATCAAGCGATTCTTTGAAATTAAGGATATCATTATTTATTCAAATAAAGCTTTTAGTTCTGTTGCATCTTTTGGAGAAAGCTTATTTGCCAAGACTAAGCTCAATTGTCTTCTTCTTAATGCTCCATTGAACCTCTTTTTTTCTAATGCAGATTCTGGGTGAATAGGTGGAATTTTAACTGGCTTCCCTTTTAAATCAATTGCAACAAATGTGAAAATTGCTTCATTCACTTTTGTTAATACTTTATTTTCCAATGATTCTATCCAGACATCTATAAAAACTTCCATAGAAGTGTTAAAAGCTCTAGATACTTTAGCTTCTAGAGTCAATACGCTTCCAACAGGTATTGGTTTAGAAAAAATAACATTGTTAATTGAAGAGGTTACTACAATTTGTTCTGCATGTCTTTTAGCTGCAATTGAAGCCACTTTGTCCATTCTAGCCAAAAGCTCTCCCCCAAAAAGATTATTTATAGAATTTCCATTACCTGGTAGAACTATATCTGTGGTAACAGTTTTAGAATTTTCCGAAGTTTTAGATTGCATCTTATACTTTTAGACTAATTGGTTTTAAATAGCCACGCATCTTTATTTTCTTTTTTCTGAACAAGCCTCAAGTTAATAACTGCTTCAGTTCTATTGGAATACCCTGAAAAAGCAACTGGACTTAATCCTTTTTCATTGAGTGGAAGTATTTTTGAATCATAGCCTTTTTTCTTAAGTTTTAAAACTAAGTTTTCAGCATTATTTGAAACTCTAAAAGCGCCAGCTATAATATAATATTGTTTTACTTCTCTTTTCACATTAAGAGTTAAAGAGGGTAAAGAACCTAAGTCAAAAATTGCTTTTTGCACCGCTTGCTTAGACTGATTTCTAGCTTCTTGTTGCTGAACCATTTTTTGTTCAAGAAAATTATTATTGATATTATAATATGATAATAATCCTAGCCCAAAAATTAAGCAGGTCCATATAGCGGCTGTCTTGAAAAAGTTTGATTGATTAACTGGCTTCAAATAAGCAGGAATGTGCTTTACTTTATCTGAATCTGCAACTTTCTGAGTCAGTTGAGAAATGTAAATTGGAGTTAATCCAAAAGAATCTTTCAAATGATTGACTGTTTTTATCGGTACAAATACAATACTTTTTTCAGAATTCAAGTACAGTTCTCCTATACTTTTTAATAGAACAGTTTGATGTTGCAGCTTTTGACTCCAGCTAATAACTTCCTGATGAATTTTTTTTAAAGCATCATCATAACTCAAGTTTAATTCTGACGAAATTCGCTTAGCTAAAAGACCGTCATTGTCTTTAATTTGAGCGTTAAAAGATATTTGTTTAAAAGGAGGGTGAAATTTTTCTTCTTTAAAATCATATTCAGCAGATTTATAATTTCCTATAAAGCTCCCAAAACCTGGAACAGTTACACAATCGTGTTGAAATAATAACTTGCTAATATGATTAGATAAATGCATTACTCAAAAATACATTTTTTTTGATATAAATTCTAAAATAATTAAGACCTAATTATATCCTAGTTTTTCTCGAACTCTATTTAAAACTCCTTTTGCAACTTCTCGGGCTTTAATAGCTCCAATATTTAGAGCGTCATCTATTTCGTTAAGATTAGACATGTAGTAATTGAATTTTTCTCTTTCTGAAGAAAATTTAGTTAAAATATAACCCAGTAATTCTTTTTTTGAATGACCATATCCATACCCTCCTTTTTTGTAATTTTCTTTTAGAGAATTAACAGAATCTTTATCCGCAATTAGTTCATACAGTTTAAACACATTACAGTTTTTAAAATCTTTTGGATCTTCTATTGACGTACTATCTGTTGCAATAGACATGATTTGTTTTTTAAGCTGTTTTTCAGAAAGAAAAATATCAATGACATTTCCTTTGGACTTACTCATTTTTTCTCCGTTAGTTCCCGTAATTAGCTGAGTACTTTCGTTAACCTTGGCGCTAGGCAATACAAATGTTTCTCCATAAGAATTGTTAAATCTTGAAGCTACATCTCGAGTCATTTCAAGATGCTGTTGTTGATCTTTTCCTACTGGGACATACTCCGCGTCATAAAGTAAAATATCCGCAGCCATGAGCATTGGGTATGTAAAAATTCCCGCATTAACATCGTCTAATCTGTCTGATTTATCTTTGAATGAATGAGCTAGTGTTAACCTTTGGTATGGAAAATGACAAGATAAAATCCAGGCTAGTTCAGTTGCTATAGGAACATCACTTTGACGGTAAAAAATAGTTTTATTAATATCTAGCCCAAACGACAACCAGGCTGCTGCCGTAGCATAAGTGTTGTTTTTTAAAATTTCTTTGTTCTTTATTTGCGTTAAAGAGTGCATGTCTGCAATAAACAAAAAGGATTCATTTTTTGAATCATTAGACATCTCTATTGCTGGAATAATAGCTCCTAAAATGTTTCCTAAATGTGGAGTTCCTGTACTTTGAACACCTGTTAAAATTCTTGACATATAAGTGTTGTTGTTAACAAAAGTAATAGATTTAAAAAACATATCGCTCATTTAATTACTTTTACATTAATGCTAAGAATTATAAAAATCATTTTGTGCGGACTATATAATGTCTGGTTTTACATTTTAGCTGGGTCTGGATTATTAATTCTTTTACCAATTTTTTTTGTGTTATCGTATAAAGAATCCTATTATCCTCAATTTTTTTGGGTTGCTAGAAATATTTGGGCTAACCTTATTTTGTATGGGATGGGCTTAATTCCCAAAATAGAATACAAGGAGCCTTTTATTAAAGGCAATAACTATATGCTGGCGGCTAATCATAAAAGTATGATTGACGTAATGTTAATGCTAAGAGTGAGTAAAATTCCTTTTGTTTTTGTAGGGAAAAAAGAGCTCGTCAGACTCCCTATTTTCGGATACTTCTACAAAAGAGTCGCAATCATGGTTGATAGAGATAGTATTGAAAGTAGAAAAAATGTCTACAAACATGCTAAAAGAAGATTAGATCAAGGCTTAGGAATTTGCATATTTCCAGAAGGTGCTGTATTTGGTCCAGAAATTAAATTAGCTCCATTTAAAAATGGTGTGTTTAGATTTTCTACAGATTTTCAAATGCCAATAGTTCCCATGTCTTTTCTAGATTGTGAAAAAAGATATCCTTACCATTTTTCTTATAATCATTTTGTAGGAGGGCCGGGATTTTTAAGAGTTCGTGTTCACAACCACATAAGCACAAATGGATTAGGCGAAAAAGATAGAGAGTTTTTAAAAAAACAAGTTTATGATTTGCTTTGGAATGACTTAGATGACTAAGATTTAAGTGCTTCGACAATTTTTACTTCTAACTCATCACACAGCTCTGGATTATCAATAAGAATCGCCTTCACTGAATCTCTTCCTTGACCAAGTTTTGTTTCACCATAACTAAACCAAGATCCGCTTTTATCTATAATTCCGTGCTCAACCCCTAAATCAATGATTTCTCCCAACTTAGAAATTCCTTTTCCATAAATAATATCAAACTCACTTAATTTAAAGGGGGGAGCAACCTTATTTTTCACGACCTTAACTCTAGTTCTATTGCCTAAAACATTTCCATTAGTGTCTTTAATTTGAGTTGATCTTCTAATATCAAGTCTAACTGAAGCATAAAATTTTAATGCGTTTCCACCTGTTGTAGTTTCAGGATTTCCAAACATAACTCCAATTTTCTCTCTAAGCTGATTAATAAAAATTACTGTACAGTTAGTTTTACTTATGTTAGAGGTTAATTTTCTTAATGCTTGAGACATTAATCTTGCATGAAGTCCCATTTTAGAATCTCCCATTTCACCTTCAATTTCACTTTTCGGAGTCAATGCCGCTACAGAATCAATAACGATTATATCAATGGCACCTGATCTAATTAAGTTATCTGTGATTTCAAGAGCTTGCTCACCGTTATCAGGCTGAGAAATAATTAGTTCATCAATATTAATACCAAGATTTTGAGCGTAAAATCTGTCAAAAGCATGCTCTGCATCGATAAAAGCTGCTATTCCACCTGCTTTTTGAGCCTCAGCTATTGCATGAAGTGTTAAAGTTGTTTTCCCAGATGATTCAGGTCCATAAATTTCTATTACCCTTCCTTTCGGATATCCACCTACACCCAAAGCGTAGTCTAAAGTTAATGATCCGCTAGAAATAGATTCAATTTCTTGAATTGGCGAATCGCCCATTTTCATAACTGTTCCTTTGCCGTAAGTTTTATCCAGTTTATCAAGCGTTAGCTGAAGTGCTTTTTGCTTTGATTCTTTATCTTCGCTCATGAAATAATTAAATTAGGTTGATAGCTAAAGTACAATTTATTTAAATTATCTCATAGCGTCATAAGGTCGATTTTTATAAGAATTATTAAAATATTATTTTAGCATTCTTTATCATATTTAGTTGTAATAATGGAATTATACAATAAACTTAGTGCCAAACAAAGAGCCTCTTTAATAGAAGAGGCCGGAAGTAAACGCCTGACACTGTCATTTTACAAATACCACTTAATAAAAAACTGCCAATTATTTAGAGATCACCTATATATTAATTGGGATGAGCTAGGCGTACTAGGCAGAATTTATATTGCTAAAGAAGGAATTAACGCACAACTTTCTGTTCCTTCAGAAAATTTTAAAAAATTTAAACAAAGTCTTGATGAAATTTCTTTTTTAAAAGAAGCCAGATTAAACATCGCTATAGAGCAAAATGATTTTTCGTTTTTAAAATTAAAAATTAAACTAAGAAAAAATATTGTTGCTGATGGATTAGATTCGATTAACATTGACTTAAATAATACTGGAGAGCATCTAAATGCTAAGGATTTTAATGCTATTATAGAAAGTCCTGAGACTCTTCTTGTCGATATGAGAAATCATTACGAAAGTGAAATTGGTCATTTTAAAGGGGCTGTCTTACCTGATGTTGATAGTTTTAGAGAATCGCTGCCTATAATTGAAAAAGCTTTTGAGAAGCATAAAAAATCTAAAAATATTGTGATGTATTGTACTGGAGGTATTCGCTGTGAAAAAGCAAGTGCTTTTTTAAAACACAAAGGTTATGATAATGTTTACCAACTCGAAGGCGGCATTATTGAGTATACCCGTCAAGTTAAAGATCAGGGAATCGAAAATAAATTTTTAGGAAAAAACTTCGTGTTTGACCAAAGAAGAAGCGAAGTTATAACAGGCAATGTTGTGTCTAATTGCCATCAGTGTGGATCAAAAAGTGATGAGCATGTAAATTGCGCCAACGAAGCTTGCCACCTGTTGTTTATTCAATGTGAAAGTTGCTCTAAAAAGTACGATACCTGCTGCTCTTTTGAATGTCAAAAAATCAACTCCTTGCCTTTTGAAGAACAGAAAAAATTAAGAAAAGGAAAAGGTAATAGCAACAAAATATTTAAAAAAGGAAGATCAGAGGTTCTAAAGTTTAAAAAAACATCTTTATAATAGTTTTGAGTTAGCAGCTTAAATTACCTAACTTTAAAGTCTAATAAATCACAATAATCATCTATGGGCTGTTCAAGTTGTAGCACTAATTCAAGCGGAGTTCCTGGTGGATGTAAAAACAACGGAACTTGTGGAACAGACGGATGTAATAAGCTAACTGTGTTTGATTGGCTTTCCAATATGGAGCCTGTTGGTGATAAAGAACATTCAAAAATAATTGAAGTGCGATTCAAAAACGGAAGAAAAGAATACTATAATAATTCTTCTGATTTAACAATTTCTATTGGTGATTTGCTTGTTGTAAAAGCTGAAAAAGGTTATGATGTTGGCTATGCCACATTAAAGGGCGGACTTATTGCTCTACAATTAAAAAAGAAAAGAATTAATCCTAAGTCAACTAAGTTTCTTGAAATAATAAGAAAAGCTTCTCAAAAAGATATTGATATCTGGACGCGCGCCAGAGAAAGAGAAGAAGATGTGAAAAAGAAATCTAGGCAATTGGCTATTTCTTTAAATTTAAAAATGAAAATTTCCGATGTTGAATTCCAAGGAGACGACAGCAAGGTTACTTTTTATTATACTGCTCCAGGCAGGGTTGATTTCAGGCAGTTAATTCGTGATATGGCCAGACAATTCAACACTCGAATTGAGATGAAACAAATTGGCCTTAGAGAAGAGGCTTCAAGGCTTGGAGGAATTGGATCTTGCGGACGAGAGTTATGTTGCTCCACTTGGCTTACTGACTTTAGATCTGTCACTACATCAGCAGCAAGATATCAGCAGCTTTCTTTAAACCCTCAAAAACTAGCAGGTCAATGTGGAAAACTAAAATGCTGTTTAAACTATGAACTTGATTTTTATCAAGAAGCTTTAAAAGATTTTCCTAAATCCGATTCTAAAATTTTAACCGAAAAAGGAATTGCTTTTTGTCAAAAAATTGACATATTTAAAGGCCTTTTATGGTTTGTTTATAAAAATGATAGCGTTACTTGGCACCAGTTAAGTGTTGAGAAAGCAAAAGAAATTTTAAAAATTAACGCTAAAGGAGAAAAAATAGAAAGCTTAGAAGAATACGCCACTTACGAAGACAACTCTAATGATGTTAGTTTTGAAAATGTTGTAGGGCAGGATAGCTTAACTCGTTTTGACAACAAAAATACCCGATTCAAAAACAAGAAAAAGAAAGTTTGGAAGAAAGCATAATTAAGCACGTTATGAAAATTAAAAATAGTCTTTTTTTTCTTTTATTTATTTTCTGTATTGGATCATGCTCTTCTCCTTATTTCTTAGAATTTTTCGAATTTCCTGAGGGCTGGAAAAATACACAAACTGTTGAGTTTAACTTTAAAGCAGGATTAAGCTCTAAAAATATGTCTTTAATTTTAAGACATAATAACGATTATAATTACGCTAATATTTTTTTAATAACCGAATTAAGTTCTAATCGATCTTTAATACAAGCTGATACTTTAGAGTTTTTATTAAGTAAGCCTAACGGACAATGGCTTGGAGATAAAAAACTAACTTTAGTAGAGCACAAACTTTCTTATAAAGAAAATATTATCTTAGAAAAAGACAGTCTCTATTCATTAAAGGTAAGAACTTCAATGAGGCTTAATGATCGTATTATGCCAATTGCTAATTTGGAAGGGATTGTAGGTTTAGGGCTATTAATTGAAGACGATACTAATGAAAAAAAATAAAAACAAAGAAATTCCAAAAAAATACAAGCTGTATTATTACGGCTTTTGGATGATTTTTATTTTAGGAATTCTATCTGTTTCTGGTATTTTTTACTCTGCTTCAGTTGGTGCCTTAGGGGAAATGCCTGACTTTAGGCAGCTTGAAAATCCTAATACCAATTTAGCAACTGAGATCATTTCTTCGGATAATAAGATTTTAGGAAAATTTCATTTTGGAGAAAATAGAACTCCAGTTGAGTTTACTGACCTTCCAAAGCATTTAGTCGATGCCTTGATTTCAACTGAAGACGAAAGGTTTTATGGACACTCAGGAATTGATTTTAAAGCTACCGTTAGAGCAATTGTTTATCTCAACAAAAGAGGAGGGGCTAGTACAATTTCCCAACAATTAGCCAGACAACTATTTGTGGGGGTTCGTTCAAAAAATATTTTTGAAGCACTCACTCAAAAAGCAAAAGAATGGGTTCTTGCCGTTAGACTAGAGAAGCAATATACTAAAGAGGAAATCATAACAATGTATCTTAATATTTATGACTTTGGATATAATGGTGATGGAATAAAATCAGCCTCAAGTATTTTCTTTGGCAAACAAATTAATGATTTAAGCATAGAAGAATCAGCGGTTCTTGTTGGAATGCTAAAAAACTCATCCTATTACAATCCGATTCGAAGACCTGAGCTGGTTAAGTCAAGGCGAAATATCGTGTTTAGTCAAATGAGAAAAAGCAACCACCTTAATGACAAACAACTGGACTCTTTAAAGCAACTTGCTCTTGAAATTAATTATACTCCTCAATCCCACAGAGAAGGTTTAGCGACTTATTTCAGGGCTTATCTTCAAAATTTTATGAAAAATTGGACCAAGAACAACACAAAAAGTGATGGATCTAATTATAATATTTATTTAGATGGTCTAAAAATTTATACTACTATAAATTATCAGATGCAGCAATATGCAGAAGAATCCGTCAAGCTTCACATGACCAATCTTCAAGAAGAATTTTTTAAACAAAACACAAAAAAACTAAACCCAACAGCGCCTTTTTTAGAAATAGAAGAAGAAGAAGAAGAAATGATTTTCAAAAGAGCCATGCAAAGGTCTGAGAGGTGGAGAAAAATGAAAATTTTAGGGAAATCTGAACAAGAAATGTTTGATTCATTTCAGGTTGAAGTACCCATGACTATTTTTTCATGGAAAGGAGATATTGATACGATAATGAAACCTATTGATTCTATTCGTTATTACAAGCATTTTATGCAAGTAGGAATGATGTCTATGGAGCCTCAAAGTGGCCATGTAAAAGCGTGGGTAGGAGGAATTAATTACAAACATTTTCAATACGATCATGTTAAACAAGGAAAAAGACAAATTGGATCCACATTTAAACCTTTTTTATATGCCACAGCAATTGATCAGTTAAAACTATCGCCCTGTGATTCTCTTCCAGATGCCCTTTATTGTATTGAGCCTAATAAATATGGCAATCCCGAGCCTTGGTGTCCTACTAATTCAAGCGATAAATATGGAGGAATGAGAACCTTAAAAAATGCATTGGCTAATTCCAAAAACACCATTAGCGCTCAGTTAATGGATAAAGTTGGGCCTAAACCTGTTGCCGATTTAGCTCGTAATTTAGGAATCGAGTCCTTCATTCCCAATGTTCCCGCTATAGCGCTAGGAACACCAGATTTAAGCGTGTATGAAATGGTGGGTGCTTATGGCGCTTTTGCTAATAAAGGGATTTATGTGAAACCTACTATGATTTCAAGAATTGAAGATAAAAACGGAATACTCCTTTATCAATCCTCACCTCAAACCAAAGATGTTATTAGCGAAGAATCCGCCTATGTCACAGTTAACCTTTTAGAAGGTGTTACCAAGTTTGGATCTGGAGCTAGATTACGTCATAATATTCCAGAAAGTGAAAGAAACCCTGTTTATAGAGACGTGGTAACGGGTTACCCTTATGCTTTTGATAATGCCATTGCAGGAAAAACAGGAACAACACAAAATCAAAGTGACGGATGGTTCATGGGAATGGTTCCTAACTTAGTAACGGGAGTTTGGGTTGGTGCTGAAGACAGAGCTACTCACTTTGAAACAATTGCTTACGGACAAGGAGCGACTATGGCTCTTCCTATATGGGGAATGTTTATGAAAAAATGTTATGAAAATGAAGAGCTTGGAATTTCAAAAGAAGATTTTCTTCCTCCTGAAATTTTAAATATTCCTATTGATTGTGAAGCTATAAAGCCTGTTAACAATTTTCCTTCTGAAGCTGAAGACATCAAAGGATTGGGATTATAAATAATTTGTAACTTGAATAGATGAATTCAAGATTAATTTCATTAGATTTTTTTAGAGGATTAACAATAGCTTCTATGATTGTGGTGAATGACCCTGGTAGCTGGGCTCATGTTTATCCTCCATTAAGACACGCTACTTGGCATGGTGTAACCCCAACTGATCTTGTTTTTCCTTTTTTCTTATTTATTGTAGGCGTCTCAATTGTTCTTGCGCTTTCAAAGGCTAAAAACTCCAAATCTTCTATTTATTTTAAAATTATAAAAAGAACCATAATTATTTTTTCAATAGGGTTGTTTTTAGCTTTATTTCCAAATTTTGATTTCGAAAATCTTAGAGTAGCCGGAGTGCTTCAAAGAATCGCATTAGTCTATCTCTTTTGTTCCGTAATTTATCTTAATTCCTCATTTTTAGTTCAGATTTGGATTGGGGTTATTTTACTTATTCTCTATTGGTTTTTTATGACTAAAGTTCCTTTTGGAGATTCATTGGCTGGCACACTAGACCCTGGAAATAATTTTGCTGCATGGTTAGACCAGTTTATAACTCCTGGAAGAATGTATCAAAAAACATGGGATCCTGAAGGTTTCTTTAGCACTATTCCTGCAATAGCTACCGGAATAACGGGGATGTTCTGTGGTCATGTAATTTTGAATAAATCAAAAGATTTGAAAGATAAAATCATATTAATTTTTGTAGCTGGATTTAGCACAATTTGTTTAGGAATGTTATGGGACTTTAGTTTTTCTATGAACAAGCACATATGGACAAGCTCATATGTTTTATTTAGCTCTGGCCTTGCGATGCTATTCTTAGCTTGTTGTATTTGGATAATAGATTTAAAAAAGAAAACAAAGCCTTTTCATTTTGGAATTGTATTTGGTTCCAACGCCATCTTTGCCTACGTGCTTCATTCAATGCTGGGGAGGCTTTTTCATTTACCCATTATAGGTGGAAAAGGAATTCAGCAAAGTTGGATGGATTTTGGAATATGGACGGGAATTGATCCTCAGTTATTTTCATTTTCTTGGGCTCTTTTTTATACATTGTTTATTTATATAATAATAAAAGAAATGTATAAACGTAAAATCTTTATAAAAATTTAAATATCTATACATGAAAAATTATTTCTTAGGGTGTTTAATTCTTATTATTAGCGCTTGCACAACAAACTCTGAACCTAGCAGTGGCTTTGTTAATTTATCTTCCGATAAATTTCAAATAGGTTCCGATAAAACAGTAGATTTATTTAAGGATTTTATTTAGCCTGGGCTAATCAAGATTATGCTTCTTTAGAGGATATGGTGTTCTCAGACGCTTCTTTTGAATTTCATGATGGAAGAATCGCTAATGGCGCAGAAGAATTTATTGCTTTGATTAAAGATGAAGCCGCGGCCGAACAAGCATTAGGAATCACTTTTAGTTGGACTTCTGAATATGCTATTTCTCTGAGATTAGCTTCTGATAATTACGGCGAATGGGTGAATGCTGGGTTTACCGCAAAGGCTGATAACTCTCAGGATGGAGTGGTTAAAAAAGTTTATAACGAGTGGTATTACTTTAAAGACGGCAAACTAGAACAGTGGTATCAAACAATTCGAAAAACTAAGGATTAGTCTAGTTTATTACTGAAAATTTTTACGTAAGCTAATGGCTCAGAACTTAATTCTAATAGATAATTAAGTTTTATTATTATATGGGAAAGATGAGTGGTGCAGGTTAATTTTAAGGGGGCCTTTCAATTGTCGGATATATGAAAAAGTATATTCTACCTTTACCTGAAGCCCGTTAGGGTCCGTAAAAAAGTAATTCCCCATTGCAAGGGCATTCTCATTATTTAAAATAACAGAGGAATTCTTAAACTTTACTTGAACCCAAGGCTGCAAAGCAAATCCAATGTCTTCCTTAAAGCTATTATCTCCTCCGATAAAATAAGATTTAGCAGCTTCAAGATTTAATCTAAATTGAATTTCTGCCGCTTTTGTTGGTTTGAATAAAACTTTTCCTAAATCGAAAGCATACAGCTCATTAAGCATTGATTCAGTTGCTTTTTCACTGGCATTTCTGTTCGTTTTAAGGGATCCTATTTTAATTAAATTTTCACCCCATTTAGCTTGAGCTAGCTCGATATCTTCAATTGAAATCATGTTTTTAAAATATGCTTTATAAGCAAATTTAATTATTTCTATTGATTTTTAAATATTATAGTAGTTTTACAAAATAAAATTGACCTATGAGCAAACATTCTTTTACTGTTTCAAAAAAAGCCAGATATTATCAAATAGGAGATGCTTCTCCTGTAATAAAGAAAGTTTGGATAGTTTTACATGGGTATGCGATGTTAAGTGAGTTCTTTATTAAAAAATTTAAAAACTTAGATGATGGGGAAACTTTAGTTGTGGCTCCTGAGGCTTTAAATAGGTTTTATATTGATAGCTCTTACAATCGGGTTGGAGCTAGCTGGATGACAAAAGAAGAGAGAATAACTGATATTAAAGAAAACAACGATTATTTAAACTCTTTAGCTAATATCATTTTTAATAAAATTGGTCATGACAATTTTTCTTTAAACATATTAGGGTTCTCACAGGGAGGAGCGACAGCCTGTAGATGGGTTTTTTCATCACCAATGAAAGTCAGCAATTTAATTCTATGGGCTGGAGGCATTCCAGAAGATACACTTACATCTGAAAATAAAGAAAAATGGTCTAACATTAACACTCATTTAATTATGGGGAAACAAGACTATTTAATCCCAGAAGACTATAAGGCCAGGTTTATAGAATTAATTAAAAAATATGGTATAGATTATTCTGTAACTCAATATGAAGGGGGTCATAAAATATATCCTGAAGTATTATTAAACTTTTCTAAATCCTTGTAAATGAATAATTCTATTTTACAAGACTTAGAAAGGCACCGTTTAACTCTTTTTGATGATTTATCTAGCTTAAATCAAGCTCAGTTAAATTATTCTAAAAAAGGATGGTCAATTAAGGAAATTCTATATCACACTTGGCTAGTTGAAGAATCTTCAGAAAAATACATTCGAACAAAAACTAAATTTCCTGAAACAATTTTAAAAATAAAATGCTCTACTTATTTAAGGTTGTTTTTAGTAAAATTATTCCTTCAACTAGGGCTTAAGGCTAAGGCTCCTATGGCAACTCAATTATTCCCAAAAGAAATTAATTTAAAAGAATTAAATAATAAGTGGGCGACATCTAGACGGTCTTTTGATTCACTCATCACAGAATTAAAAGAAAAGAAATTAAACAATAAAGCCGTGTTTAGACATCCTTTAATTGGAAGAATTAATATAAACCTAACTCTCGCTTTTTTTGAATTTCATTTTAAACATCATCAAAAACAAATCAACACTTTAAAAAAGCAGGTTCAAGATTTTTAAAGCCCTCCTTTTCTTTGTGGACTTCTTTGAGTAGGCCAAGTTCCTTGCTTTCCAGATCTAGAATTGATAGGCATAATTATCCTTTCTCTTGATGTTTTACTGTCATCTTCACTAGCCATATAAGCTAAAACAGCCGTAAGAATAACATTGTTTCTTACATCATCAAAAATAATTTTATCGTAAGTATCTCTATTTGTATGCCAAGTATAATCCCAATAAGACCAGTTTAAAGAACTTAAATTAAACGCTGGGACACCTGCAGCTACAAAAGAAGCATTATCAGAACCTCCCCCACTTGGACTTCCCGGGAATGAAGTTTCAATGTGTTTTGTTACATCTTTAGGAACAGAATTTAACCATCTGGATATGTATTCATATGAGTGTAAAAAACCTGCACCGTTAATACTTACTACACGACCTGTTCCGTTATCTTGATTAAATACAGCTTGAGTGTTTTCAACAATTTTAGGAAAATCTTCTACAAAAGCTCTAGACCCATTCAATCCTTGCTCTTCACTTCCCCAATGTCCTACTAAAATTGTTCTTTTAGGGTTAGGATACATTTTCTTTAAAACTCTCATTGTCTCCATCATAACTAACGAACCTGTTCCATTGTCAGTTGCACCTGTCCCTCCATCCCACGAATCAAAATGAGCAGATAATATAACATATTCATCTGGCTTTTCAACTCCCTTTATCTCGGCAATCGTATTAAAAGTTTGTACAACTCCATGTTCCTTAGACTTTGATATTACTTTAATTTTAGGATTGTCACCATACTCAACCATTCTGTAAAGCATCGTATAATCTTCTAATTCTAAATCAATTGTTGGAATTTTTTTAGTTCTTGCGCTAAAAATTTTATTTACTCCAAATCCTCTTGACCAATTAGAGGAAATGATTCCAACAGCACCCGCCTCTTCAATAGCCTGATCAATACCTCGACCATAGCCTGTTTTTCTAAGGTTTTCTCTCCATTCACTTGTTTGGTTATTTCTTTCTTCTTTCATTTTTTCAAAAGATTCAGCAGTAGCAAATTCTTCCCAATTATAATCTGGTCTTCCAGTAGGTTGCTTCATATCTTTCATTACAAATTTTCCTTTAACGCCTTTAAGCCATTTGTCAAACGCAGCTTTGTTTGAAACCATAGGCATAACTTCTAACTCTGCTGTTACTCCATTTTTTTTAGTCGAAGGGCTCCAGGCTAATTGCATTCCTGTTAAACTTCTATTTCTAGGATGAATCATGTCCACTTGAGTCGATATTCTTTCCCAGCCTCTCCACTCTCCCCACTGATGAAGTCTGGAGGGAATTCCCCAAGATTCATATTTTTTAATAGCCCAATCGTGAGCTGTTTTCATTTGTGGAGTCCCTACAAGTCTAGGGCCTATTACATCTAATAGTTCATGAGCTAAATGCTCTAATTGTGAGTTTTCGGTGGCTTCTTTAATTATACTATCAACTGTTTCCAGTTGACCAAAAGCATTAATAGTGATAAAGAAAAGGATAATAGAAAGATGTTTTTTCATTTTAATAAATTTATGATATTATAAATGTAAGGAGTATTCTTAATATTACAACAAAAATAAATATAACTGGTTTAAAATGAATGTTGAAAAAAATTTAATTCTTGAAGAAAAAAACAAAAAATCCATTGTTTATGATGTTTTTCATCTTAATAATTCTATTAGAAAGCCTCTAGTTGTTTTTTCTCATGGATACAAAGGCTTTAAAGACTGGGGCCCCTGGGACCTTGTTGGAAAAGAATTTGCTAAACATAATTTCGTTTTTGTAAAATTTAACTTTTCACATAATGGAGGAACCCTAAACAATCCTATTGACTTTCCAGATTTAAAGGCTTTTGGAAATAATAATTACACTCACGAATTAGACGACATAGATAGGGTTTTAAATTTTTTTAAAACCTCTAACCCTTATTCTAAAAACATTGATTTAAATGCTATTATTTTAATTGGACATAGTAGAGGGGGGGGGTCTATTTTGATAAAAGCTTCAGAAAATTTATTAGTTAAGGGTGTAATTACTTGGGCAGGAGTCAGTGATTTTAAAGCTAGGTTCTTAAAAGAAAATACTCCAGGTTTTAAAGCTTGGAAAGATAAAGGAGTAACGTATGTTAAAAATCAGCGTACCGAACAATCCATGCCTCATTTTTTTCAGTTTTATGAAGATTTTAGAAAGAACGAGAAAAGATTAAACATTAGGTCTGCTGTGGAAAAATTAAAAATTCCATACTTAATCATTCACGGAGACAAAGACCAATCAGTCCTTCCTTTTGAGGCAGAGAATTTGATGTCTTGGAATAAATTAAATAAACTTTTAATACTTGAGGAGGGGAATCATACTTTTTCTGCGAAACATCCTTGGCCATTTAATTATTTGCCAAAAGAGTTGAAACAGGTTACTCTTTCTAGTATAAAGTTTATTAAATCTAATTTTTGATTGAGTTAAGCTATGCTTTTAGAGATTTCATGTAATTGAAATTATCTTTAGCTGATTCCAGCTGGCTTGTATATCTGTATTGCTCCTGCTCAACTATATGGGTTTTAAGACCTTTTGTTTTGCCATGGGCTAAGATAGTAGGGAAGTCAATAGACCCCTTTCCAAGCGTACAAGATTCAAACTTATTGTCAGGAAGACTTAAATAATCTTTAACATGACAGTATTTAAATCTGTCAGGATGTCTATTAAACCATTCTATTGGATCCTCCCCTGCAGCGACAACCCAGTATATGTCCATTTCAAAATCAACTAAACTTTTGTCTGTGTTGTTCATTAAGACATCTTGAAGGTATTCTCCTTCAATTTTTTTAAAAGAATAATCATGATTATGATAGGCAAATTTCATTCCATTTTGTTGAGATATTTCTCCACATTTATTAAAAATTTCAGCATTTATTAAAAATTGATCTACGGTCCTCTCTCCATCCGCCCATGGGCATATCAAATACTTCATCCCAATTTCACCTGCTTCAGCAGACTTCTTCTTAAAGCTTTCTAAATTGTTTGCGTCTCCACAATGACTAGAAATCATAGTTAGCCCTAAATCGTCCAGAAATTGTTTAAATTCTAAATTTGTCATCCCCCAAAAAAGACCTAGATTCCCTTCATATCCTTCAATATACTTGTATCCATAAGATGCTAACTTTGTTAAAGTTTCTTTTGGATTCTTAGTCATCTCATCTCTCAATGAATATAGCTGAACTCCAAAGATGTTTTTTGGAATGCCTTCATAAGAACTACACGCGCTAATAGAAAGCGGTGCTATAATTGATGCTGACATAATTGAAGTGTTTAAAATAAATTCTCTTCTTTTCATTTTTTAATGTTAGAATGTGTGTCCCTTTAATCTCTAAGATATGTAAAATACTTTAAAAAAAATGGAATGAATTCCATTTACTATATTTACCATAACCTTTAAAAAATATTCTTATGAAAAAATTATTATTATTACTTACACTAGGTTTTTTAAGTTCTTGTAACAACACTGCTGTTCAAAAAATGGTAGGAGCAATAACTCCAGAAGCTGAAGTCATTGAGGTTGAAGTTAATACTCCTGCTGGATATTTGTCTACAGCTGATGGCAGGTCTAATGTTAATGACGGGAATCCTGCTAATTTAGAGCTGTGGGATAACTATATCAGTGCTCATAATGCCAAAGACTTAGATGTTATTCGTGAAATGAATGCAGATTCAACACAACAGTTTGGTGGTTTCAAAATTTATGATGTAGATGGGTCTGTTATCGATGGATCTGATAGTCATATAGAACTATTAAGTGGATGGTTTGAAGCTGAAAATCCTAAATGGGATACATTCTTTTCTTATACTATGAAAGTTGATGGCCAGATTGGTGAGTGGGTAATTTCAGGAGCTTCTGTTACAACAACTTTAGATGGTGAAGAAAAAACTAAATATAATTTGGCTGATGTTTATATTGAGGATGGGAAAATAGGTGCTTTTTGGATTTATTCAAGAGCTGCCGTTCTTTCTGAAGAATAAGCTTATTAAATAGATTAAAAAAAGCCCTGTCTAAAATTTTAGACAGGGCTTTTTTTATTAGATTAATAAAACTAAATCGTTTAGCTTGATTTAAATGGCAAATAAGGACTTTTTATCCAGTTAAATAAAGAACTTAAAATTCCATAAAAGAAGCTATAAAAAGCTAATGCTACATAAAGTTGCGCTAAAATAATTGCTACTTGAACATATTCCCAACCAACTGCTAATGCACCATCAAGGTTATAACCTGTTGCTTCAGATCCTGTAACGTCCCACGAAAAGAAGTCAGCAATAAATCCTCCAACAAATTCAAGTCCAAGCATTCCCATAAAGGCTGCCATTGCATCCACTGGTAAGGCGTAAGAGTAAGCAAATCCATCAGTTAAATCAACGCCAATAGACATCCCATCAGAAGCTAGTACCCATCCGATAGTTGCACAAAAAGCGCCAAACAAAGCAACTAAAGCTGTAATGTGACCTAAAGCTTTAATGTGAGCAACGATAACATCTTTAAAAAAGAAATCTACCATTCCACTTTTAGATGCAGCTAATGAATCCCCTGCAGATCTGATTACTTGAGCAATAGGAAAAGCAGCATAAATTAAAACCAACGTACAAAGCCCTGCAGACAATTTCCCTAGTCCATCAGCTGCGTTTAAAGCATCCATACCTCCAGTAATAACTGAAATAAGCATTCCTACAAGTACAACTAATGCTCCAACTTTGAATATTTTTCCTGTCCAGTCACTAACTGACCCTTCAGAGTTATCCATCATTTCGTTAAAGCAATTCTTTGGAAGTTTTTGGTTCACCATATTGGGGAAATCCAAAATTTGATCAATAATTTTATTCATAATATTTTTTTTAGTTATATATTGAATTTACATAAAATTTATTAAATAGTTACTTTATTAACATTTATTAACACATTTACTAATCAAATTAGTAGTTTTAAAATAGAATTATTGACCATTATATAATCTTATAATTAATCCAAATTATACTTTAAAATAGAGTTAATAATTCTTAAGTTTGACGTTCGTTATTTTAACGAACAAAAGGTCCTATAGCTCAGTTGGTTAGAGTAGTTGACTCATAATCAATTGGTCCCAGGTTCGAGTCCTGGTGGGACCACCCTTAAAACCCTTCTTAATTGAGGGGTTTTTTGTTTTTAGATGTTTAGCAACAACTTACTTAAAGGTATAAAAACTTGGCAACTATGTGGCAACTGCAATTATTTCGTCAATAACTTTCTTGTTTCGTTAATAAATATTGTTTCAAAACACAAAATAAACCCTTAACTACGTTATATAATTAAATGGATCTAAACTTGGCACATAGAATCCATTAAGACGTTAGAGAACCAAGATATTTTCTACAAAGAACCTTTTAGATTCCCAATAAGGTTCAACGTTGTAAACTCGCATAGAGTACACAAGTGGGTAAGTGTAGCAGTTTTTCCTGTGTCAGTATTAATAGACACCGATTGAATAGGTTTTCTGCCTTGATGTTGATGGAGGGTTCTTCATATAAAAAGAATAGTATCTTTTTTAAATGAGGTGTGTCGTAGTTTAATTAGATAAAGTGCCCTAGCGGGCAGATGTTTACGTAAAGTAGTTTAAAATAGTATGAATACAACAGGTAAAAAGTATGGAGGAAGAACTAAAGGAACTCCTAATAAATTAAGTAATGAAATTAAAGAAAGATTAGCCACCATTCTAAATGAAGCAATGGATAGTATTGATGTAAAAACATTAACAGTTTCTGAACGATTAAAGTTAATTCAGATTAGTGTTCAATATGTTATTCCAAGATTAAAACAGGTTGAAGATGTTACTGATGAGATGCCTACAAACTTTCAAATAGAAATAATAGATTCCTTGAGTAAATATTCAGATAAAGAATTGGATCAAGCTATTAAGGGTTAATAGTCAATTAAAGGAGCAAGTATTTCAAATAATTTTTTCATAGTAACAATCAAGAACCTCCCCAACTATCTTGAAAAAAAATTCCAACGCCAAGTTCAGCCCACAAGTATAAAAATAAAATTATTACAAATATTATAATTGCTTTTTTCTTATTCACAAACTAAATATAATGTTTTTAAAAACACCCAATCCAAGAACTGCTGTAATACAAAGTTATAATCGTCCAGTACTTTATAAAAACCACATACTATTAAATGTTGCAGTTGTAGTTAGGTTTAGATAATGACTATATTTATATTATGAGGAAATTTCTTCTTTTATTGGCAATTATTTTTGTGTTTGGATGTGATGGGTTAGTAAAAGATTGTGGTGAGATTTATGCAAAGTATTCAAATGATGGAGAATACTTTCTGGCAGTAAACCTTAGTAGTTCAAAATATAGTAAAGATGGTGAGCAAGGTGGAGAAATACTAGCTGACGCTGTAGTTACTAAATCAATATACGATTCAGTAAATGTTGGAGATGATTACTGCTTTGAAAACTAATATCTTCTACTGTCAATTCAGCTACTTCTAATCCTCGTAAGTAGGTTAATAAGGTTTATATAATTCTTATATTAAGATTTCTTTATCCAATCTTCAATTGTTTTAAAAACTGAACATAAGCCATCTGCTTTTGTAGTTAAAGAATACTCAACTTTTGGAGGTATTTGTTGATATTGTTTTCTTGAAATAAGATTATCACCCTCTAAACTTTTTAATTGATCCGTTAAAACCTTTCTAGAAATATTTGGAATAGATGATGCAAGTTGACCGAACCTTACAACCCCCCTGTTTATTAAGGTATTAATTATAATCAATTTCCACCTGCCTCCTAGCATTTCTGTAAAGGATACAACCGGACATATATCATTAGTTACTTTCATAATACTGTTTTAGTAACCTGTAAGTTTCTAGAAAATTAAAGTTACTTAAAGGTAACAAGTTACTTTATATAACCAAACGTAGTAATATTGCTTGAACAAAAAAATAAATATGAAAACAAAAACTTTATTATCACTACTTCTACTTACTCTATCATCACTTTCCTTTGCACAGTCTGAATTTAATTTAGAGTCAAGCGAAATACAATGGAAAGGCACAAAAATCACAAATCAATCTCATACCGGGACTCTAAAATTTAAAAAAGCAGATATAAAAATTAAAAACAAATACGATGTTTCAGGTGAATTTAAAGTTGATATGAGTAGTTTAAAAAATGATGATTTATCAGGTGAATGGAAACAAAAAATTGAGGGTCATTTAAAATCAGATGATTTTTTCTCTGTTGAAAAACATCAAGAAGCAACTTTAGTCATAAAAAAAGTAACTTCTAAAAAGAATAATTCATATGAACTAACAGGGGATTTAACAATTAAAAGCATTACCCATCCTGTTAATTTTGTTTTGTTAGTTTTTAACGACAGAATTGAAAGTAAATTAACTTTTAATAGGTCAAAATATGACATTCGATTTGCTTCAGGCAGCTTTTTTGAAAATTTAGGTGATAACTTGATAAATGATGAAATTAATCTAGAAATAATATTAAATAAAATATAATAAATATGATTTACAAAAAACAAGACCGTCCAAAGTGTGGATGCGGAAATACACTAGACCCAAATGGATATTGTGATGGCTCACACTTAAACAATTAAAATACCACCCTCCTATGGAGATCTTTTATATTAATGGCATATCCATAGCTGTCAATTCAGCAACTTCCAAACCACGTAAGTAGGCTAAAATAGAGTGTCAAATTTTTTTAATCTAGTTTCATTCTAAAGTGTCTTAATATTATATTTACATTAAAATCATACTTATGTCAAATAAACCTAAATGTGGATGTGGAAATACTCAAAATCCTGATGGATTTTGTGATGGTTCTCACAACAACCAAGAAGATTAGATAAAAAGCATTAAAGCTGTACTATACAACAACATAGTTTTCTATAAAGTATGTAAATTAATAAGGTTTAGATAAAGCTATTAATAGTTAATTGCCTAATAAGATTTTTTTTAATTCAGGAATACTTAAATTCGATGGGTGAATAAATTAAATAGTCTTTTAAAAAACAAATGTCCTAAATGTGGAAATGGTGATTTTTTTATTAATAGAAATCCATACTTAAATATTTTATTTCACAAAGGAAATCATCATAAAAATTGTTCTTCTTGTAAATTGAAATACGAATTAGAACCAGGCTTTTTTTACGGAGCGATGTATGTTAGTTATGCTTTAGCTATTGGCTTAGGATGTTTTCTTTTAATTCTATTTATAGGCATTCTAGGTAAAGAAGACGTTTCAATTCTAATTGCCATAATAGGTTTTAGTGTTTTGATTTTTTCGCCAATAAACTATTACTTATCAAGATTGCTGTGGATTAATATATTTATTGATAAAAACAACCCTAAACCATAGACATCTCTTCTACAGTCAATTCAGCAACTTCAAACCCTCGTAAGTAGGTTAAACTCACGTTTAAATTGAGTGCCCCATAGCTTTTTGTAGCTTGGTAAATGACCCTGTTCTTTTAAAGGCTTCTATTGCAATAAGTTCTCTTACATTTGTAGAATGAAATTAACAAACAATGTTATTTTGAAAAAACTACGTGTAGCTCACAAACTTCGCGATACGGATATTGTAGAAATTTGTGCTTTAGTAGATTTTAAGGTTAGCAAAGGGGAATTAGGAGCATTATTTAGAAACGAAGAGCACGATAAATATATGGAATGCGGAGATCAAATTTTACGTAATTTTTTAAACGGACTGGTCATTCACTTGAGGGGTCCTATGCCTAAAAAAGGAGAAAAAAAATAAATTTATAGCGCTTTATAACTTTTGTAATATTATTCCGGAATATCGTTTGAATTTACCGCATACTTCTGCATTATTTTTCTTTGTAGTTAGTATGTTAAAAACACAATCTGTCTGCATTTCTTGGCTTACTATTTCTATATTGTATTTTTTTATGATAGGCATTACTTTGTTCATGCTAGGATAGTCGAATTTTATTTGGACTGGAATGATAATTTCTTTAGTAATAATTTCGCTTGCTTCCAGAGTCTGTTTTGCACATTCTTTATATGCAAAAGCCAATCCCCCGATTCCTAATTTAATTCCTCCAAAATAGCGAACTACAACAATGAGAATATTTGTAATCTCAAATGATTGTATTTGGCCATATATTGGAATTCCTGCGCTATTTCGAGGTTCTCCATCATCATTTAACCGATACACTGTGTTTGTTACTCCAATTTGATAAGCATAACAAAAGTGCCTAGCTGAGTGGTGTTTTTTCTTGAGTTTCTCTATCTGTTTTTTTATGTCTTCGTGTTCTGAAACAGGAAATGCATATCCAAAAAATTTACTTTGTTTTTCTTTAAATAAAAATTCTGCTTTTATATTAATAGTGCGATATGTGTTTTTCATTACTCTATATATAGCCGCCTATCAATATAGCCATTTTACGAATTCATGCTAAGAGATTTTAAAATAGCTGTAGAAATGAAACGCTTGAAATCAATTACTTCCAAAAGTGATGTTGTCAAAGTAAATCACATTGTCTATTGTTCTAGCATTAAAATCAGGAAAAATAATTATTTGATCAATTATACCTGTAATTCCTTTGCCAATACTCCCTGATAAATCAAAAGCTAATTCTTCCCATTCATTAATTTTTGTGTTAGCGACTTTTACTTCTGGCTGCGCCTCTCCATTTACTTCAGAAAATTTTAAGCCTACATCACTAATCACGGTCTTATAAACCATTATTTTAACGATGCTGTTGTTTGCGTCAAATTTAAAAGAACCAATATCAGACCCGTGTTGAGATTCACATCCTGCATACGGTGCTCCATTTTTTAAAGCAGTAAATTTTGCCACTTTAGAAGAAGTGTTTATTCCAGAAGAATTAGGGTTTGCCACAATTTCTAAGGATGGATCTGAGTCGTTTTCAAACACCTTCCATGTCCAATCAGCGCCATAACCCCCAACTTCAAAATCAATTGGACTATTAGAAACAGTTCCACTTCCTCCGCCTCCACCCGTGTCTTCTTTTTTAAATATTGATTTAACAAGTTTATTTGAATTTAAAGTAATTATATATGGGTTTTTATTCCCTGAAATATCTCCTTTCCATTCGTTAAATTTCCAGCCATCTGAAGGAATAGCTTCAAGTTCAATTACTGTTCCGCTGTTATAGTCTGTTATTGCTCCCGATTTGATTACCGTCTCTTTTATTGACCCTTCTCCCTCAACTTCAGTGCTAAGTGTATACTTTTTTTTAATAAAATTAGCGGTAACTAATTTATCCTTATCCATTACAACACTAGTATTAAAATCAATTCCTGAAGCACCCGTCCAGCTTTGAAACACAAATTCTGATGAAGCGGTTGCTGTAATTTCAGCTGATTCTCCATTGCCATACTCTGCCATAGATGGGCTTACTAATCCGCCGTTTATTGGGTTAGAGGACGTAAATAATGTGTATATAACGGGGTCTTTAGAGCAAGAGGTTATAGAAATAAACACTAGTAATAAAAATATTTTTTTCATTTATTAAATTGTAAAATTATTTAATTGCATTTTACAATAAATAAAAAATATTAAAAAAATAAATAAACTATACATAGGGTTAGAGGCAAGAATAAAAGGCTGAATAAAAGAGGGGGTTTAAGCAAGGGCATTCAAAGTGCGCTTTATAAAAAGAATTTTAATGTATAGTTAATGTATTGTTATTAAAAGATTTTTGAAAAATAAATTTGTGGAAAACAGCTCTTTCTAGTTCTTTTATTGAGGCTGAATCTATAGTAAGTAGCATTAACTTTGCTTTTTTAACAGCCAACCATTAAGTTTTAAAAACACAGAGCCTTAATTGAGCTTGATATTTTTTGCTCTGCTAAAAAAGGGGTTTTATACTCTCCTGCTACTAAATCGTCAATATCATTAATTTTTCTAATTGCTTCCACTTCTTTTCTGTATAGAAATAGCTTTGACTTTGTAGTATTGCCATTATTGCAAGTTGCTATAATCTCAATTACTAAGTTTTTTAAATCCGTTTGAAAAAGGTCGGCTTGAATGATTTTTTTTTCTAAAAAATAACTTCCAAATTTGGATTCCAAATCATTAAGATTTTTAAAAGACCTTCTTTTGGTGAAACTGTTCATATCCTTGTTAATAAAGCTACTTGCCTTATCAGAGCTTGATACTTGTGATGACATCTCCGTATAAGATCTTTTATCATCTGTAAAATAGCCTGTATTGTCTTCAATTATCAACCATTCTGCTAATTGATTGTTTAATTTTTGTATTGTTTTTTGTTTTTTTAATATTGTTTTTTGTTGCCTTATTTCCTTTCTTGATTGTCCATAAAAATCATGGCTTAGTAAAAGAATAAAAACTTAAACAATAATTCATAATCTAAATATACTAACGCATAGAGTGATTAGGTTTAGCAAATTATTTTATTTTTAACAGCATTTTTTTATCTTGAATTGGTCGACAAGTAACTGATCCAAAAGAACAGTAGACGCAGCATTCACCTTGATTTGATTTCAAAGTTTTTTACAGCTCGCATTCGTGAAAAACTTAAGAACTAGATTGACTCTCTAATGCTTCTAGCGCTTTTATTTAAAAATCAAAACTTTAAATGCCTAACCGTGTCTTCATTGTTGATTATCTGTTTCAAGGATTCTATACCAATTAACAAATGTTTTTTATCAAATAACGCAGAATTTATGTCATCTTTTAGCCCCGTCTTGACTCCTTCAGGAATCATTGGCTGATCTGTAACCAGCAACAAAGCTCCAATAGGAATTCTGTTATGAAACCCTACTGTAAAAAGTGTTGCGGTTTCCATGTCAATCGAGTAAGCTCTAACTAATTTTAAATAGTTTTTAAATTTTGTGTCAAACTCCCAAACTCTTCTATTGGTTGTAAACACCGTTCCGGTCCAATAATCAATTTTTTGATATTTTAATGCAGAAGAAATCGCTCTTTGAAGTGAAAAAGAAGGCATCGCAGGGACTTCTATTGGAAAATAATCATTAGAAGTTCCTTCCCCCCTAATGGCTCCAATTGGCAAAACAAAATCTCCAAGAGCAATTCTCTTTTTTAGACCTCCACATTTTCCCAAAAACAAGACTGCTTTAGGTTTTATTGCGATAAGCAAGTCCATAACTGTCGCCGCATTAGGGCTGCCCATTCCAAAGTTTATTATGGTTATGTTGTCGTGGGTAGAGGAAGACATGTTTTTGTCTGGGCCATCTACTTCAACGTTATTAAGCAAGGCAAACTCTTCAACGTATTTTTGAAAATTTGTCAATAATATAAAGGCTCCAAAAGAATCTATCTGTACTCCTGTATATCTTGTTATCCAGTCCTTGACTATTTCTTTTTTTGTTTTCATGTTTATTCTTTGTCAAATGTAAAGTTTTTTGGGGGTTCTAGCCCTTTTAAATGTTTTACAAAATAATCCCATTTTCTTCTTGTCATGTAGTTAGCCATATCTCCATATCCGTGTCTTTTATTTGGAAATAATATTAGATCAAAGTCTTTGTTGGCTTTAATCAAGGCGTCTACTACGATCATTGTGTTTGAGGGAGGAACATTGTCGTCTAGCATCCCGTGAGTAATTAACAGCTTTCCTTTTAAGTTTTCTACTAATAGTTGATTTGCTTGAATATCATAATTAGTCTTGCTTACGTCATATTCTGTTTTACCGTCTTGAACTTCTAAGTCCAACGTTGTTAACAATCCGTGCCACTTCTCGCCCCAATCTGCCTCATAATTTCTATTGTCATGGTTTCCTGAACTAGAAACAGCTACGTCGTAAAAATCTGGATAACGCAACAAAGCTGCAGTTGATGCAAATCCCCCTCCAGAATGACCCCAAATTCCAACCCTAGAAATATCCATCGCCTTATATTCTTCTGACAGCTGCTTAATCGCTGTGATGTTATCTGGCAATCCGTTATCGCCCATGTTTCCATAATAAGCATCATGAAAAGATTTAGATCTTCCAGGAGTTCCCATGGCATCAACGCTAACTACAACAAACCCAAGCTCTGCTAAGGCCTGATGATCTCGTCTTGCAACATTAAAAGAATAGTCTCCAACACTTCCTGATTGAGGCCCTGGATAGATATAATTTAATACAGGATATTTATCTCTTTCATTATAATAGCTTGGAATGTATATTATCCCAAACAAATCTGTTTTATTGTCTCTTGCTTTTACTGAAAACTCTATTGGCTTTTGCCACCCATTTGTTATTAAATCTGATATATCTCCAGATGAAAGTTCTGATATTTTTTCTCCATTTCTGCTTTTTAATATAGAAACGGGAGGATTAGTTGTTGTTGAATAGGTTGTTACAAAATAGTTCCAATCAGGCGAAGGGTTAATTGTGTGTGTTCCCTTCTCGGGAGTTAAACAAACTAAGTCAGTTCCGTCAAAATTAACTTTGTAAAGGTATACATGATATGGATTGCCTTGCTCTTTTCCCCCAGCAGTAAAAAACAGCTCTCTTGAATCAAGGTCAATGTGCCTTAAGCTTCTAACTAACCAATTTCCCTTTGTGATTTTATTTTTTAATTTCTTAGTTATTAAATCATAAAGATATAAATGGCCCCAATTCTCTTTTTCAGAGTACCAAATAAATTCATTTGAATCAAAAAGAACCTTCCAGTTCTCACTTCTCAATCCAGATTCAAAATACGTTTCTACACTCTCTTTGTGAATTGATGAAATCTTACCTGTTTTTGCATCCGCCATTTGTAAATGCGCCTCTTTATGATCTCTTGAAGAAGAAACAAAAGCCAACTTTGACCCATCTTTACTCCATTGGGCATCTAACAACTCCCCTCCTCTGCCTGCAATATGGTCCGTAGTTGTGGAGCGTTGAAAATCGTTTTTCATTTTAAACTTAATGATTTTGTTGTTCGACTTTAGGTCTATAATTAATCGCTCTATTTCAAATATTTTATCATCTCCTGGCAAAGCATATTTCCAGGCTTGAAGTTTTGGGTGCCCAACATTAGTTGTTGTTAAGTACATTTCGCCAACGCCTCTCGCGTCTTGTTTAAAGGTAGCGATCTTGTCAGATTTTGGACTCCATTTAAGTACTGGCCCATCTGATTTTGTCCAGCCTGCGTTGTTAGTGGCATATCCATGGTTTTTTTGCCCGTCAAAAGTTAATTGAGTTTTTACATTTGTCTCTGTATTTCTAATCCATAAATTATAACTTTTTATATATGCGGCCAGCTTTCCGTTTGGAGAAAGAAACTCTTTTCTGTTTCTTGACGAATATTGGTTAGTCTCGTTTTCGCTTTCTGATTTCGAAACTTCCCCGTTTAGCAAGTTAATCCTGTAACTATTAAATCCTGTTTTTTCTTTTATTTTATACAAAAGAAAATCTTCATTGTCCCATTTTTGATAACTTACAACAGAGTTTACGTGTTGTCTTAGATTTTCACTAAAGTGTTTTGCTGCGTTTTCGTAATCACTTTTATCAAGAGACTCTTGATTGTTTAAATTGCACGAGTTAAATATTAGCAAAAAAAATACTATACAGATGTTTAAAAGAATGTTTTTCATTTTTAATAGCGTTAGTTTACTTAAAGTTATGGTATTTAAAACTTTAACAGGATTAAAGTTTTGTTTATTAAACCCATTAACAATATGGCTGTAGTTGAGTTTGTTTAAGTTTTTAAAATTATTTTTTAACAACTTGACCGGTTCTTAATTTTTTGGTATATTATTTGCTTAAATACTTTTGTTTATTATATCCTAAATTATGAATATCACAGAGAAACACTATCAAAAAGCTATTTCAAAACTAGATAAGGGAGCAACAATTAATGAGCTATATGAATTACTCTATAAACACGAAAGGATGGAAGATTATAATGCATGTGCTGGCATTTTTAAAGCAATTAAAAGTAAGTCTTCCTAGTTTGACAAAAACAGTCTTCTTGGTGTTTTTTTTGTTTACCTTTTTCTCTTGCAGCGAGGATTACAGAAAAATTTCTTCTATTTCGGAAATAGAAGGATTTTGGGGAAACGATAAAAAATCTTTTCGAGTTGATGTGGAAAAAATGATCATTACTTGCTCTGATTCTACTTTATTAACTTTAACTTCTAGGCCGTATGATCGATCCAAAATAACCGTGTCTACTGGAAGTATTATGTTGTTTGATGCTTATGTTTTTATTGATAGTAGCGGCTCCTCTATTAAAATATCTAAGATTAACAAAAAAGAATCCTCCATATACTCAAAAAAATGAAAAACTTTATAATAATCCTGATGCTGCTATCATTATCCCAAATTCACTGTCAAATAATAACAGAAAAGTTGGTGGAAAAACACCTGGCTACTCTTTCTGATGACTTAATGGAGGGCAGAAGAATAGGAACAACAGGGATTGAAAAAGCTGCTCAATATATTGAATCTGAATTTATTCGGATTGGGCTAAGTAAATTTAAACCTCTAAAATCATATCGACAAGAATTTAAACACAAAGAAATACATCTTAGCAATCTAATTGGTGTTTTAAAGGGGAAAAGCAAAGCAGATGAATATGTTGTTATTTCTGCCCATTATGATCATCTTGGGATAAGTTCAAGCAAAGACGACTTTAATGGTGACCTTGTTTTTAACGGGGCTAATGATAATGCTTCTGGAGTGAGCGCTGTTCTTGCTTTAGCGGAACATTACAAGGCTCTTGATGTCAATGAAAGAAGCATTTTGTTTGTAGCTTTTACAGCTGAAGAAGCTGGGTTACTCGGGTCTAGTTATTTCGGAAAACAAATCAATTCAAAAAATATTATTGCTGGAATTAATGTAGAAATGATTGGTAAAGAATCCCCCTTTGGTCCAAAAACAGCATGGCTAACAGGTTTTGATCGTTCAGATTTCGGAAAAATTGTTCAAAAAAATCTCATCAACTCTAACTACAGTCTTTATCCGGATCCTTATAAAGATTTTCGTTTGTTTTTTAGATCTGATAATGCCTCTTTAGCGAGGCTTGGGGTGCCAGCACACACTTTTTCAACAAGCCCAATGGACAAAGACCTTGACTATCATAAGGTTTCTGATGAAATCAATACGCTTGATCTTTTTACTGTTTCAGAAACCATTAAAGCTATAGCTATGGGAATTCTTTCTATTATTAAGGGAGATGATACGCCTACGCGAGTTATAATGCAAAAAGATTAACCTTTTTAACAATTCTCCTTAGAGGTTATGTTAATTACTAATATTATATTACATTTAATTAAGAGAACTAATCAAAAGAAGTGAATTATGAATTCAAAAAAATCTAGAAGAACTTTTATAAAAAAATCATCGGTCTTTGGAGCTGGGGTTTTTATTGTTCCCAGAAACGTTTTAGGTGGGCCAGGATACACCCCTCCCAGTGATCAATTAAACTTAGCGGCGATTGGATCTGGAGGAAAAGGAATTAGTGATATTTATAATTCTTCAGTAAATGGGAGAGAAAGAGTAGTTTCTCTATGTGATGTTGATTTTTCTGGCAGCGCCTCAGATTCTGTCAAAAGATTTCCAAAAGCAAAACTATATACTGATTTTAGAATAATGCTAGATAATGAAAAGGACATAGACGCTGTAACGATTTCAACACCTGATCATGTTCACGGCCCTGCTGCTGTTTATGCAATGGAAAGAGATAAGCATGTTTATGTTCAAAAACCGATTACTCACAATATTAGAGAGGCAAGACTTCTTACTAAACTTGCTAGAAAACAAAAAGTAGTTACACAAATGGGTAATCAAGGAGGGTCTAACCCTTTGCTGAAAATGGTCCAAACGTGGATAGACTCTGGAAGAGTTGGCAAAATTTCTGAAGTTAAAGTTTGGACTAATAGACCTGTGTGGCCTCAAGGAGTTGAAATGCCTAGTCCCAATGCCAGTCTTAAACCAGAATCTTTAGACTGGAATTTATGGCTAGGGCCTGCAAGAGAAAAACCTTATATTCCAAGTCTACATCCCTTCAATTGGAGGGGATGGTGGGAGTATGGAACTGGAGCGCTTGGAGATGTAGGCTGTCATCTAATTGACATTCCTTTTAGAACATTGGGATTAAGGTATCCTAAAGATGCTGAATGTAGTGTTGGAAGTGTTTTTACTAAAATGTGGAATCCTGACTATCACCCAGAGGGGTGTCCGCCTTCATCTTTAATTACTTTAAATTTTGATTCAACAGAAAAGAACGATTCCCCTATGCAACTAACTTGGACGGACGGAGGAATAAGGCCTCCACATCCAGACATAATTCCTCCAAACAGCGATATTGGCGGACCTGGTGGTGAAAATGGCGTATTAATGATTGGAGAAAAAGGTATTATTTCTACCAATATAAATGACAGTTCACCCCTTACGCCTAAGCTATATCTTTATGATGGAGACACTGAGTTTAGCCCAGAAAAAGAAGAAATGTCTGAGCCTGAATACGGGCACCAAAGAAAATGGGTTGACGCATGTAAAGCGGGGTTTAACAGTAACGAACATCTTGATTTAACCTCCTCTTTTGATTACGCAGGGCCTATGACAGAAACTGTCTTAATGGGAAATTTAGCTATTAGGAGTTATATGCTAAGAAAAGAAAGTGCAAATGGAGGCTTTGACTTTTTTGGTAGAAAAAAACTTCTTTGGGATGGAGAAAACATGAGAATAACCAATCTAGAAGAGGCAAATCAATTTGTAACTAGAGATTACAGGTCTGGATGGAAGATTTAAATTTGATTTTATAAAAGGCTTTTTTTAACGTTAAGGATTTAATGATATTGTTTGTAAAAACTTTCATAATGGCACAAATAATGGAATGACTCTTGCCGGCGAGGCGTGGATACGGGACTCTTTTTAAGTTAAAATAACTTCACGCTCTTTTTGTTATATAGTATTCCTAGTTAATTACCTTTATCGTGCTGTTTTATAAAATTCAATGAAACCAAATCAATCGCTTAGTTCTTCTAAAAAAACTCAAATTGAAAACATGTTTGATTCCATTTCTGTTGAATATGATTTTTTAAACCGAATCATTACTTTTGGAAATGATCTAAGATGGAAAAAGAAAATGTGTTCGATTGCAAAAAGCTATAATCCTAAAAAACTTTTAGATATTGCTACAGGAACTGCTGACATTGCCTTAGAGCTTGCAAAAATAAAAAACGCGAAAACCATCGGAGTAGACATTTCTAAAAAAATGTTGGAAGTAGGAAGGAAGAAAATTGTTGATCAAAACTTATCTGACAATGTTGTTTTAAAATCTGGTGATGCAGAAAATCTTAATTTTTCCGATTCATGTTTTGATGTGGTAACTATTGGTTTTGGGGTAAGAAATTTTCAGAATTTAGAAAAGGGGTTAAAAGAAAGTTGCCGCGTTCTTAAAAAAGATGGTGTTTTAATCGTTCTAGAAACCTCTGTTCCAGAAAACGCTATAATTAGGTTTTTTTACTTTTTGTTTAGCAGATCTTTCATTCCATTTGTTGGCTCACTATTCTCTAAAGACAAACGGGCATATGAATATCTTCAAAAATCCGCTGAGAAATTTCCTAGCGGCAAGAAGTTTGTTTCTGTTCTTGAAGACTGCGGGTTTAAAAACATTACTATTAAACCCTTAATGCTTGGAGCAACTTCAATTTATGTGGCTCTCAAATAATTTTTCTTTAATTATAAATGATTTCTAATAACGCTTTTTTTCATCAAGTACGTTTTTTAATAAAAGAGAAACGCTCATTTGCAGCATTTCGAAATCCTGAATCAAATTTACTAGAGTGTTATGTAAGCTCAGATAAAATTCCAAAAAAAGAAGCAAACCCGTCTGGTTCTGGATTTATTATAAAACCGTTTAACCCTACTAGTGGAGGGTACCTTATTTCATCTAACAATATTGTTTCAACTCACTATTTAAAAAACAAAGAATCAAGGGCCTTGTCTTTTTTTGAAGAGAAATTTCCTTTAGATTTTAAAAAAAATAAAAAACAATATATTGATGATGTTACAAGCATCGTGGATCAAATTTCTTTCTCAGATTTAATAAAAGTTGTTTATTCTAACTGTTTTGAGTTTCCTCTTAAATCTGAAAACACCATTGAATATTTTAAAAATATTTTAGATCTGTACCCAGTTGCATTTTGTTATTTGTTTTTTCATCCTGAAGAGGGTTTTTGGATCGGAGCAAGCCCTGAAACTCTAGTTGAGATTCAAGACAATAAAATTTCAACAATGGCTTTAGCGGGAACAAAAATCCTAACTGATTCCAATTGGAGCGAAAAAGAGCTCCTTGAACAAAAAATAGTTGAAGACGAAATTAAAAAAACATTGAATCCTCATTGTCAAAATTTAACTTCCCAAGAACTCCAAACCTCAAAGGCTGGTAAAATTGAGCATTTAAAAACTCTCATCACAGGATTTACAAGTAAATCTCCTAAAGAAATAGTAGCAGCTCTGCACCCAACTCCTGCAGTTGCCGGTGTCCCAAAAAACAAGGCCATTTCAATTATAGCTGAAAAAGAAAAGCACGACAGATCCTTTTATTCGGGTTATTTAGGTAAAATTGATTCTAAAAACTGCGCCCTTTTTGTAAACCTTAGGTGTCTACAAATAAAAGACAACAACGCTAGGCTATTTGTTGGAGGAGGAATAACCAAGGATAGTATTCCTGAAAAGGAGTGGGAAGAAATAATACACAAGTCTCGAACGATGATAGATGCTCTTTTTAAGTAGCTCATTAATTCATTTACTACATTTGTATCCTTAATGATGTATCCAACAATTCCTTCTGCTCAAACAATTTTGCTTTACTGCTTGAAGTTCAACATAACTGATGTCGTTATTTCTCCAGGCTCTAGGAATATTCCTTTGGCAATCGGATTCTCTTCTAATAAGGCGTTTAATTGCTATAGTATTGTTGACGAAAGATCTGCAGGATTTTTTGCTCTTGGCATGGCTCAACAAACAAAAGTTCCAGTAATATTGTTGTGTACTTCAGGAACCGCTTTATTAAACTATTCTCCTGCAATAGCCGAAGCGTATTATAGTAACATCCCTTTAATAATTCTTTCTGCAGATAGGCCAACATACCAAGTCAATATAGGAGATGGTCAAACAATTGACCAAAATAAAGTTTTTGGCAACAATGTTTTATCCTCCTGTTCTCTTCTACAAGATGTAACTCATCACACTGACGCTATTCTAAAAAGCAATATTCAAAATTTAATTAAAACTCCTTTCAGTGTAGCTTCGATAAAAAAACAACAATCAAAAATTCAAAATTTTAATGAAAAGCTTATTTCTTCTTCTTTTTTAAAGGCAATACAATTAAAAAAGCCCCTACATCTTAACGTCCCCTTTGAAGAACCCTTGTATGATTTTAATTCTATTGAGTCTATTAAAATCTCTAAAAAACCAATCCTTTTTGACGCTTCTGATCAGGAAATAAATTTAGGGGAGCTTAAGGCTTTGTTTGAAAAAAAATATAAGACATTACTTTTAGTAGGCTGTTCGAAACCCAGTTATTTGTCGAAAAAAACTCAACAAAAGTTAGCAGAAAAAACTGGAATTGTTGTGCTAACTGAGTCTACTTCCAATTTAAATCACAAAGCTTTTTTTGGAAATATTGATCAAATAATCGCCCCTATTGAGGCTTTAAAAGATAAAAAAATTATCTTTTCAAATTTAAAGCCTCAAATATTAATTACACTAGGAGGAATGGTTGTTTCAAAAAAAATCAAACAATTTCTGAGGGATTATTCTCCGCTACATCATCTGCATGTTGGACTTGACACACCCTATGACACTTACTTTATTGGAGTAAAACACATAAAATCAGATCCTAATTTATTTTTTGAAAAAATACTTTTACATACTAATATAGATTTAACATACAGAAATTCATGGACGGAATTATCTAATAGGCGCCAGTTATTTCACGAGGATTTTATTAAACAGGCTCCCTTTTCAGATTTGATAGTGTTTTCTGTTATGTCTTCTAAAATTCCTGCTAATTATCAAGTGCATATTGCTAATAGTTCTCCTATAAGATATTTACAGCTTTTTAAAATGTCTAATCCTAATGCCGTTTATTGCAACAGAGGTACTAGCGGAATTGACGGCAGTACTTCTACTGCTGTTGGGGCATCAGTTGTAAATAATGTCCCAACGCTATTAATAACGGGAGATTTAAGTTTTTTCTATGACGCCAATGGTCTTTGGAATAATTATGTTAATTCAGATTTTAGAATTATTATAATCAACAATCATGGTGGTGGAATCTTTAGGATATTGCCCGGCCATAAAGAAAATAAGTTGTTTTCTTCTTTTATTGAAACTAAGCACAACTTGAGCGCTAAACAAATTGCGAAAATGCATGGATTTATATATCAAAACAAGAAAACTAAGCTTGGGCTAAGGGTTTCTTTAATGCGTTTTTTTAGAAAATCAAGCGCTCCTAGAATTTTAGAAATAACCACTTCCTCTAAACTTAGTTCTGAAACTTTAAAAAATTATTTTAAATTTTTGTCTAATTCTTAACGATTGATTTCTCTCTTGAAAATCTTATCTTTATAAAAAAAATTCATGACAGCTAAGTGGGTACATATTAAAAAATATTCTGATATAAAATTTGAGCTTTATATGGGGGTTGCTAAAATAACTATCAATAGACCAAAAGTTTACAATGCTTTTAGGCCAGAAACTAATATTCAAATGCTTGAAGCTATTGATCTTTGCCGTGAAAGAAGCGATATTGATGTTGTTGTTTTTACTGGTGCAGGCGACAAAGCTTTTTGTAGCGGAGGGGATCAAAATGTAAAAGGGTCTGGAGGTTATATAGGGGATGATGGTGTCCCAAGATTAAATGTTTTGGATTTACATAAAAAAATAAGAGAAATCCCTAAGCCTGTTATAGCTATGGTTAATGGGTATGCTATCGGGGGAGGGCATGTTTTGCATGTTGTTTGTGACTTGACCATTGCTAGTGAAAATGCCGTTTTTGGACAAACCGGACCTAAAGTCGGCAGCTTTGACGGAGGGTTTGGGGCATCATATTTAGCTCGCCATGTAGGGCAAAAAAAAGCTAGAGAAATTTGGTTTTTATGTCAACAATACTCTGCAACAGAAGCGTTCGAAATGGGAATGGTAAATAAAGTTGTTCCTTTAAAAAAACTAGAAGAAACGGTTTTAGAATGGTGCTCTATTATGCAACAAAGAAGTCCACTGGCTCTTAGAATGATTAAGCGAAGTCTTAATGCAGAGCTTGATGGCCAACACGGGCTAATGCAACTTGCCGGAGACGCTACTTTATTGTACTATTTAACAGAAGAGGCTCAAGAGGGTAAAAATGCTTTTCTAGAAAAACGAGCGCCCGACTTTAAGAAATTTCCTAAATTTCCTTAATCATAATTAAAAATTGTTGTCAAAAAATACTGTTTTAAAATTTAACGCTTGGGTTTCTGCCGCCAGGCTAAGAACGCTTCCTTTGTCAGTGTCAGGGGTTTTTATTGGCTCTTTTGCATCTTATAGCACTCTCAATTTTAACTTATTAATTTTTATACTTGCTGTAGCAACCACTATATCATATCAGGTTCTTTCCAATTTTGCAAATGACTATGGTGACGGAATAAAAGGGGCTGACAAAGACAGAATTGGGCCAGAAAGAGCTCTTCAGTCGGGAATTATTGGCCCTCAAGAAATGAAAAGAGGAATAATAACAACGTCTGTTATATCTCTTTTTTTAACAGTTTTATTAGTTTACATCTGCTTTAGCAAAGATTTTTTCTCTTTTGTCATGTTTATTGGATTAGGAGTTTTAGCAATTGTTGCCGCAATAAAATATACTGTAGGTAAAAACGCTTATGGGTACAGTGGCTACGGAGATCTTTTTGTATTTGTTTTTTTTGGATTGGTTAGCGTTTTAGGCTCTAATTTTTTATTTACATCCTCTTTAAATTTTTCGCTTTTTTATCCGGCCTGTACGGTTGGGCTTTTAGGAGCTGGTGTGTTAAATTTAAACAACATGAGAGATTTGGAAAATGATCAATTAATGGGAAAAAAAACTCTGGCCGTTTGTCTTGGAGGTCACTTTTCTAGACGATATCACTATCTTTTAGTTTCTGTTTCCATTGTTTTAATGGTTGTGTTTTTGTTTAAATTAAACCCAAACTCTTCTTTGTTAACAGGGCTTTTTGCATCAATTATTTTATGGTTAATTGCGCATCTGATCCAAATATCTAATATTATTGAGCCTAAAAACTTTGATGATTTTTTAAAACCTCTTGTCTTTGCTGTTGTTTTTTACTCGATGGTTTTATCCTTACATTACTTAGAATATTTCTAGTTAATGAAAGCGTATTATTTTAGACATTTATTGAACTTTAAAACTCCTGGAGGAACTTCAAGAGGGGTCTTAAATTCTAAAGAAAGTTGGTTTCTGGTAATCGTTGATAATAATAGCTATGGCATTGGAGAATGCAGTTTAATAAACGGGCTTAGCCCAGATCCACAATCTACATTTGAAGACAAATTATCTGAAGTGTGTTGTAACATTTCTCTTGGTTTTGAGAAACTAAAATCTAAGCTTGAACCCTATCCTTCCATTGTTTTTGGTCTTGAAACAGCTTTTTTGTCTTTAAAATGTTCTGATCCATTTATTTTACAAAATTCTGATTTTGTTAAAGGAGAAGATTCAATTCCTATTAACGGATTAATTTGGATGGGCGAAAAATCTTTTATGATAAAGCAGATAAAAGAGAAAATTGATAATGGGTTCGACTGTATTAAAATTAAAGTTGGTGCTTTAAATTTTGATTTAGAATGTGAGGTTCTAAAATTTCTTAGACTTGAATATTCTTTGAATGATATAGAAATTAGAGTAGATGCTAACGGTGCTTTTAGCACTGTCTCTGCTCTTGAAAAGTTAAAAAAACTGTCTGAATATGACCTTCATTCTATAGAACAACCTATAAGGCCTAAAATGCATGAGGAAATGGCTTTTTTATGTGAAAAATCTCCTTTAGCAATTGCATTAGACGAAGAATTAATAGGGGTTACAAAGATTAAGGATCAGAAGAAAATGCTCGATGAAATAAGGCCTTCTTATGTCGTTTTAAAGCCAAGTTTGATAGGGGGGCTAAAAGCAGCAGATTCTTGGATTGAAATTGCCAATTCACAAAAAATAAAATGGTGGTCAACCAGTGCTCTTGAAAGTAATGTTGGCTTAAATGCTATTTCTCAATGGGTGTTTAAAAAGGGCTCTATAATGAAACAGGGCCTTGGGACTGGAACACTCTATTCAAACAACATAAATTCACCTTATTATATTGAAAAAGGGCGCTTAAAATACAATCCGAAAAAAAAGTGGGAAACAAAATTGTTTAATAATTTGATTTTTTAAACTCTATGGCCGAAATAAATTTTCTTATTCATCCGAGTTTTAAATTACATGGCGTTTCATATAACAAGCGTTCTTTAATTGAACATTGCAGTAAGTCATTATTTAAAGATAATGAAGTTTTTGTTTTTATTTTAGATTGGTTAAGCGATGACTTAAACATTAAGATTCAGTCTTCTGGTTCGACAGGGCAAAAAAAAGTTTTTTTAGCTCAAAAAAATGCAATGATTCAGTCAGCAATAAATACTGGAAAATTTTTTAAACTAAAAGAAGGAGACAGGACCTTGCTGTGTTTGCCCATTAGTTTTATTGCAGGGAAAATGGTGGTGGCTAGAGCCTTAGTTTTAGGTTTGGATTTGTTTGTTCAAAAGCCTGATGACAGCCCAATCAAAGACTCGTCTAAAAGCTTTGAATTTGTTGCTATGACTCCTTACCAGCTAGAGAAATCCATTCCCTATATTAATAAAATTAATTGTTTAATTGTGGGGGGAAGTCCTACCAGACCTGCGCTTCAAAAACAGCTTTTCAACAACTCTTCAGGGGTTTTTGAGACTTACGGAATGTCCGAAACCCTGTCTCACGTAGCCATAAAGAGTTTAAGTAAGGGGGAAAATGGGTTTACGGCAATTCCTGGTGTTTCTTTTAAATCCAGACAGGGCTATTTGGAAATTAACGCTCCTTATCTTTCTAATCTCCCTATCATAACAAAAGATAAAATCGAGCTTGTTTCTAAGACAAAGTTTATTTGGATTGGCAGAGGTGACTTTATAATTAATTCTGGAGGCATTAAGATTTTGCCAGAAGAAGTTGAAAGAACCTTAAGCTTTTATTACTTGGAAAGTTTTGCGATTTGCGGGGTGCCTGATAAAGTTCTTGGAGAAAAATCTGTTTTAGTCTTTGAGGGAAAAATTCCTAGCGATGCGGTTAATGCTTTTCAAAATTTGAAGAAGTTTGAAAGACCTAAAAACATCTATTGTTTAAAAAAATTCGAGAGAATTAACGGAAAAATAAATCGTTTACAGCTTAAAAAAAATCTTTTAAAATTAATTAATGAACGAAACTAAAGAAGAAGAATTTTGGAACACACTTACTCACTTTATTGGGTTTGTTCTTAGCTTAATTGGCCTGCCTATTTTGCTTTTTTACAATCAAAACCTTGAGGTTTTTAGCACTGAAAGTATTTTGTTTTTTGAGTTTGGTATGATTTGCCTCTATGCGGCGTCAACATTATATCATTATGCTGCCGATATAAGGCTAAAAAGCAAGCTTAGGATATTTGATCATGTAAGTATTTTCTATCTAATTGCGGGTTCATATGCTCCAATTTGTTTAATAACTTTATATGATGGGAGTGGGGCTGAAATCTTTATTGCGGTTCTGGCAATTGCCTTGATTGGAACAGTGTTTAAAATTTTTTTTACTGGAAAATTTGAAAAACTTTCTCTGGCACTTTATCTTGCAATGGGATGGCTGGTTATTCTAGATTTTAAAAGTGTTTTTAATGTTCTTGAGTTTAACGGTTTATTGTTGTTGATTTTAAGTGGTCTTTTTTATTCTTTTGGCACTGTTTTTTATAGTCTTGGCAAAATGAAATATTCACATGCTATTTGGCATTTATTTGTTCTTGGAGGAAGTATCTCTCATTATTTGTTAGTTTTATTTTATATTATTTAACTTAAAGGATATTTTATAAACTCTGTTTAAATGATTAAAAAAAACTCTCGTAGATCTTTTATTAAAAAAGCCTCTTTAGCGGCTTCTATCCCCTTATACATACCTTCTCTTTATGGCTTCTCCAAGTTAACTTTAGATGACCCTATCGGACATGGTGACTTTAAGTTTATAGTCAATAAAGGTTGGGGGGTTCAAAACTCAAATGCTTATCCTGTAAATCACTGTCACGAAATGGTTATGGATTCCAAAAACAGGATTCTTTTAACTACCACACATCCTAAAAATAATATTTTAATATATGATCGTTCTGGAAAAATTTTAGATTCTTGGGGTTTAAATTATCCTGGTGCTCATGGCCTTTCCATTATTGATCAAGGGGGAGAGGAATTCTTGTTTATTACCGACCCAGACTCTAATAGGTTTTGCAAAACAACTCTTAAAGGCGAGAAACTTATAGAATTATCCTATCCTAAAGAGGTTAAAGCTTATGCTAATGCCTCACAGTTTAAGCCTACAGAAATTGCCATTGCAGAAAATGGTGATTTTTATGTCGCAGATGGATATGGATTAGATTATGTCATTCAATACGATAGTAAAGGGAATTATATTCGTCATTTTGGAGGCCACGGCGATGGAAATGATTTGTTTGATTGTTGTCATGGAATAACAATAGACAGTAGAGACAGCTCTAACCCTACTCTATTAATCTCTTCAAGAAGTAAAAATGAATTTAAACGATTTTCTCTTGACGGAAAATGGATAGAAACTATTAAGCTTCCTGGCTGCTACGTTTGTAGGCCAGTAATTAAAGGTGACTTTCTGTTGTTTGCAGTCATAGTCACTAAAGATTGGGGAGTGTATGATGGAATGCTTGCCATTTTAGATAAAAACAATAAAGTTGTTTCATTTCCAGGAGGTAGCTCTCCTTTATATTATGAAAAAACACTTGTGAAGCCTGAATATGATCAAGTCAGTTTTAGAAACCCTCACGATATTTGTATTGACAACGACTGGAATCTTTATGTTCCTCAATGGAATTCTGGAAAAACATACCCAATTAAATTAGCTCGAGTATAAATTTTATGTCTAAATATTTGTTTTTTTTATTTTCAATCACTATGTTTTCTCAACAACCCGAAACCCAACAATACATTATTGTAAAATCAATGGACGGTGTTGATATAAGGTATTATCCGCCGTCGATGAAGGCAAAAGTCACTTCTAATAATAATTTTTCAAAGCTGTTTAAATATATCAGTGGACATAATTTAGATAACACAAAAATTGCCATGACTACTCCTGTTTACATGACTAACAAAGGGGGTTTAAGCACCATGGAGTTTGTTCTACCTTCTAGGTATTTGGATACAAGCGTTATTTTGCCTAAAGACAATAGTATTGAAGTTTATCGCTCTAAAGAAGGGGTGTTTGCTGCTATTTCATATGGCGGATATTCTAACTCAGAAAAGATCGCAAAAAACTATCGGTTGCTAATTGAAAAATTAACACAAGAAAATATAATGATGATTAGCGACTCGCCCATTGTACTCTCCTATGACGCTCCCTATAAGGTTTTTAATAGAAGAAATGAAATTCTGCTTGAGGTTGTTTATGGGACTAATTAGAGCTTGGTGTTGAAAAGGGCGTTTCCGAACTCATCATTTCTAGTATTAGTTTTTTTAAGCCCTTTTCAAATTCGTCAATATGAGAAACATTAATAAAGCTTGTTTTCTCTGTTGTATTATTTACTGTCAATTTCATCAGTCCGCTATTTAAATCTCTCAAAGAAATAATTCCTGCTTCTAGCCCTTTAAGACTTGGACTGCTCTTTAAATACATGCTCGAGTAACACATTAATTGCATTGCTTTAGTTTGAGATGAGTTGTTGCAAAGAGTAGATGGGTGCTTTATTTTTAAATCCCCAGAATTCATTAGCCCTGTTTTATAGTCAATTATCCTGATGGTTTCGTTTCTAATATCAACCCTGTCTATAACACCTTTTAGCTTAACTGGATAGTTTAATTCGCTAATCTCTATGGACTGACTAATTCTTTGCTCTAGAGCCATGATCTTGATGGTGTTTCCTTTTTTTAAATCTTCCATCTCCATTAAGACGAATTTTTTAATTGCATTTTTAATCACTTCAAATGCAATAAGATTTTTTCCAGAATTAAACTCTAGTTCATGATTATTGACAAAGCCCGACTTAACAGCGCCCTCTATTTTATTTAACACAACGCCTAACAACTGAGTGGTGATTGTTTTATTTACCAGAGGCTTATAAAGCTCTTCAATGGATTCGTGAAAAATAAGCCCAACAATTCTTGAGCTAATCGATTCTTCTTCGTCATTATTAGAATTTAATTTATGGACCTTTGAGTAGTAAAAATCCTCAGGATCTTTTAAATAAGCTTCTAATGAAGATGGGGAGAATCCGCTAATAGCGAGTTGTTTTAGCAATTCTAAACATCGAGGTGATTTTGCAATTTCTCTTTCATCGTTGTTGTCTGACAAGTTTGGTGTAGTTCTTTTATAAATCAACTGATGATTATCAAGCCCTTCCATTTCTAGCTGATGGATAAGTCTGCTTTTTTCTCCTCCTTTAATTCCTTCATTAATCCCGTTGTATATCAAGTATATGTTTTTTGCTCTTTGAAGAAGCCTATAAAAGTGGTACGTATTCGTTTTATCTCTTTCGTTAAAGGTTAATAATTTATATTTTTTTCTAAGATCAAAAGGGATTAATGAGTCAAAGCTTTTGCTTTTCGGAAGAAACCCTTCATTTACGGAGCTTATAATAACCGTTTCAAAGTCTAGCGCCCGGGTTTCTAAAAGTCCCATAATTTGAGTCATGGCCGTGATGTCAGATTCATAAGGGAGATGTATTTCATCTAAAAATGTAACTAAAACATCTTTTAAAGCCTTAATGTTGTTGATGTTTTTGTTTTCTTTTATTAATGTCTTTGATTCTGATAGAATTTCTAAAATTAATTTTGACTCTTTAAGATCTGTTTCGTTAAAACTTTTATTAAGAGACAACTCTTCTACAAAGCAAATAAGATTGTCTAGGGCTTCTGCTGGTGATTTCCATTTTTTTAAAATTAGTGATAAAAGAATGTTTTTGTTTTCTGCGTTTAAATCCTGGGAAGCGGTTCTAATGATTCTAGAAGAAAGTATTGAATCTGTTTGTTTGTTTGTTTTAATTTTTAAGTTATTTAACTGTCTTTCTAGGGTCAGCTTTAAAAGTTTTTTTAGCTCTAGCATGCTAGAAGGGATTGCTGAACCAATGCTAATGTCTTTTATGTTGCTGGGCAGGTGATTCAAAACAGGCTCAATTATAGTTTCATCTCCCAGAATCACAGCTACTTTTTTTAATTTGTCCTTGTTAAGAACAAAGAGTATTTCTCCTATTTCCTTTGCTTGTCCAATAGACTTTGTTGCTTCTATAATGCTAATTGTCTTTGATCCCTTAAACTCTTCTGAAACCCAGTTAAACGGATTCCTAATGTAATGATCCCAGCTGTTTTTGTATTTTTTAATGAAGTGTGCTGCTCCATGATTTTTGTTGTCCATAAAAGACCGGTCAATGTCCCAATAAATCTCCCCTTGATTAAAGCTCAACAGCTCTTTAATAATTAATTCTTCCGATTTACTTAGTGCATTTAAGCCTATGAAAACATGTTGAGTGTTTTTGTTCGTCTCTTTGTAATGTTCTAAATTTTTTTGAGCTTCACTATAGCAAATTCCTTTTGTTCCCTCTTGATTGTCTATTAGTTTTTTTTTAAAATCTTCATAAAGCTTAGGCAGTTGTTCCCAAAAAAGATCAGTTTCTAT
This sequence comes from Bacteroidota bacterium, assembly GCA_027619415.1. Taxonomy (GTDB): domain Bacteria; phylum Bacteroidota; class Bacteroidia; order Flavobacteriales; family Flavobacteriaceae; genus MAG-121220-bin8. The sequence continues at coordinate 105,453 of JAQCFO010000003.1, forward strand.
ATTGTTTTCTCCCCAGTTTTTTATTTTATTGATTTCTGCTAATTCTTTTAACACAACTTGCGCGTCTAGCAGATTTTGTTCAATTTCAATTGTGTCGTTAATAAATGTTCCTCCCCAATCGCTGAAGGTTTGTATATTTTTGTTTGTTTGTTTGTTTGTAGAGCAATATGCTGAGAACAACTTAAGTTGAGCTCTTGAGTTTTTTATTTCTTTTAATCCTGATATTCTAATAATAAACGAATCTATGCTTTCGGTTCTTGGAGCAAAAAAAGGACGTTTCGTTTGTGCTAAAAGAAGGCTTCTAAACGCCATTGATGAGCGCTTATTAGGAAATACGAAGCAAGCTTTTTCTATGTTAATATCTTTTCTTTGTACGTCTTCTAAAACTTTGTCTAAAAAAGGCTTCATAGATTTAAAACAAAAAAGCGTCTAATTTAAAATTAGACGCTTTTAATATGATTTTTATTTCTTAATTAGTCTACTACCTTGAATTCAACTCTTCTATTGTTGATTCTCCCTTTTCTAGTGCCATTAGAGGCATTGGGCTTGTCTTCACCAAAACCTATGGTTGACATTCTGTCAGAGCTAATTCCTAAATTGACTAGGTAATCTTTAACCGAGCTTGCTCTTTCTTCTGAAAGTTTTTGATTAAAGGTTTTAGGCCCTGAATTATCCGTGTGACCTTCAAGAATAAATATAGTTTGAGAATAGTTTGTCATTATTGAGGCAACTTCATCCAGAAGACCCTTTACTTTCGGTCCTAGTTTAGCCTTGTTTAATTCAAATGGGATCATCGCTCCAATTGCATTCAATTTTGCTATAATTTCTTCAGAAGGTTGAGGGCAGCCAAAATTATTTGCTAAACCTACAACGTTAGGGCATTTATCATCCTTGTCTAAAACAGTATCTCCGTCAGTGTCTGGCCACGGGCAACCATTGTTTTCGGTTGGTCCTGCTACGTCATCACATCCGTCAACATTGTCAGAAACTCCATCTCCATCAGAATCAGGACAGCCTCCCATTTCTATTGACCCAGCCTCATTTACGCAAGCATCTTTTGCGTCAGGGGTTCCATCACCATCCGTATCAGGACAGCCATTAAATTCTAATAACCCAGCAACATCAGGACATGAATCTTTGCTGTTTTCTATTCCATCACCGTCATTATCTGGACAGCCATTAAAAGCTGGCAAACCAGGCTGATTAGGGCAATCGTCATATTGGTCATAAACTCCATCTCTGTCTGAATCCTTTCCTCCAAAATTAACCGCTACCCCAACGTTGTGCTGAAAGTGAGCTCTTAAGTCTTGCATGTCATTAAAAGCATGCTTGTATGTTGAGTTTAATTTTATCGAAACCTTGTCATTAACTGGAAAACTCACTCCCATTCCTGCATTCATTGTCATAGATTTTTGATTTCCAAACCAAGTATATCCTGTTCCTGCTTCAAGAAAAGGATCAATATTGCAAATTGAAAAAAATTCTGGCAAATTATACGCTACAACTAGGTCTAAACTTGCAATTCTTTTTCCAGACATTCTGTCATTGCCCATTCTAGAAATTGAGTTTAACGATCCTCTTAGCCCATAAGAAACAGCTTCTGTACCATACCTTGACAAGGCAATAGTGTTTATTGCTGTTTGTGTGTTCCAGTTCTCTTGAATGTTAAAATATTCACTGAACCACTGTCCTGTAGCGTTGTTTCCGCTATCTGTTCCAACTGGGTGGAAGTCCACGGCGTTAGTCCCAAAAGTTATCTCCCACTGATTGTTTTTATCTTGCGCCACAGTAGCGCTTACATAAAACAGTACCGCAAAAACTAATATTATTTTTCCTAATTTTTTCATTATAATTTTTTTTAAAAATTTTATATCTACAAACTTAATAAATTTATAGAATATAAAATGTTTATTCTTAGGCTTTTTGCCCTACTTAACATCTACAACATCTATTTGAGGTTTAAAATACACTATCAAAGTCTTTTCTATCGTATAGCCCATTTTTCGTAAAACATCTGAATAATCTAATGCTTGTTTAAAGTCTTTTGCTCTTTTGTTTCCTGTTTTATAGTCTACGATTGTGCAGTTTTTTATTCCTTTTATTACTATTCTGTCAGGTCTAATTATCTTGTTTTCATTAACAAAAATTTCTTTTTCACAAATTACAGTGTTTTTTGCGTCAAACAACTGTTTTAAATCTGGATGGATTAAAAGCTGCTCAACCAGCCTGATAATTTCCTCTTTATTTATTCCTTTAATGTTTTTAGACTTTCTGAAATCTGCAATTTCCCTTTCTAATTGATACGAATATTGAATTTTAGACATTATTTCATGAAAAGTTTTTCCAAATAAAATGTGCTCATCCTGAAACTCTCTTTTCCCTTTTGACTTGTAAGCTTGTTTCTGGTATTTAACGCTTGTCTTTTCTTCAAAAAGAGGGGTTTTAGGTTGCTTATTGCTTTCTTTTCCCCAAAAATAAACTAGCTTATCCTCTTCCCAGAATCTTTCGCTCTCCAAAAAAGATCTAAACATCTCATTGTGTGAGTTGATAGACTTTTTTTTGGGGTATTTTGAAATTATATGAAGCTCTTCAACTGCTCTAGTTAAGGCGACGTACAGAATGTTTGTGTTGTCTAATTCTTGTTGATCCCTTCGTTCATTAAAAATCTTTTTTCCGCTCTCTCCGTAGGCTTGAATTGCTTTTGTAAAAGGGATTAATAATTCAATACTGTTTTTCTTGTCGCTAACAGGCAGCCATGTCTTTTCAGAAAACGATCTAAAAGTAGCAGAATCTGCAAAAGGATAAATTACAACTGGGAACTCTAGTCCTTTGGCTTTATGAATTGTCAATATGGTTACAGCTTCTTGATTTCCGCCCATTACAATGCTCCTTTTATCTTTGTTCTTCTCCCAATAGTCTAAGAACTCCGTTTCGTCTATTCCATTTTTTAGAACGAACTCAAAAAGCTCTTCTTTTAAAAAATGAATAAACCCGTCATTTTTTTCGTCTAAATTCAGAGACAAGACTGCAATTTCTATTGCTTTTATAAAAGGTATTTTTAAAAAATCTTGAAATGACATGATTCCTAGTTTTTTAAAAATATTCTCTGGAGATTCTTTAATCAATTGTTCGAAATACAAGCACTCGTCCTTTGGATTTTCTTTTTGTATTAAAAAATTAATAATTGTTTTTCTAGAAAATTGGTTTGATGGATCAGTCCTAAATCTAATTAACTCAATTAAAAATTTAACTTTGTTTGAACTGTTTAAAAGCAGTGTTTCTGACGAAATAACTGGTATTTTTTTTGAAATTAAATAGCTGGCTAAAGCTGCTGCCTGCTTTTTTGTTCTAACTAAAATTCCAAAATCTAAATAAGAATATCCCCTGCTTTTACAGGATTTTATTTTTTGAAAAGTTTTTTCTAAATACTCTTCGTCGTTTTTATTTTTTAAAAACTCTAAAGAAACGTGCCCCTCTTTAGTTTTGCTAATTTCTTGTTTAGTGCCTGCTTGATAAATCTGCTTGTTTACAGGGTTTTCCATTATCTGCGAAAGATGTTGAAAAAAACTATTATTAAATTCTATAATTTCTTTATTGCTTCTGTAATTTTTTGGAAGCATTTTGTTTGATTTGAGGACACTAAAAGGATTTGCTTTAAGAATAAGAGAAATAAAGATGTCTGGATTTGCAGCCCTCCAACGATATACTGACTGCTTGGGGTCTCCAACCAGAAGCAACGATCCTTTTTTGCCTGAAATGTCTTCTGACTCTAAGGCGTGTGATATAAGGGGGATTAAATTACTCCACTGTAACAAGGACGTGTCTTGAAACTCGTCAATCATATAGTCTTTGAACTTTGTGCCTATCTTTTCGTAGATATACGGCGCAGGATGATCTTTTATTTCTTCGCTTATTCTTTGATTAAATTCTGACAATAGCAGCTCGCCTTTTTCTTTTTGTATTTCTTTTGAGTTCTTTTTAATTAGGCTCAAAACAGCTGCAGGAATAATAGCAAGGCTAAATGATTTTAAAACCATTTTTTCCAACAATAACTCTTTTGTTTTAACAAACAATTCATTCAGGCTTTTAATTAATTGTCCTCCTAATTCCGGAGAATCTTTAAGGCTTTTTTTAGTTATTATTGTTCTTTTTTCAAAAAGATTAGAGATGCTGTTTATATCAACTAATGAATATCTGTCGCTTTTTAATTTTGTTAAAAAATTTGGAAACGAATTTCTTGAAAAAACCAACTCAATTTGTGCCGAATTCACAGATAATTCCATTTGCTTAACAAGCTCTGTTTTTGTTTTTTCTATCTTGAAAATTCTTTCGTTAATTTTTTTTTTTTGAATTAAAAAATCTTCTAAGGATTTCTCTCCTAAAATTTTTACTTTATTATAATGACTTTCGTTAGTTAAGGTTTTTGCCAACTCCCTTAAATCAAAACTTATGTCCCAAGACTTGCCTTCGTTAATTTTCTTGTTTGCAAAGTCAATTAACGCGTTTGATGTTTTTTTATCCTTTCCTATTTGGGCTAACAACCTTTCTACGGCCTCATTAATAAACTCCTCTGAATCTATTATTACGCTAAAATTCGACGCCAAATTAAGTTCTTTTGAAAAAGCTCTAATGATGTTGTGGTTAAAACTGTCTAAGGTTAAAATTTGAAAAAAAGAAAAATTATGTAGTAAAATGCTTAATCGCTTTTTCGAAATCTCACAAATTTTTTTAGGAGATAATTCTGTTTCTTCTAACACTTTCTTAAATAAGGCTGAAGGATTTGTTGTGTTTTTAAAGTCTGAAAACTCTTTAAGGCCTGTTAAAATCCGATGCTTCATTTCTTCGGCAGCTTTATTAGTAAAAGTAAGGGCTAAAATGCTTTTAAAAGAATCCTCCTCTTTTGATTTAATAATACTGGTCAACACCCTGCTTGTAAGAGTAAATGTTTTTCCAGATCCCGCAGAAGCGTTGTAAATATCGAAGTTGGTTGCCAAAAAATTTTATATATGTATAAAAGTACGTGATTATTGCCTATTTTTGTAGAAGAAATAACTTGAATTAAATATATCTCCTATGTCTTTTGAACTGCCTGCCTTAAATTACTCTTTCGACTCGCTTGAGCCTCATATTGATGCTAGAACAATGGAAATTCATCACGGGAAACACCATGCGGGTTATACAACCAACTTAAATAACGCGATTAAAGACTCTGAGCTTGAAGGCAAGTCAATAAAAGAAATTCTTTCAGGCCTTGATCTTAATAACTCTGCTGTTAGAAATAATGGCGGAGGGTTTTATAACCACAGCTTGTTTTGGAGCGTTATGAGTCCTGGCGGTGGAGGTTTTCCTTCTGGAGCCCTCGCAAAAGCAATTGACACTTCTTTCGGAAGCTTCGAGGAGTTTAAGTCTGCTTTTTCCAAAGCGGCAGCCACTAGGTTTGGTTCTGGATGGGCTTGGCTTTGTCTTCAGCCAAGCGGGGAATTGGGCGTTTGTTCAACTGCCAACCAAGACAATCCTTTAATGAAAGGTATTGGTTGTGGAGGGACGCCTTTAATTGGTCTTGATGTTTGGGAGCATGCTTATTATTTAAACTATCAGAATAGAAGACCTGATTATATCGCTGGATTTTTTAATGTTATTGATTGGACTGTGGTTTCTGAAAACTTCGCTAAAGCAAGTTAGCCTTTTTTAATAAGCTCTTTGGCTCAGGCCTTCATAGTAGTTTACAAATGCCTGATTAACTACTTTATTTCCGCCTGGCGTAGGATAATCTCCTGTGAAATACCAGTCTCCTAAATTTTTTGGGCAAGCAATGTGTAGGTTTTCTACAGTTTGAAAAATAACATTCACTTCTGCCTTAATTCCTTCTTTTTTTAAAATTTCAGAAATTTTTTGTGAAATTTGCTCATCAGAATAGTTAGAATAAATACGGCTTACTCTGTTTCTCATTTTACCTATAGGAAGCTTCAGCTCATTTACGCAATCGTTGTATGTATTTAGCAAAATTTCATCTTTTTCTTCTTTAACCAACTCCACTGCCGCTCTAAAAGCAATAAAATCTTCCATTCTCGCCATGTCTATTCCATAACAATCTGGATAACGTATTTGAGGAGCGCTTGAAACCACGGTGATTTTTTTAGGATTTAACCTGTCTAGAATTTTTAAAATACTTTTCTGAAGAGTAGTTCCTCGAACGATGCTGTCATCTATAATCACTAAATTGTCTGTAGGTTTTATCGATCCGTAAGTTATATCATACACATGAGCCACAAGCTCATCTCTGTTTGCGTCGTCAGCAATAAAGGTTCTTAGTTTAGCGTCCTTTATTGCTACTTTTTCTATTCGCGGTTTATTAGAAAAAAGTTTTTCTAGTTTTTCTCTTGTAATCTCCCCCTTTTCTTTTAAAATTTCTGAAATTGCCTGATTATTCATGTGTTGCTGAACCTCTTGAACAAGGCCATAAAAAGAAGTTTCTGCTGTGTTTGGAATGTAAGAAAAAACCGTGTTTAACAGATCACCCTTTAAGCTGTCTAATATTTTTGGGAATAAAAGTTCTCCCAATTTTTTTCTTTCCGAATAAATTTCTTGATCACTTCCTCTTGAAAAATAAATTCTTTCAAAAGAGCACGCCTTTCGCTCTCTTTGCTTAATAACTGGAGAAGTAAAGCATTCTCCTGATTTTTTAATTATAATACTGCTTCCAGCTTCCAGCTCATTGATTTCGTTATATGGCGCATTAAAAACCGTTTGTATTACTGGTCTTTCTGAAGCAACCACCACCACTTCGTCGTTCTTAAAATAATACGCAGGTCTAATTGCAGAAGGGTCTCTTAAAACAAACGCATCGCCATGACCAAGAAGACCAGCCATTGCATATCCTCCGTCCCAGTCTTTTGAAGCTTTTTTCAAAATCTTAGCAATATTTAGTCTTTCTTCAATTAGTGGAGAAGCCTCTCTTTTGCTATATCCCTCGCGCTTTAAGTCTTTGTATATTTTAAACACAGCGTCATCTAAAAAGTGCCCTATTTTTTCCATTACTGTGACAGAGTCAACTCTGCTTTTTGGGTGCTGGCCAAGCTTAACAAGATTGTCAAAAAGCTCTTGATTATTAGTCATGTTAAAGTTTCCCGCAACGATCAAGTTTCTATGCATCCAATTGTTTTGTCTTAAAAAGGGATGTACGCTTTCAATGTTGTTTTTGCCAAAGGTTCCGTACCTAACATGCCCCAAAAATAGTTCTCCCAAAAAAGGAATGTTTTCCTTTTGATTATTTAAGGAAGCGCTTTGAATGCTCTCATTTATTGATGTAAAAACCTCTTGGATTGGCTGTTTCCCAGAAGATCTTTCTCTATAAATATACTTTTCGCCTGGTTTTGCATTTAATTTTACGCTTGCCACACCAGCTCCGTCCTGACCTCTATTGTGCTGCTTCTCCATCATCAAATACATTTTGTTAATACCATAGTTTTTGGTACCATATTTGTTTTGATAAAATTCCAGGGGCTTAAGCAGTCTTATAAGGGCTATTCCACACTCATGCTTAATTTGGTCGCTCATAAGTATAATTGGCGTTGTGAGTAAAAATAAGTAATTATTTAAAGCTCCTACATTAAAAACTCGTTTTTTTTAAATAGAGAATGCTGTATACTTTTTAAAAGCCGCTAACCTTTCTAAAATCTCGACTTTTTTTAAATTTTCCATTGACTCTGTTCCAAATTTTTCTACACAAAAAGAAGCCATTACCGTCCCATAAACTATTGCGGTTTTTAATGTTTCGAAGTTTATTTTCTTTGATTCTGAAAGATACCCTCCGAACCCTCCCGCGAAAGTGTCTCCAGCTCCAGTTGGATCGATTACTTCTTTTACTGGAAATGCGGGCGAAGTAAAAAATTGAGACTCTCCAAAAAGCATAGCTCCGTGTTCTCCTTTTTTAATCACTACATGCTTTGGGCCCATTTTTAAAATTTCTTCAGCGGCCGTAAAAAGAGATTCTGCTTCTGAAAGCTGTTTTGCCTCTTCGTCGTTAATCACAAGAACATCTACTCTAGAGATCACCTTCTTCAATTCTGATAAAGAATTGTCCATCCAGAAATTCATTGTGTCTAAAATTATACACTCTGGTTTGTTTTCCATTTGATCCAAAACAGAGGTTTGGACTAAAGGGTGGAGGTTTCCTAAAACAACTATTTCCGAGTTTTTAAACTCCTCAGGCACAACAGGGCTAAACTCTGCCAATACATTAAGCTGAGTGCTAAGTGTGTCTCTTTTATTCCAATCGTTGTGGTACTTTCCTTTCCAATAAAATGTTTTTCCTTTAGCTATTTTTTCAATTGGGCTAATGTCAATCCCTTTGCTTTCTAATAAGTTAAAATATTTTTCTTCAAAATCTCCCCCGACTATAGAAACAATTGCAGATTTTGAATTAAAATGAGATGTCGCAAGAGCAATATATGTTCCTGCTCCTCCTAAAATTTTTCCAGAACTTCCTTTTGGGGTTTCAATCTCGTCGTATGCCACCGTTCCTACTATTAGCGTTTTTTTCATAATAATTTTATTTCATCTTGATTTTCATATTCCTTGTCTATAAGGAGGTTTTCTTTTTTAGAAGCTTCATAAGCCAAATGGTCACACCTCTCGTTTTGAGGGTGGTTATTGTGGCCTTTAATCCATTTAAACTTGACTGTGTGTTTCCTGAATATTTTTAAAAATTTAATCCACAAATCTATATTTTTTTTATTTTTAAAGTTGTTTTTTTCCCAAGTAAAAACCCATTTTTTTTCAACTGAGTCTACTACATATTTTGAGTCTGTAAAAACAACTACTGATGCGTTCTTTGTTTTAAGTTTTTTTAACGCCTCAATTACCGCCAAAAGCTCCATGCGGTTGTTTGTAGTTTTTCTGAATCCTTCTGAATATTCTTTAACATAACTCGAGCCTTTTTGTTCCAGGACAATTCCATAGCCTCCTGGACCAGGGTTTCCTCTAGAAGATCCGTCTGTAAATATGTGTATTTCTTTATTTGCCAAGATTTAAAATTTTTTCAATTGTTTTTGAAAAATATTCGTGTTCTAATTTTAAAACTCTTCTTGAAAGGGTTCCGGAAGTGTCTGATTTTTTAACCGATATTTCTTTTTGAAAAATATTTACTCCATCATCGTATTTTTCGTTTACATAATGAATGCTTATGCCTGTTTTACTTTCTTTTTTACTAATCACCGCGTCGTGAATATTCATTCCATACATCCCTTTTCCACCAAACTTAGGAAGAAGAGCGGGGTGGATGTTTATTATTTTATTATAAAACTTCTTTGTTATTTTTTTTGGAATTTTCAAAAGAAATCCAGTTAAAACAATCAAGTCTGGATCAACATTCACAAGCTCCTTTAAAAGCACATCACTGTCTAAGAGTTCTTTTTTAGTAAACAAAGTGTAGTCTATTTCAAATGCCTTTGCTTTTTCTAAAACCAATGCTTTTGGGTTGTTACAATATAGCCGGACCACTTTTATGGTCGAATGATTTTGGAAATATTCACAGATTTTTTGAACATTAGACCCAGACCCAGACGCGAATAAAACTACTTTTTTGTGATTTTTATGACTCACTAAACCTTAATTATTAAACAAAATAACGCAATTCTAAACCTTAAATCAATTTTATAGACTGATCTTTTTGTTTAATTTTTTGAAAAAAAGAGATATATACTGTAAAGTTTTTTATTTTTGTCGTAACTTTTAAACTAAAGAATTATGTCTGATATTTCATCTCGAGTGAATGCAATCATTGTTGACAAATTAGGAGTCGACGAAAATGAAGTGATTTCTGCCGCAAGTTTCACTAACGATTTAGGTGCTGATTCTCTTGACACGGTAGAATTAATAATGGAATTCGAAAGAGAGTTTGATATTCAAATTCCTGATGATCAAGCTGAAAAAATTGCGACCGTAGGACAAGCGGTTAAATACATTGAGGATAATAAATAAACAAGTATGAAATTGCGGCGTGTTGTTGTTACTGGGCTAGGAGCACTAACCCCAATCGGCAATACAGTTTCTGAGTTCTGGCAAGGACTTGTTTCTGGCCAAAGCGGAGCTGATGACATAACTTATTTTGATCCCTCTAACTTCAAAACGCAATTTGCGTGTGAACTTAAAGGTTTTGATCCAGAACAATTCATGGATCGAAAACTTTCAAGAAAAATGGACCGGTTCGCTCAATACGCCATTGTCTCTTCTGACGAGGCGATTAAAGATTCTCAAATTAACCTAGAAACGATAGATAAAGATCGTGTAGGTGTGATTTGGGGAACTGGCATTGGAGGCTTAGAAACTTTACAAAACGAGGTTCTTAATTTTGCTGCAGGAAACGGAATCCCCAGGTTTAATCCTTTTACGATTCCTAAGATGATTCCTGATATTGCTCCTGGAATTATTTCCATTAGATACGGGTTCAGAGGGCCTAATTTTGCTACCGTATCTGCTTGCGCATCTTCTGCAAACGCATTAATTGACGGCTTAAATTATATTCGCTTAGGACATGCTGATGTTATTGTCTCGGGGGGTTCAGAAGCTGGCGTGACTATCGCAGGAATAGGAGGGTTCAATGCTCTTCATGCACTTTCCACAAGAAATGATGATCCTAAGACCGCTTCTCGTCCCTTTGATAAAGACAGGGAGGGGTTTGTTTTAGGAGAAGGTTCGGGTTGTTTAATTTTAGAAGATCTTGAGCACGCTGTTAAAAGAGGAGCTAAAATTTATGCTGAACTTCTTGGCGGAGGCCTTTCTGCTGACGCCTACCACATGACTGCACCACATCCTGAGGGGATTGGAGCTATAAAGGTGATGCAAAACTGCTTAAGAGATTCGGGGCTTGCTTTTAGCGATGTTGACACGGTTAACATGCACGGAACATCAACCCCTCTTGGAGATGTTGCTGAGTCGAAAGCTCTTCACAAAGTTTTTAATGACCACCTTTATTCGATGAACATAAACTCTACAAAGTCCATGACAGGTCATTTGTTGGGTGCTGCCGGCGCCGTTGAGGCCATCTCTTCTGTTCTCTCGATTCAAAAAGGAGTTATTCCACCAACAATAAACCATAAAACTAAAGATGACGCCATTGATGATAAAATCAATTTCACCTTTAATAAAGCCCAAGAAAGAAAAGTTAACGTAGCAATGAGCAACACTTTTGGTTTTGGAGGTCACAATGCCTGTGTCCTTTTTAGAAGGTTTGAAGGTTAATTCTTAATTAATGTTCTCTCTTCAGTTTTACTAATTGTATATTTGACCGTGTCTAATCATGTTTTATCATATAGTGAACTTGAAGATTTTAGTGAAATTTACGCTATCTATAGCCCTATCGAGGCCTTCGAGCTGGCCTTCTCTTTAAACAAAAGCTTGAAACTTTCTTTTAAAAGAGCTAACTCCGATGTAAGTTTTACAAAATCCGAGGCACATTTTATGGTTTATAAACATGAAGATAAAGAAGGGGCTTTTAACATGTGGCTGTACTCCAATTTATACAAAAAAGAGGGTCTTAACGCTGCTTCTCTTTTGCTTTTTAAAACCGAAACGACAGAAGAGTTTCTGCTGCCCGAGGTTTCAAAAGCAAATTTCCTTTTAAAATACTCTGGAGAAGTGGGTCTGCTTGATTATTACAAAGAAAGATTCGGCCTTGTTCAAGGGGTGATTTCTTTTCAAAAGATTCCTTTAAAAAAATTAAAATCTAAAAATAATTTAATTGTTGATTAATGAAACTGAATAAAACTAAAATTGTTGCAACATTAGGGCCCGCTTCTTCAGCGAAGCCTATGTTAAAAAAACTTATGAATGCTGGAGTTGATGTGTTTAGAGTTAATTTTTCTCACGCTTCTCACGCTGAAGTTATCACCACTGTAAAAATCATCCGTGATCTCAGTTCTGAGCTAAACATTCACCCTTCTATATTAGGAGATCTTCAGGGTCCAAAAATTAGATTGGGCCTTGTTAAGAAAGGTGTTTCTGTAAAGAAAGGTGACTTTATTGAACTCACGACCAAGACTGTAGGTGAGGGTGACCAAAAGCGCGTTTCAATAAACTACTTGGGCTTCCCTAAAGATGTTAATCCTGGAGAGAAAGTTCTAGTTAACGATGGCAAGCTTATTCTTGAAGTATTAAAAACAAACAAAAAAGATACAGTTCAGGCGAAAGTCGTACAAGGAGGGGTTTTAGAGTCAAGAAAAGGAGTTAACCTGCCTAACACCAACATTTCTTTGCCTGCGTTAACCAAAAAAGATATAGAAGACGCTTTGTTTGCCATCAAAAATAAATTTGACTGGATTGCCCTTTCTTTTGTGAGGTCAAAAAAAGATGTTTTTGAATTACAAAAACTAATAGAAGACAATTCCCTTTATAAAATTCCAATAATAGCAAAAATAGAAAAGCCAGAGGCTATTTCTAATATGGATGAAATAATCCTTGCGTCCGACGGGATAATGGTAGCCAGGGGTGATTTAGGTCTTGAAATTCCCGCAGAAGATGTTCCTTTATACCAAAAGCTTTTAGTGTCAAAAGCGAAACGAGCGAGGAAGCCGATTATTATTGCCACACAAATGATGGAATCTATGATTGATAGCTTGACTCCTTCAAGAGCAGAGGTAAATGATGTCGCGAATTCTGTTATGGACGGAGCTGATGCGGTTATGCTTTCTGGGGAAACTTCTATTGGACAATTTCCTGTTGAAGTTGTTAATACTGTGGAAAAAATTATTAAACGGGTAGAACATTCTTCATTAATAAACACTCCTTTTGACGTGCCTAGTGTTAAAGCCAAAAGGCTTTTAACAAAATCTATTTGTTTTCATGCCGCCAGTATTGCCAATGAAATCAACGCTTCGGCAATCTGCACACTAACAAATAGCGGCTATACTGGTTGGCAAATTTCTTCTTGGAGGCCAAGTTCACTGATTCTAGTCTTTACTTCAAATACAAGAATTCTCTCTCAGTTAAGTTTGCTTTGGGGAGTTAAGGGGATGTTTTACGATAATTTTGTTAGTACCGACAATACGATTGAAGAGGTTAATGAGCTGGCAAGATCTATGGGTTTTGTGAAAAAGGGAGACCTTGTTATTAATCTTTCTGCTATGCCTATTATTGAAAAGGGCGAAGTAAATACGCTTCGTATTTCTAAAATATAAAAAATGGAAACTACACGTCAAAAAAAAATAGCCGGGATCCTGCAAAAAGACCTTATAGCTATTTTACAGCGCTTATTAAAAGATTCTTTAAAAAATAGCCTTATTGCTTCTGTAACTAAAGTAAAAATTTCTTCAGATCTTTCTGTTGCAAAAGTTTATGTTAGTGTTTTTCCTGTTAAATCTTCTGGTGAGGTTTTTGAGCTAATTAAAGAAGGCAAGGGGGCTATAAGAAATTCTTTAGGAATTTTAGTGAAGAACCAGGTTAGGCGCGTTCCTGAGCTTGTTTTTTTTTTAGATGATTCTCTTGAGTATATAGACAAACTTGACAGCGCCTTAAAGGGTGGGGCAGATCCAATCAAAAACACGGATCTTTTGGAAAAAAGAAAATTCCTATAAGTGAGTGTTTCTTCTTTTATATCAAAAAGATTTTTTTTTTCTAAAAGCAACTGGAATATTGTTAATATAATTAGCCAAACTGCTTCATTTGTTTTGGTAATCGCAACTTGTTCTTTTTTTATTGTCTTGTCTGTTTTTTCTGGTTTAAAAGACTTTGGATTAAATTATTCAAAGGCTTTCGATCCCGACATTAAAATTACCCACTCCAAAGAGAAGCATTTTAACACTTCTAAGCTTCCTTTAAGCGAAATTCTAGGACTTTCAGCTGTGAACAGCCTCTCTAGGGTTGTTGAAGAAAAAGTTCTTTTAAGCAATGAAGGTCAAAACAGTTATGGGGCTTTAATCGGAGTAGACGAACATTATAATTCGGTAGTAAAAATAGATAGCACCCTTGCTTTTGGAAGGTGGATTTCTCAAGATTTAAACGAAGTGGTTGTTAGTGTGACGGTAGCAGAAGACTTGAGCTTAGGACTGTTTAATTACAACGGCGGACTTAATATTCTTGTTCCTTCTTTAGGAACAAACAGTTCTTTTTTAAAAAACTCTTTTAAGTCTGATTTTTTCATGCCTACTGGGTTTTTTCAATCAGCAGATGAAGTAGATCAAAAAAACGTTTTCACCTCTTTGAAGTCTGCTAAAAACCTTTTGTCTCTTAAGGACAATGTTGTTTCGGCTGTTTTAATTAGGTCTAGTGATGCAGTTAACAGATTTAAATTGTCACAAAAAATCTCTTCAATAGTTGGTGATGAATTTATAATAAAAACCCGCGAAGAGCTTAACGAAACATATTATAAAATGTTAAAAACAGAGGGGCTTGTTCTCAATCTTTTAATGGGGCTTATTTTAATTGTCGCCATGTTCAACACTATTGGGGCGGTAATTATTATGATTATAGAAAAGCAAGAAAACGTTAAAACGCTTTACAAGATTGGGGCTACAAAGCAACAAATACAACATGTGTTTTTTAAACACGGGCTGTTGCTGTCTCTTTCTGGCGGAATCTCTGGTTTGATTTTAGGCTGTGGAGTTGTTTATATTCAAGAAGTTTTTGGGTTTATTCGTCTTGTCGGAACCGATATTCCTTACCCGGTTTCTTTTGACTCAAAGAACTTTGTGTTAGTGATGGGGTGGCTTTTGTTTGTTGGGATAACAGGCTCTTATTTGGCTGCGCTTGCAAGTAAAAAGATTAAGCTGTTACGCTAAAAGATTCTTTTTTAGTTTCTAGTTCTTGGAATACTTTCGTTATTTCTTCTAATGTGTCTGAAGTGACCAGCATTGTTCTAAAAGGCTTAAAGTCGGCAATTCCCTTAAAATAATTAGAATAATGCCTTCTTGTTTCTAACAAGCCTAGCCTTTCTCCTTTCCATTTTATGGCCATTTCTAAGTGTCTTTTCGCTGTTTCTATTCTTTCGTTTATTGTTGGAGGACTAGGCGTTTTTCCGTTTTTTAAATATTGTTTAACCTCTTTAAAAAACCAAGGGTTTCCTATGCTTGCCCTTCCTATCATCGCACCATCTAAGCCGTATTCATCCCTCATAATTCTCGCTTTTTCTGGGCTGTTTATGTCTCCATTTCCAAAAACAGGAATAACCATTCTTTGATTGTTCTTAACTTCTTTTATTAGCGTCCAGTCTGCATTTCCTTTATACATTTGTGCTCTTGTTCTGCCATGAATAGCTATCGCTTTTGCGCCTGCGTCTTGTAGTCTTTCGGCAACTTCAACAATTTTAATTGAATTCTCGTCCCAGCCTAATCTTGTTTTGATAGTTATAGGAAGGTTGGTTCTTTTACACATTTCGCTGGTTAACTTAACCATTAAGTCAATGTCTTTTAGTATCCCTGCGCCTGCGCCTTTAGACACTACTTTTTTTACAGGACACCCAAAGTTAATGTCAATAATATCTGGCTTAACGGATTCGACTATCTCAACCGACTGAAGCATTGAGTCTAGGTTTGCTCCAAAAATTTGAATTCCTACCGGTCTTTCTTTTTCAAAAATATCCAGTTTCATGACGCTTTTTTGAGCGTTCCTTATAAGGCCTTCGCTTGAAATAAACTCAGTGTAAACCACGTCTGCACCCTGCTCTTTACATAGCGCTCTAAAAGGAGGATCGCTTACGTCTTCCATTGGAGCAAGTAAAAGTGGGAAATCCCCTAGTTCTATGTCGCCTATTTTAACCAATCGTCTATTCTTGTTTACTGCAAAAGTAAAATATTAATCTATATAGTGGCTGAACATTAATTGAGTTATCTTTGCTGCTAAATTTAAGCTAAAATGAGCTCTATTAGAAACTTCTGTATTATTGCACATATTGACCACGGAAAAAGCACTCTTGCAGATAGGCTTTTAGATTTTACTGGCGCCGTTAGCTCTAGAGAAAAACAGGACCAACTATTGGATAACATGGATCTTGAAAGAGAGCGAGGAATCACCATTAAGTCTCATGCTATTCAAATGAATTATTCGAAAGGAGGTGAAGACTATGTTTTCAATTTAATTGATACTCCTGGACATGTAGATTTTTCTTATGAAGTTTCTAGGTCTATTGCTGCTTGTGAAGGCGCTCTTCTTGTTGTTGATGCGGCTCAAAGCATACAGGCTCAAACGATTTCTAATTTATACTTGGCGCTTGAGAATGATTTGGTAATTATTCCTGTTTTAAATAAGGTGGATTTGCCGTCAGCTAATCCTGAAGAGGTTTGTGATGATATTATTGATTTGCTGGGCTGTAAAAAAGAAGAGATTATTTTTGCTTCTGCTAAAACCGGCCTAGGAATTGAAGAAATTTTAAACGCCATAATTAATATTGTTCCCGCTCCTGAATCAGACAGCAAAGCTCCTTTAAAAGCGCTGATTTTTGACTCTGTTTATAATCCGTTTAGGGGTGTTGAAACATATTTTAGAGTTTTTTCAGGAAAAATCACCAAAGGGCAGGCTATTAAATTCATGGCCACTCAAAAAACATACCACGCGGATGAGGTTGGGACCTTGAATTTAACTCAAACTCCAAAAAAATCGATTGAAGCTGGAGATGTAGGATATTTAGTAACCGGGATTAAAAATGCTAAAGAGGTAAAGGTGGGGGACACAATTATTGAAGTTGACTCTAAGGAGACAATTAGCATTGCGGGGTTTGAAGACGTAAAGCCGATGGTATTTGCGGGGCTTTACCCTGTTGATACAGAAGAATTTGAAGAATTGCGCTCTTCAATGGAGAAGCTTCAATTAAATGATGCTTCTTTAGTTTTTGTTCCAGAGAGCTCTTCCGCCTTAGGGTTTGGTTTTAGGTGTGGTTTTTTAGGAATGCTTCATTTAGAAATAATTCAAGAGCGCCTAGAAAGAGAGTTTAATATGTCTGTAATCACAACCGTTCCTAACGTTTCGTATAAAGCTTATACTAGAAAAAGTCCTGACTCTGGCATTCTTGTTAACAACCCCTCCGATCTTCCTGACCCGAGCAGTATTGACAGGGTAGAGGAGCCTTATATAAAAGCAACTATTATAACAAAATCGGATTACGTGGGTAATGTTATGAATTTATGTATTGAAAAGCGAGGGCAAATATTAAATCAAACGTATTTAACTACTCAAAGGGTGGAGCTTACTTTTGAGATGCCTTTAGCTGAAATTGTTTTTGATTTTTACGACCGCCTTAAAACCGTTTCTAAAGGTTACGCGTCTTTTGATTACTCTCCTATTGGCATGCGAAAGTCCAGGCTAGTGAAGGTTGATCTTCTTTTAAACGGGAGTTCTGTTGACGCTCTCTCTTCTTTAATTCATTTTGACAACGCTCAGAATATTGGCAAAAAAATGTGTGAAAAACTTCGCCAACTAATTCCTCGCCAACAGTTCGATATTCCCATACAGGCTGCAATTGGCGCTAAAATAATTTCTAGAGAGACCATTAAAGCTCTTAGAAAAGATGTAACCGCCAAATGTTATGGTGGTGATATTTCTAGGAAAAGAAAGCTTCTGGAAAAACAAAAAAAAGGAAAGAAAAAAATGCGTCAAATAGGTAATGTTGAAATTCCACAAGAAGCTTTTATGGCTGTTTTAAAGCTAAATGATTAGTTTTTTGTTTATACCCAAAGTCTACTAGCGGGTAATGAATTTTCAAAACGAGAAATTTCTAATTAAATTTGGATACTCTGAGTAATTAGCTAAAGGCATGATGGTTTTAAAAAATGAGTTATCTTCTCTTTGATTTAAAAAAGCATTATTTTTATTACATAAAATTATAAATGAAAAAATTAGAACGAAGCCTTTCATTGCCTTATGTGATTGCCATTAGTGTTGGCGGGATGCTTGGAAGTGGGATTTTTGTTCTTCCTGGCTTTGCCGCAAGTCTAACAGGATCTTCTGTTTGGCTCGCTTATTTAATTGGCGCTATCTGCGTTTTGCCGGCGGCGCTTTCTAAGTCTGAATTAGCCACCGCCATGCCTGATTCTGGGGGGACCTATGTATACATAGAAAGAGCTTTTGGGCCTTTGTTTGGCACAATTTCTGGGCTTGGCCTATGGCTTTCGCTTCTTTTAAAAAGCTCTTTTGCCTTAATTGGGCTAGGGGCTTATTTGTCAGTTTTAATCAATGTGGACGACGGCTTGTCTAAAGTTGTGGCTTTAGGTTTTTTGTTGATTATCTTGCTTTTAAACATTTTTGGGGTTAAAAAAGTTGGGAAGGTTCAGTTGTATATTGTTAGTCTTAGTTTAATTGCCTTAAGTGTTGTTTTTTTTATCGGCTTTCCTTTAGTTAAAACAGAATTTTTGTCTCCTTTTCTTTCTGACGGAAACACGGGTTTGATTTCTGCAATTGCTTTTGTTTATATTTCTTATTCTGGTGTAATAAAAATAGCCGCTATAGCGGGTGAAATAAAAAATCCAAATAAAAACCTTCCTTTGGCGATGGTTTTATCCCTACTTTGTATCTCCGCTGTTTATGTTTTTATTGTTTTCGTTTTGGTTGGAAACATTCCTCTTAGCTCATTGTCAGTAGACCTTAAGCCTATTCATACCTTGTCTAACCTTCTTGGTGGCGAATATTTTGGGTATGCTATTGCGGGTATTGGTGTGTTGACACTAATGTCTGGGGCTAATTCTGGAGTATTGGCCTCTTCTAGGTTTCCTTTTGCAATGTCAAGAGACTTGCTAATGCCTTCATTTTTTTCTAAAATTCACAACAAACACCTAACTCCAGTAGCTGCGATTTTGTTTACCGGGCTTTTAATGGCTCTTGTTATTGTTTTTTTAGATGTCGTTAAAATCGCTAAACTTGCTAGCGCTTTTATGGTGATGATGTTTATTTCAGTTAATTTTTGTGTTATTATTTTACGGGAAACTTCCGCTCAGTGGTATAACCCCTCCTACAAGTCTCCTTTTTACCCATTACTTCAAATCTTTGGCATTATTAGTGGATTTATCTTGCTTGTCTTTCTTGGGTTCCTCCCTGTTTTATCTATTTTAATTATCTCTATAATTGGAACTTTTGTTTATTTTATTAAAGGGAAAGACGCTACAAGAACTGGTGTTTTAAGAAATTATGGTCACGTTCCTGCCTTGTTCTTGTTTTACAAAAAAAACCGGAAGCTGTTAAAAAAAGAAGGGAAGTTTATTTCTAAAACCCTCGACGGAAAGCTTGTCTCAAAAGCGGGCGCGGTAGTTCCTTTGCTTGGTAATGAGAATTCTGCGGAAATGCTCGTGGAAATAGCCTCTGCCATTAACTCGAGAGATTCTGTTCAGGTAGTTAATATCACAGAGGTTCCTAATCAGACTTTTTTAGATGCTTTTAAGCAAGATACCCCTAGGATTGTTTCTATCGCTAGAAGAATTAAAAAACTCTCTTCTTCGCGAGGCCTAAGTGTCGATTTTGAGTCTGTGGTGACTCATGAAGTTTCAAACACCGTTGCTCAGCTAAGCGGACAAACAAATTGCGATTGGCTTGTAATGGCCTGGAATGGAAAGGCTCACAGCGGACTTTTAATTCGAAACCCTATTGGCTGGCTTTTGACTCATGTTAATTCTAATTTTGCCTTGTTTAAAGATAGTGGCATTAAAAATATTAGCAAAGTGCTAATTGCTCTTCGTCCAGGCAGAAAAGATAAAAACTTTCTTGTCGTTTCTGAAAGGTTATGTAGGTTTTATGGGGCCTCATTAACCCTTCTTCATATAGTCCCACCTTCTTTTTCTAAAACAGCGACAAACAAAATGGAAGAAAAGTCAGCCACACTTTTGTCTAATTTAAAAATTAAAAATGATTTAAAAATTGTTGTAAGTGATGATCCTTTAAACTCTATAACCTCTATCTCTTCTGAATATGATTTGTTAATCTTGGGGGCTCCTGAAAAAGACAGCTGGGTTAATGTGCTTTTGGGCACGGGAAGAGACAGGTTTACAGAAAGCTCTGCTTGTTCTGTTTTAAGAATCACAATGAAAAACTAATTGTTTAAGTTAGCTGTTATTAAAAATGAAAATACACCCCATCGAGGCCGGTAATTTTAAGCTAGATGGCGGAGCCATGTTTGGCGTTGTTCCTAAGGTTTTGTGGCAAAAAACCAACCCTTCGGACTCTAACAACATGATAGAGATGGGCTCTCGTTGTATGTTAATAGAAACCTCCGAGCGGTTAATTTTAATTGATGCAGGTATGGGAGACAAACAGTCTGAAAAGTTTTTTAAATTTTACTATAAATGGGGGGGGTTTGATTTAAAAAAATCAATAAACAATGCTGGATTTTCTTGTGATGAAATTACGGATGTGTTTTTTACACACTTACATTTTGACCACTGTGGTGGTGGTGTTATTTGGGATAACAGTAAAGCGCTTTTAAAACCTCTGTTTAAAAACGCACAATACTGGAGCAACAAAAAACACTGGGAGTGGGCAATAAACCCCAACCCAAGAGAGAGGGCTTCTTTTTTAGAAGAAAATCTTTTGCCCATTTCTTCTTCTGGGAGCTTAAAGTTTGTGCCCACTCACTCTTCTGGCTTTGAATACAATGAAGATTTAGGGTTTGATATTTTATTTGTAAACGGCCATACTGAAAAACAAATGATTCCTAAGGTTTCTTACAAAGGAAGGAGCCTTGTTTTTGCGGCTGACTTAATTCCAACTGTTGGTCATATTCCCACTCCTTATATCATGGGCTATGACACAAAGCCTTTGGTGTCGATGAGCGAAAAAGAACGGTTTTTAAAAGAAGCTGTCGACAATAATTACTATCTTTTTATGGAGCACGACGCGCATAACGAGGTTATAACTTTAAAACACACAGAAAAAGGGGTTCGTTTAAACAAATCTTACTCTTTTAGCGAACTGTTTTCTTAAATTTATTATTATGAAAAACTTTTTTACATTTTTTTTGTTTCTTTTGTTTCCTTTTTTTTGTGTTTCACAAGAGCGCTGGCAACAACATGTGGAGTATACCATGGATGTCGATATTGATGTAGAAACTTTTGAGTATGACGGCTCTCAAGAGATTGTTTACACAAACAACTCTCCGGATACAATCGGTAAGGTTTATTATCATTTGTTTTTTAATGCTTTTAGGCCAGGGAGCCAAATGGACGTTCGTTCTTTAAATATTACCGACCCTGACAGAAGGGTTAAGGACCGCATTAGCTTATTAAAAAAAGAGGAGTTTGGAGAAATAACCGTTCTTAGTCTTTCTCAAAACGGTGAACCCCTTGAGTTTACAGAACAAGAAACTATTCTTTCTGCTAAGCTGAAAAAACCGTTATTGCCAGGTAAAAAAACTAAATTGCAAATGACTTTTAAAGGGAGGGTTCCTAAACAGATTCGTAGATCAGGAAGAGACAATAAAGATGGAGTCGCTTTGTCTATGACGCAATGGTACCCTAAACTGGCTGAATATGATTTTGAAGGGTGGCACCCCAATCCTTATATAGCCAGAGAATTTCATGGTGTTTGGGGAAATTATATGGTTTCTATTTCTATTGACAAAAAGTATGTTGTCGGCGGAACGGGATACCTTCAGAATCCACAAGAAATTGGGCATGGCTACGAAAACAAAGAAAAACCCCTTAAAAAGCCTGACGCCGAAAAGCTAAACTGGCTGTTTTTCGCGCCTAATGTACATGATTTTGCTTGGGCCGCAGATCCTGATTTTATTCACGACACTGTTGAGGGGCCTAACAATGTTACTCTTCATTTCTTATATAAAACTCATGCTGAAAACTGGAAAAAGCTTCAACAACACAGTGTGGATTTAATGGATTTTTACAACAATAAAATTGGCGATTATCCCTGGAAACAATACTCTATTATTCAGGGTGGAGACGGGGGCATGGAGTATGCAATGTGTACTTTAATCGCTGGCGGAGAAAGGTATGGGAGTTTGTTTGGAACTACAGCTCACGAAATGGGTCACGCCTGGTTTCAGCACGCTTTAGCAAACAACGAGGCGAAGCACCCATGGATGGATGAGGGCTTTGCAAGTTATGTTGATGCTTTAGCGAGTGGCGTTGTTTTAAAAAAAGAAAAAGAAAATCCTTTTATAGGTTCTTACCAAAGCTATAGGCGTTTAGCGAACTCTGGCATGGAACAACCCCAAACAACACATTCTGACCGATATAACTTTAATGTTGCTTATAGTGTTTCTGCTTATAGCAAGGGCGCTGTTTTTTTGGCTCAACTTGGTTATTTGATTGGCGAAACCGCACTAGACAAAACAATAAAAAGATATTATAAAAATTTCTTGTTTAAACACCCTAATCCTAATGATTTTAAAAGAGTCGCAGAAAAAGTGTCGGGCTTAGAGTTGGAGTGGTATTTAAATGACTGGACTAAAACTATAAACACGATTGACTATTCTGTTGAATATAATAACAACGAGGTGGTTTTAAAAAGAATAGGGCTTATTCCTATGCCTTTAGAAATTGAAGTTTCTTTTGAAAACGGAAATAAAAAACTTTATTATGTTCCTTTGGATTTAATGAGGGGAGTAAAAGAAGGGCTGGACGTCAAAACATCCATTCTTCCTGTTTGGGGGTGGGCAAACCCTTTGTATAGTTTTAAAATTAACTCCAGCGTTTCTGTTTCTTCTATTATGATAGATCCTTCAGGTTTGCTGGCTGATGTAGATTTGGCTAATAACTCTATTTCTTTTTAAGGTGTTTGCTTTAAACAAATCTTCTATTTTAAAAAAAAGGAGGGATATTGCCCTTGTTTTTAAAGAAGGCAGCTCTTTTTCTTCTGGCCCTGTTAAGGTGTTTTATTTGTCTGAGCCAGCTAACCCCGCTTTAAAGGTTGGTTTTTCTGTTCCAAAAAAACTAATTCCTTTGGCGGTAAAAAGAAACCTTATAAAAAGAAGGATTAAAGAGCAGTTTAGGCAGCTCCCAGAGTCTTTTTTTGTCAATTCTTTTGGAAAAATGTTTGTGGTTTACACAAAAAATTCTGTTTATAAAAGTGATCTTATTTCTCTTTCCTTAATAAAAGCGCTAACAAAAGCGCTCCATTGATACGTGTGGAATACCATCCTCTAAATATTCTTTTCCTTTTTCTATAAACCCGTGTTTTTTATAAAACGCTTTTAAATGGGCTTGAGCAGAAATTTTAACTTTTTTATTAGGCCAATTTTTTGTTATTATTTCTAAACTTTTTTTAACCAGCTCCTCTCCAACGCCTTGGCCTCTTTTGCTTTTACTTACTAAAGCTCTGCCAAAAGAAGTTTCTTTATAATAAACCCCTTCTTTAAATATTCTCGAATAGGATATTATTTTATTATTTAGTTTTCCATACAAATGTATTGCTTGTGGATCTTTATTATCAATGTCTTGATAAACACAATTTTGTTCTACAACAAAAACCTTGGATCGAAGGCTAAGAATTTCATGTAGGTCATTTTTTTTTAATTTTTTCCATTTTTTATGTTTCCAAACAATTTTTTCCATTTTTAAAATAATTAATAGTTTGGGATTTTCTTTATTCTATTACGGTGTCTTCCTCCCTCAAACTTTGTGTTTAAAAAAACCTCTACCATGTCTAAAGACTCTTTTAAAGACACAAATCTTGCCGGAATACTTAATACATTTGCGTCGTTATGTGCTCTTGCTAGCCCTGCTATTTCTTTATTCCAACATAAAGCGGATCTAATTTTTTGGTGTTTATTTGCTGTCATATTAGCCCCGTTTCCACTCCCACAAATAATAATACCTAAATCTACTTCGTTGTTCTCAATTTGTTTTGCAACAGGATGAATGTAGTCTGCATAATCTACACTTTTTCCACTATTAGTGCCGTGATTAACAACATTAATATGTTTCTTTTTTAAAAATTTTTCAATTTCATTTTTATATTTTGTACCCGCGTGATCGTTGCCAATTGCTATTTTCATATTGTTAATTAGCGGTTAATAAGTTGTTTGTTATACCTAACAACTTACTGTTTTTTGCTTTTAATAAAAATAAAAATCTTTTATTGTTAATTGTTATTATTATACAAACAAAATATTCTTACTTATTAACATTTTTATTTTTTTAAACAATTAACATTTTTGTTATTAACAGCATGTTTATTAATATTATTATATCTTGATTT
>JAQCFO010000014.1 GCA_027619415.1 Bacteroidota bacterium
TAATAATTAAGTTTATTTTAAATAAAAAAATGTATAAAATATTTCCAAAAAACAGATATGACAATACTCTAAAAATGCTTAAAGAAGTATGTCCTTCTCCTTCAGTAATTTATGACTTAGGAGTTGTTAATCCATTTTCCGAAATTATGAAACAAAATAATTATAAAGTTTATAATACTAAAGGAGAAGATTTAGATGAAAATCCAGATATTATTTTGCCCAATGATGTAGATATGGTTACTGGTTTTGAAATATTAGAACATTTAGTTTCTCCATACCCTTTACTTAAGAACCTTGAAGCTAAAAGCATTTTTTTAACCGTACCTGTAAATCTATGGTTTGCAAAAGCATATAAAAGTAAAACTGATGATAGAGATCGACATTATCATGAATTTGAGCCATGGCAGTTTGATATGTTATTAGAAAAAGCTGGTTGGAGAATAATCAAAAAGGAATTTTGGAAAAATCCTTCTTTTAAATTTGGTGTTCGACCTTTTTTAAGAAATTTCACCAACAGGTATTATGCTGTTTATGCAGAAAGGGATAAAGCGGGAAAATGGCCAAATAAGGAAAAATTTACAAATTATTATAGGGGAGTTTTAAATCTTTAATATTTCATGAGAATAGGTATGATATTAGATGCACCTTTTCCTACTGATCCAAGGGTCAGAAATGAATCTAGTGCTTTAATTAATTCTGGTAATGAGATTTTTTTATTCTGCTTGTCTTATGAAAAGGAGTTTGTAAAAAGAGAAATTATTAATGGAATAAATGTAGAGAGATTTTATTGCTCAAGGATTACTTACAAGCTATCTGCATTAGTTTATTCATTTCCTTTTTATAAATGGATAATGTCTAAAAAAATTAAAAAATTTATAAATAATAACAATTTAGATTTTTTACATGTTCATGATCTGCAAATTGCCAGTTCTGTATTTTACGCTAACTCTTCTTTTAATTTAAGTGTCACTTTAGACTTACATGAGAATAGGCCTGAAATAATGAAGTTTTATAAGCATGTAAACAGTGTTATAGGAAAATTATTTATTTCTCCATCTAAATGGAAAATAGCAGAGGAGAAATACTGTAAAATGGCTAATTCTATTGTTGTAGTTACTGATTTGGCTAAAAAAGAATTAATAGATAGAATAAAAATTAATAAAGACAGGGTAGTGGTCTTCTCAAATTCTGTATCAAAAACTTTTTATTCTGATTTTAAATTAGACAAGAATATTATTAATAAATACTCTGATTCATTTGTTTTACTTTATTTAGGAAATACTTCAAGAAGAAGAGGGTTAGAGACGGTTTTAAAATCTATTCCTGAAATTATTAAATCTATTTCTAATTTTAAGTTAGTAATTGTAGGTTCAAGTTCTTACGATAATGAGCTTATTAATATTGCAAAATTTTTTAATATTTCTAAATATGTAGATTTTGAAGGCTGGAAAAATGAAAACTTATTCCCTTCTTACATTAAAGCTGCTCAAATTGGAATTTCTCCTCTACATTCTAATTTACATCATGACACTACATATGCTAACAAGCTTTTTCAATACATGTCTTTAGGGTGTCCTGTCATTTGCAGTGATGTGAAGGCTCAGAAAGCTCTTTTAGAAAGTTATGATGTAGGGTTGTTGTTTGAGTCTGAAAACTCACTAGATTTAATCGAAAAGCTTTTAAAGCTATATTTAGATGAAGATTTAAGAATGAAATTAAGCGAAAACTGTATTCATGCAATTGAAAATCATCTGAATAATGATGTAATCTCAAAAAGTTTAGTAAAATATTATGACAAATAATAAATTACTTATTGTTTCATATTATTGGCCACCTTCTGGTGGTTCTGGTGTTCAACGTTGGCTTAACTTTTCAAACATTCTAGTGAAAAATGGTTGGGATATTACGGTTTTTACTGCTGAAAATGCTAATTATCCTATTATTGATAACAAACTAGAAGAAGTTGTAGATAAAACCATAAAAGTATTTAGAATCCCTATACTAGAACCTACAGGTTTTTATAAAAAAAATAACACAGATAATGTTAAATCTTCAAGTTTTATTCAAAAAAGTATTTCATGGATTAGGGCTAATTTATTTTTTCCAGATTCTAGAATGTTTTGGATTAAAAATGTTACAAATCAGGTAACTAAGTATATTGAACAAAATAAAATAGATTGTTTAATAACAACTGCTCCACCTTTTAGCACTCATATTATTGGATTGAATATTAAGAAAAAAACTGATATAAAGTGGGTAGCAGATTTTAGAGATCCTTGGTCAGATTTTTTTCAATTCAAACTTCTCCCTATGACATCTTTTATGAGAAATAAACATTTGAAATTTGAAAATAAATGTTTGAATGTTGCAGATACAGTAATAACTACATCTCCTTCTTTAACTAAAAGATATTCTATAAAGAATTCAAATTCTTATACATTAACAAATGGTTTTAATTCAATTATTGATAATAAAGAAACTGATAAGTTTTTAATGATGTATTCAGGAGTTATGAAATCTGTTCAAAACCCTTTAAGCTTTTGGAAAATATTAAAAGAAATTTGTTTTGAAAATCAAAGCTTTTCTGATGACTTATTAGTTAGGTTTATAGGTGATTTTGACAAAGAAATTAAAAACAATAAGGATATTAAATTAATTGAATCAAAAATAAAATTTGAAAAATATCTCGAAAAATCAAAATTAGATATTGAAATGTCTAAGGCAAAAGTATTGATTCTTAGTAGTGTTAATATGGATACTGTTAATGACATTATTCCCGGTAAGCTTTTTTATTATTTTTCATTTAAACGTCCCATTATTGCATTTTCTAAATTAAACAGTGATGTTTCTGACATAATAAGTAGAACAAACACTGGAAAGGTGTTTGATTATTCAAATGAAATTGAGTTAAAAAAAAACATTTTAGAACTTTATTCTAATTACAAAACAAAAAAGAATAATTTTAAACCTAAAGGAATAGAACTTTTTACATATAATAACTTATCTAAAAACTTAAATATATTGTTAAAAAAAACTATTAAATAATGGGTGTGGTAATCAGGCAAACTTCAAAGAATATATTCACAATTTCAATTGCTTTGTTAATTGGGGGATTAAATACGCTGTATTTTTATCCAGAATTTTTAAAAGATCAGTATTACGGTTTAGTGGTTTTTTTATTAGCTACTTCAAACCTCTTACAGCCATTAATGTCTCTTGGAGCACAGCATACTATTATAAAATTCTATAGCTCGTATAAAGATAAAGTTTCTAAAGACGCTTTTCTTTCAAGTATTATTTTCATTCCATTAATTGTTATTATCCCTGTAACTTTTTTTGTTGTTAAAGCACATGACTTAATAGGAGAATTCTTATCAGTTCAAAATCCTATTATTGAATCTTATGTTTGGGTGATTTTCTTAATCTCCTTTGCAACTTCTTATTTTGAAGTGTTTTATGCATGGTCTAGAGTCCATTTAAAATCTGTCTTTGGAAATGTGTTAAAAGAAATTTACCCAAGAGTTTCTGTGTTAATTTTATTATTACTAGTATCATTTAACTTATTAACTAAGGAGAGTTTTGTTTGGTGGCTAACAGGATTTTATTACTTAAGATTAGCTATAATGATACTATACTCTTTTTCTATATACATCCCTAAATTTTCATTTAAACTTCCTCAAAATTTTACAGAAATTTTATCTTATTCAATATATATATTACTAGCAGGGTCTACAGCTAGCCTATTAATAGATATTGATAAATATATGATTCCTCAGAAAGAAGCAATTAGTCAGGCAGCATATTATGCTGTTGCAGTATTTATTGCAACAGTTGTTGAAATTCCTGGAAGAGCTATGTTTCAAATTTTAAACCCTATGGTGGCTAAGGCAATTAATAACGGTGATTTAGTTGAACTAAATAATCTTTACCAAAAGAGTTCGTCTAACTTACTTATAGTTTCTGGATTCTTTTTTTTACTTATTAATTTGAATATTACCTCATTTTATCTTTTAATGAATAATGATCTTTATTCCGATGCTATATTGGTAGTTCTAATTATTTCATTAGCAAAACTTATTCAAATGAGTTTTGGTTGTGGTCCTGCTATTTTAGCTACTTCAAGTTTTTATAAGATTACTTTACCATTCTCTATCGCTATGGCAGTTTCAGTTTATTTTTTAAATGATATTTTAATTGATCTTTATGGAATAAATGGAGCAGCAATTTCAACTTTAATAGTTATTTCACTTTTTACCATTTTAAAAGTTTTATTTATTAAATTCAAAATGAAAATTAATCCCTATGACTTTAATTCTTTTAAAATTATTTCAATCATTTCGTTGATATATTTAGCTGTTAGTTATATAGGATTTATGCATTCCGCTTTTATAGATATAGTATTAAGAAGTATAATAATTTCAATTGTATATATAAGTGTAGTTTATTACCTAGATTTTTCTAAAAACATAAATAATATTATAAAAACACTATTTAAGCGCTAGTTTTATCCTTAAGGTATTTTGATAATCTAGATTTGTTACTTTTTATTAGTTCTTTTGGTGTTCCTTGAAAAATTAAATCACCTCCTTTTTCACCGCCATCTAATCCTAAGTCTATTATGTGATCTGCACATTTAATAAGATCTGTATTGTGTTCTACTACTATAATAGAATGGCCATTTTCTAACAGAGAGTTAAACGAACTTAAAAGTTTTTTAATGTCATGAAAATGAAGACCTGTAGTAGGTTCGTCAAAGATGAACAAAGTTTTCTTTTTGTTATTTCCTTTTAACAGAAAAGTTGCCAGTTTAATTCTCTGAGCTTCTCCGCCAGAAAGTGATGAGGATGATTGTCCTAGTTGAATATAGCCCATCCCCACATCTTGTAAAGGTTGTAGTTTATTAGCTATTTTATTTTGATTTGTTGTTTTAAAAAATTCTATACTTTGATCAACGGTCATTTTAAGAGTATCATCAATAGTTTTATTTTCAAACTTTACTCTTAAAATTTCTTTTTTAAAACGTTTTCCTTTACAGTATTCACAAACTAAGTTCACATCAGCCATAAATTGCATTTCAATCTTTACACTACCTTCACCTTTACAGGTTTCACAACGACCCCCATCAACATTGAATGAGAAATGTTTTGGTTTATAGTTGTTAGTTTTTGAAAGCTTTTGTGACGCAAATAAATTCCTTATGTCATCATAAACCTTAAGATAAGTTACAGGATTCGACCTAGAAGAAAGTCCTATGGGCTTTTGATCAATAAATTCAATTTCGTCAATATGATCTATATCTCCAGAAATACTATCAAATTGACCAGGCTTGTTTTTAAATATTCCTTTTTCTTTTAATAAAGCAGGGTATAATATTTTTTTGACTAATGTAGTTTTTCCACTACCTGATACACCAGTCACGGCAATGAGATTATTAAGAGGAAAATCAACAGAAATATTTTTTAAATTATTTTCTCTAGCTCCTTTGATAGAGATTTTTTTAGAAGAGTATCTGATTTTTTTTGGAACTAAAATAGCTTCAGTTTTATTTAAATATTTTGAAGTTAAACTTTTTGATTTAAGAATTTCCTTAATTGATCCTTGAGCCACTACTTCGCCTCCGTTTGAGCCGGCTTCAGGTCCGATATCAATAATTTGATCTGCAGCTCTCATTATATCTTCATCATGTTCGACAACCAAAACTGTGTTACCAATATTTTTTAACTCAATAAGTATACTTATTAGTCTTTCTGTATCCTTAGGATGCAATCCTACACTAGGTTCATCTAATACATATAAAGAACTTACCAATGAGCTGCCAAGTGAATTAGCTAGATTTATTCTTTGCGATTCGCCTCCAGATAAAGTGCTAGACCTTCTGTTAATTGTAAGATATCCAAGACCGACATTACAAATAAAACTTAACCTATTTTGTATTTCTTTTAAAATTCTATTAGCTATTTTTTTCTCGTAAGTATCCAATTTTAATTTCAACATAAACTTCAATAAATTCTCTATAGGCATTCCAACTAAATCAGTGATTGATTTGCCATTTATTTTAACATAAGAAGCTTCAGGTTTAAGTCTATTACCGTTACATTCTTTACAAGTTGTTTTACCTCTATATCTAGAGAGCATTACTCTGTTTTGAATCTTATAAATTTTATCTTCTAGTTTTTTGAAAAAGAAAGTGATTCCTTTAAAATAAGAATTTCCAGTCCATAGGAGTTCTTTTTGATCCTGAGTAAGTTTAAAGTAGGGTTTATGAATAGGGAAATTAAAATCTATTGAACTTTTTATCAGCTCATTTTTATATTTTTTTAACTTTTCTCCTCTCCATGGAGCTATAGCATTTTCATAAACTGATAAACCAGTATTTGGAATAACCAGTTCAGGATCAATACCAACAATATCTCCATAACCTCCACAACTAGAGCAAGCTCCTAAAGGATTGTTAAAACTAAATAAGTGCTGAGAGGGTTCAATGAATTTAATGCCATCTTTTTCAAATCTATTGCTAAAATTATATTTAGCATTAGATGTTATGTTATGGATAGTAACATTACCATTACCTTCATAAAATGCTAATTCTAAAGAGTCAGATAATCTATTCAAATAATCTTGATTATCATCATAAATTGATCTATCAATCACTAAGTTGAACTTCTTCTTTTTTAATTTTTCTAAACCTTCAATTCTTAATATTTTATTGTCAACTTCAATTCTAGAAAAACCCTGTTTTTGGAGAAGTTCGAGTGTTTCTGTGCTGTTGTTTAAGTTTGATAACTCTTTGTTTGAAAGTAAGAGAAATTTATCTCCAGGATTAAATGTATTAACCCGATTAAGTACAGACTTAATGGAATCTTTTTCAACCTGAGTATTAGAAAAAGGAGAGAAGGTTTTCCCAATTCTAGCATAAAGTAATTTTAAGTAATCGTATACTTCTGAAGTTGTTCCTACAGTTGATCTTGGATTTGAATTATTCACCTTTTGCTCTATAGCAATTGCAGGTGAAATACCAATTATTTTATCAACTTTTGGTTTATTAAGTTTCCCAAGAAATTGCCTAGCATAAGAAGAAAGACTTTCTATGTACCTTCTTTGTCCTTCAGCATATAAAGTATCAAAGGCCAAACTAGACTTGCCCGAGCCAGATAATCCAGTTATTACTATAAGTTTATTTTTTGGTATATCTAGATCAATATTTTTAAGATTATGCATTTTAGCACCTCTTATTTTAATATACCTAGAATCTAATTTTATGTCTTTCAAAATGTTAAAAAATCAATCTATAAATATATGATTTAAATGATTTTTATAACTGTAAAATCGCAAACAATTTTTTATTTAAAATCATTTTACTAAATTTGATTACATCATAAAACATTAGCCTATACCTGAAACCTACTTAATTATTTCGAAATAAATAGAAAGTATATTTTAATTTAAAATTAGGTAATGGTAAATTATGTAAACGATTCTGTTCTACTTGACAGATATAAATCAGGTAATGCTTATTCTTTTGAAACTCTTTTTTTACGTCATAAAGAAAGAATATTTAATTACATTAATTCTAAGGTTTTAGATCCTGATATTTCCAATGATATTTTACAAGAAACCTTCATTAAAGTATTTAGCTTAGTTAAGCTTGGTAAATATAACGAACAAGGAAAGTTTCTTCCATGGACACTTAGAATCTCCCATAACTTGGTTATGGATCACTTCAGAAATGTTAAAAGATCGAAATTAAATTACAACAACAATATGAATCAGGTTTTATCTAAATTAAATTCAGAAAGTTTAATTCTAGAAAATAATGTTATTTCTGACAAAACCTTGTCTAAGGTTCTGTTCGAAATGATTGATCAACTTCCAGAATCTCAAAAAGAAATAGTTAAACTTAGGTTTTATGAAAATTTAACTTTTAAAGAAATTGCTAAGATGAATAATATATCAATTAACACCGCACTTGGGAGAATTAGATATTCAATTAATAATTTAAGAAAAAAAATGAAAGAGTCTAAAATGAAAAACGAACTAAAAGAATTGAGTTATCTGTAAAAGGATTAATAATTAAATTGTTTTAACAATGATTTTCTTCCAATTTTTCGTGTAATTAAATCTGTTTTTAGACTCCAGCCTCTAGCTGGCGAATATTGTCTTCCATACCATATTATCTGTAAATGAAGTTTATTCCATAATTCTTCCGGAAAAATTCTTTTCGCATCTTTTTCAGTTACTTTAACATTTTTGCCAGAAGTCATTCCCCAACGATACATTAATCTATGTATATGAGTGTCTACAGGAAATGTAGGCACGCCAAATGCTTGAGCCATAACAACACTAGCTGTTTTATGTCCAACTGCCGGTAAAGCCTCTAAGTCTTCAAAATTATCAGGAACTATACCGTTGTGTTTATCTATTAATATTTTTGAAAGCACATGAATTCCTTTGGATTTCATAGGAGACAAACCTACTGGCCTGATGATATTTCTTATTTCTTCTACACTTAGTTTAATCATGTCAATTGGATTATCTGCTTTCGAGAACAGGATGGGGGTTATTTTATTTACACCAACATCTGTGCTTTGTGCGGATAACAATACGGCGATTAATAAAGTATATGAATCTTTATGGTCTAAAGGGATTGGAACTTCGGGAAATAGTAATTCTAAAGTGTCTATTATATAATTTATTTTATCGATCTTTTTCATAAATATTTTATAAATTTACTACAAAATAAATCAATTAATTATGTTAAAAGTTGGAGATAAATTACCTGATTTTTCTTGTTATGATGATAAAGATAATCTGATTACTCAAGATCATTTCAAAAACAAAAAAACTGTTTTGTTTTTTTATCCTAGAGCAAATACGCCTGGATGTACTGCCCAAGCTTGTAATTTATCTGAAAATTATTCAGAATTAACAGGTGCAGGGTATTCAATTTTTGGTGTTAGTGCAGATAAAGTTAAACATCAATCTTCCTTTTCAAATAAATTTGGTTTTCCTTACCCTTTGTTAGCTGACACAGAAAAAATATTGATAAATGGATTTGGTGTATGGGGATCTAAAAAATATCAAGGTAAGGAATATGATGGGATAATGAGAACAACTTTTATTATTAATGAAAATTGTGTAATTGTTAAAGTTATAGATAAAGTAAAAACTAAAGATCACACCAGCCAGATTCTAGATTAACTCCTTTTATATCCGAACAGTTTTTTTTCTTTGATTAACTTAGTCACAGCATCTGGAATTGAATCTTCCCATCCTTTCTCGTTGTTTTGTATCATGGACAGTACTTTTTCTGAGTATATATCAAGAAGTTTTTCATTAAAAGAAAATATATCAATGATCTTATTGTTGAATTTGAAAAATTTATAAAGATTTTTAATTTTAGTATCTACTTGTAGATTGTTGCTGTTTATTATTTTCCCATCTTTACTATCTTTCATTGGATACAAGAACACCTTAAGGTTTTTGAAAAACAATTTACCAAAAGCTTCAAGTATGCCACCCTTTAAATGATTATAGTATTTTTCATCAAAAACTTCAATAAGATTGTTTACACCCATGGTTAGAACAATCTTTTCTTGTGTATAATTTGAAAAATATTCTGCTAGCCTATAATACTCTTTAAAATTAGTTATCATAACTGTTTGACCTAAAGAACACAAAAGTGTAGCGCGATGAATAAAATCTAATTCATTTATATTTCCATTAGATGTTTTTAAATTTGATAATGTAATTTCAAATACCGTTAAATGATCCTCCTTAACATAATCTTCTTGATGTGAAATTATCTCAATAGATTCATTAATCATATCTTCATTTACTTTCGTGACAGGTCTAAATCTCCCTCTAATAGCTAATATGTTTTTTTTGTACAAAACTCGAGCAGGAAGAATATTGTTGCCATCTGGACCAAACATTACAGCTTCAGTCATTCCGTTTTTTATAAGTTCCATACTCATTACCCTGTTGTCTACATTTTTAAAAAGTGGCCCAGAAAAATTAATTGTATCAATCTCAATGGCTTCTGAATCAATGTGATCATAAAGATATTTAAGAAGTTTTTTGGGCTTATCGTGCTTATAGTAAGCTCCGTATATTAAATTTAGTCCCATTAAGCCTAAAGTTTCTTGCTGAGATTTAGCTTCGAAATTGTGAAACCTTACGTGTATGTGTATCTGGCTAAAGTCATCTTTTGAATTCGTTTGAAATTTAATACCCATCCATCCGTGACCTTTATATTTTTTTGCAAAGTCAATCGTAGCAACAGTATTAGCATAGGTAAAAAACATTTTGTCCGGATTATTTTCTCTACTCATTCTTGTTTCGAGTAAATTAACTTCATGACTCAGCATTTTTTTTAATCTAGATTCTGAAACATATTCATGGTCAGGTTCTTCACCATAAATAGCATCACTAAAAGCCTTATCATAGGCACTCATTGTTTTGGCGATAGTTCCAGAAGCTCCGCCAGATCTAAAAAAATGACGAGCTACTTCTTGACCAGCTCCAATTTCAGCAAATGTTCCGTAAATATGACTGTTTAAATTTATCTTTAAAGCCTTAGCCTTAACTGAGGGGATATTTTCGAATGGTTGGTCTCCTTTTAGAGAAATTGACATTATATAAAAATAATATAAGCTAAGTTAAAAAGTTTATCAATTAAAAAATATATTTTTGATTATTATTATTATTATTATTATTTGAAAATAACTTTTCTAGGTACTGGTACTTCAACAGGTATTCCAATTATTGGAAGCAAACACCCTGTATGCTTAAGTGAAAATTATAAAGACAAACGACTCAGATCGTCAATTATGATAGAATGGGATGTTTTTAAGTACGTAGTTGACACTGGGCCAGACTTTAGGCAACAGATGTTAAACTCTAATTGTGATAGACTTAATGGTGTTTTGTATACTCATGAACATGCCGATCATACTGCTGGAATTGATGATATAAGACCGTTTTGCTATAATAATGGAGAGATACCCATTTATGCTCATCAAAGGGTATTAAGTAACTTATCTATTAGATTTAGTTATATATTTAAAACTAAAAACAGATACCCAGGTTCTCCTTCAGTTAATCCTGTTGCTATTTTAGAAAATAGACCTTTCACTTTATCGAATTTAGAAATTGTTCCTATTAGTTATTTACACGGTGATTTACAAGTATTTGGTTACCGTTTTAATGATTTTGCTTATTTAACAGATTTGAAAACTATAAATGATTTTGAAATAAGTAAACTTAAAAATCTTGATGTTCTTGTTTTGAATGCAATTAGAATAGAGCCTCATTTTTCTCATCTTAATCTTGAAGAAGCTTTAAATCTTATAAAAAAAATTAAACCCAAAAAAACTTATTTAACCCATATAAGTCATAAACTGGGTTTTCATAATGAAGTTGAAGCTAAGCTACCAAACAACGTTTACCTTTCTTATGATGGCTTGGAATTATCATTAAGCTAGTCTTTTTACTATCCAGTTTAGCATTGACTTGATGTTTTCTGGCGAAACACCATGACCAATCGGAAAATCTTCAAAAACATAATTTAAATTGTTTTCATCTAAAAACTTTAAACTCCTTTTTGATAAATCAAAAGGGAGAACTTCATCTAAAGTGCCATGTGAAATATAAAATGATAGATTTTTTAGTGATTTTTTAGATAGATTTATTATGCTTGGATCTATAGCGCCACTTAATGATATTATATTTTTTACTTTTTCAGGATAGGTTAGAGCTACTGCATTAATTAATATAGAACCTTGACTAAAGCCCATTAATGTTACATTATCTTTATCTATATTGAAAATGTCAATACATCTATCAATACAATTAGCAACTTTGTCTCTTGATTGAATAGCTTTTGGAATATCATAAATTTTATCTCCATTCAAATTCATTGTAATATCATACCATCCAAATCCAATTCCTTGAATGTCTACATCACCTCGAATTGAAATAATTGTTAATTCATCAGGTAGAGCTTTAGCAAAAGAAAATAAATCATTTTCATTACTTCCATAACCGTGAACCATAATAAGAAGAGGGGAGGGCGTGTCAATTAAATTTGATTTTTTATGTATATAAAAAAAAGGAAGTTTATTCATTAATTATATATTTTTCTTTAACTATTATCCCTAAAGGAGAACCAGTCATTTTCATTCCTAAAAAAGCGCTGTTTTTGGATTTGGAAAGAATATTAGATTTTGAAAAAGTATAATTAGAATCAATTGTGAATAGAGTAAGATCAGCTTCTAAGCCTTCTTCAATTTTAGTATTATTAATATTAAATCTATTTTTACCACTAGTTAAAATTTTAATAGTTTCATCCAAATTGAAAATAGTTAATAAAGCTCCGAAAAATGATTCTAAACCTATTGTGCCACATAAGGAACTTTCTATATCAGTTTTTTTATTTTCAATATCTATTGGATTATGATCGCTAGTTACCATATCAATTATACCTATTTTAACTCCATTAACTAAAGCTAGTCTATCTTTTTCAGTCCTTAATGGAGGGGATACTTTAAACCTAGTGTCAAAATCTTTTAATTTTTCTTCATTAAAAATTAAATTATGGATGGCTACACTGCATGTGACATCTAATCCATTTGATTTAGCTTTTTTAATTAAATCAACAGATTCTTTTGTTGAAATAGTTGGAATGTGAAGTTTGCCCCCTGTATATTTTAATATATTTAAATCTCTGCTAATTTGAATTTCTTCTGAAAGATTTGGAATTCCTTTTATGCCATATTTAGTGCTTATAACCCCCTCATTTATAACACCATTATTTGAAATTAAGTTGTCTTGTCCAAACGACATTATAACTGAATTAAAAGTTTGAGAGTAAAGTAAAGCTGTTTTTAATAAATTAGGGTTTTTTATAGATTTTTTATAATCATAAAAAGCAACAGCACCACTT
Source organism: Bacteroidota bacterium (assembly GCA_027619415.1). GTDB lineage: Bacteria > Bacteroidota > Bacteroidia > Flavobacteriales > Flavobacteriaceae > MAG-121220-bin8. The sequence continues at coordinate 12,944 of JAQCFO010000014.1, forward strand.
TTTTTCATATCTCTAAGTTCAGCTAACTCTTTAGATTTACTTGAAACAGAGAGGGCGCCAACAGGGTGAATGTTTGTTATCAAACCTTTTGATTTCATTTTAATAAATGAAATATCTGATTGATTATCAATTACAGGATTGGTATTAGGGTTTAGTAATAAATTTGTGAAACCGCTTCTAGATGCGACATTCCCACCATTCTCAATAGTTTCTCTCTCTTCATAGCCAGGTTCACCAAATGACACACTGCTATCAAACCATCCACTAGAAACATGAAGATTTTTAATATAAATCTCTTTTGTATTAGACAGCTTAATTGACTTTGAAATCTTTTGAATTTTACCTTCAGAAATTAAAATATCTTGCTTAGTACCGTTGTGCTTACTTTCGGCATTTATAACTTTTGCAGATTTAAGAATAATAGACATGCAACCAAGTTATTTAAAAAGCATTAAAAAATAATGCTGGGCAAATATAGTAATTGATTTGAATTATTATGTAAAAGATTTTAAAATCCTTCAAAAACTCCTAATCCAAATAAAGCAAAATCATATTTAACAGGATCATTTTTGTCTAGCGCTCTTAAATTTTTATCTAATTCCAAAACCGCTTTATGATCGTTTTGTTTTCTATTTAATAGACCAAGTTTTCTTGCTACATTTCCGCTATGTACATCTAGAGGACAAGAAAGTATAGATTTATTTATGTTGTTCCATATACCAAAATCAACTCCATTATTATCATCTCTTACCATCCATCTTAAAAACATATTTATCCTTTTTGATGCTGACCCTTTTCTTGGATCGCTAATGTGTTTTGTTGTTCTAATTGGGAAATCACTGTTAAAAAATATTTTTTTAAAATTATGAATTGAATCATGCATGTTAAATCGGTTTTGAGTTAAACAGAATACCGTTTCTAAATCATTGTATTTAGTGTACAATTCTTTTAGTTTTTTGATAAAATATCTAAAATCTATTTCATTAAAAGTTCTGTGTTTTACATAGAGTTTTTCTATTTCTTTTTCAGTAGAATTAACTATGAATTCATATGGAGAGTTATCTAAATTTTCTATCATTATTTTAGCATTTTTAATAATAGTTTTTCTTTGTCCCCATGCAATAGTTGATGTTAAAAATGCAGCTATTTCAATATCTTGTTTAAGTTTGAATTCATGAGGAACTTGAATAGGATCAGACTCAATAAAAACCTTCTGATTATATTGTTCGTATTTTTTATCTAAAAATTCTTTTAATTCAAATTTAGTTAGCCCACTTTCCATCAATTAAATTGAGTTTTCTATCTGTCATATTAGCCAATTCTTTGTTGTGTGTAACTAATATCATAGTAATATTTAAATCATCTCTTAGTTCAAAAAATAATTTATGTAATGCGTCAGCAGATATTGAATCTAAATTTCCGCTTGGTTCATCTGCGAATAAAATTTTAGGTTCATTTATTAAAGCTCTTGCAACTGCTACTCTTTGCTGTTCTCCGCCAGATAGTTCGTTAGGATTTTGACTTTTAACGTGGGTTAAATTAAGAGATTTTAATAATTTTTCAGCTCTTTTGGTGATTTCTGAGTTTGAATCTCCTTTAATTAGACCAGGCAAACATATGTTTTCAATAGCAGTAAACTCCGGTAAAAGCTCGTGGAATTGAAAAATAAAACCAATTTCTGTATTTCTAAAATTGGAGAGGTTATTATCACTTAGTTTAATTATTTCTGTATTATTAAGAAGTAATTTCGGTTGATTATCTAAGTCGGGCTTATCAAGAGTGCTTAAAATATGTAATAAAGTAGTTTTTCCAGCTCCCGAAGGCCCTACTATTGAAATAATTTCACCTTTCTCAACTTCAATACTGACATTGTCTAAGACTTTTTTACCATTGAATGTTTTAGAAATATTATTTGCTGAAATCATTTAAATTATATTTTATTTCTTTTTAAAGTACGTTGTAATCTAAGAAATAATTTATTCTAAGCGAAACTTGGTGATCAATAGGTTTTTGAAATAATTCTTTAGTACTACTATAATATGAAATCCCTGACAAATTATCTTCATTAAAAATATTATTTCTATACAACAATGTTAGTTTGCTTCCAGGTAAAAACTCCCAATTATAGCTTAAGTCTAAATTCCATAGATTGAAATTTGTATTGGGGTCATTATCTATTATATATTTGTCGGAAAGTAATCTTTCTCCCTTAGAGTTAAGTAAGAAAAAAGAATCATTATAATTTGCACTACTCCAAAATTGTCTAAATTTCAAAACAAGAGACTTGTAAGAGTTAAAGTTGTAATTCAGAGTTAAATTATTTTCTAAAACCTTAACGTCTCGTTTTCCAAAGTAAATATTATCATCTTCATTAAACACATAACCTATATCGTCATTAGCTGAAGCCTTCTTTAATTCATATTCTAAGTTAAACCTGTCAGAGAATCTAAACCCAAGTCCTATACCATATTCTGTACGATTTTTATTTTCATTTAAAAACTCATTGACAGCGTAAGAATGTTCAATTCCAAAACCATATTGAATTTTTTTTCTTTTATCAGACTTATAATCTAATGAAATTGCATATTCACCAGGTTCCTTAATAAACACATCTTCTTCTCTTGGTTCTTCGTAATTATTATAAATTGAAGTGTAGTCAAAACTAAGTCTAATTTCTTCTAGTTTTGTATTGATTATAGTAGTTCCTATTCTCCAACCTGTTGATTTTATTTCCTTTGGATAAAATCTACTTCTTTTACTCATCCATAAATAAGCTTCAATTTTTTCATATAAATTAGTTGACTCAAAAGTTGTGTATCTTATTCTTCCAGAAATTCTTTGATCATTCCTGTTGTTGTAATAACCTAAATCATTTTGATAGTAATTAGCATCTACACCATCCCAACCAAAACCAAATCTAAAATTTCCGGTTAGTTCTGAAAAGTTAATAGAGCCTCTAAATCCCTTTGTAGATGAAAATGTAGGAGAGTCACTTTGGAAAAAGTTCCCACTAATGTTAAACTTTCTTTTATAATCAAATAGGTTAAAAACAATAGTGCTGTTATTGGAGTTTTTAAAACTTCCACTTCTATTTACATTAGCATTTAGAAACGAAATAGTTGAATAATCATTTAATATTTGTTGACTTAAAGAAATTACGTTATAATTTGTTATTGATGCAATTTTTTCAGTCCTAACCTTTCCAGTTGAAGAGTTTGTAACTATTGCATAAGCATTGTCAGTGATTGAGTTTATAAATCCAATACTAAGACCAGAATTTGTAGTTCCTGTTAATTTAATTGAGTTTAATAAATCTGCTTTTCTATCATAGGTTAGTACTTCTTCATCCTCATTTAACAAGTCTTCTTCTTCAAAACTTATATCTTCTCCAATCCTTCTACTATAAAAGAAATTACCTCCTCTATATCCACGACTATCTGCTTTTTTAAACAATATTGCTCCTTCAGTGAAAAAAGATCTATTTTCATCGAACCTTTGCTCAAAAGGACTTAAGTTTAACTCTTCTTCATCAAAAGCAACTTGACCAAAGTCAGGAATTAAAGTAGCATCTAAAGTAAAGCTGTTGTTTATACCGTATTTAAGATCCATTCCTGCAGAATACCCTATCAACGGCTTATTAGATTTATTTAAATCTACTGAAGATTGTGCGTAAGGATAAAAAAATAACCTAACAGGTGGTGATATGTTTTTTATTTCAGATGTTATTCCCATTGATTCGGAATATTTCATATTTTTTAAATCAACAAAATTCCATGTGTATACCTCACCTAAATCGGCAATTTTTCTACCAAAATTAATACCCCATTTTTGAATATTTTTAGAAGGAAAACGTAGTGCGCTATATGGAATCCTCATTTCCAATGTCCATCCCTCTTTATTAACATTTACTTTAGATTCAAAAACCGTGTCAAAATCAAAATCATCATCTGACATTTCTCCAGAAGAATAAGAATCTCCCAATGTCCCTGCGCTTGTTACTAGAAAACTTTGTTCACTAATATTGTCATCGAATGTGTTTATTGAAACAAAAAAAGTTTCAGCATTCACTTCCCATATATCATCTCTTTGACTAAATTCAATAGGGACAGGATTTGGGTTATTAAATTTTGCTGCTATATATATTGCGTTATCGTCATAGCCCATATATACGTAATTTTCATATCCTTTTCTTTCAGATGACCCGTTTATTGGCATCCACCTTTCAAAGTCGGTAGCTGCATTGAGACCTTTCCATTGTTCATCATTAATAATCCCGTCAATTTTGGGTGGAGAATCTAAAAGAGAAATATTTAATGTTTTCCTATCTTGAGAAAATGAAAAGCTTATGAAAAGGACAAAAAATATATAAATGCTATTTCTCAAATTATTTATTATTTATTTAAAATAATGGCTAATTTAATCTAATTTTAGATAACTATCTTAAACAAAGGTTTAATGTCAAGCAATAAGTATATAATAATTGGTGGTGGTTGTTTTTGGTGTACTGAAACTATATTTAAAAAAGTTAATGGTGTTATAAGTGTTTTTCCAGGATATACTGGAGGTGAGACGATAAATCCATCATACAAACAAATATGTACAGGATTAACCGGTCATGCTGAAGTTGTTAAAGTAGAGTATGACTCTAAAATTATTTCTTTTAAGGATGTGTTGATTATTTTTTTTTCAACTCATGACCCTACCACTTTAAACAGACAAGGAAATGATGTAGGCACTCAATATCGCTCATCAATATTCACAAGCAATTTGAAGGAGATAAAAATTATTAACAATTATATAGATGAACTTAATAGTTCCAAAGAATATTCTAAGTCATTAGTCACTACTATTGAAAAGGAAAATATATTTTATCAAGCTGAAAATTATCACCATGATTATTTTGAATTGAATCAGAATGCTCCTTATTGCTCAATGGTGATTAAACCTAAATTGAATAAGTTTTTAGAAAATGGCAAGACTTATTTAAAATAAATTCAGTTTTTAAATAGGATACCGCCAGAAAGTAGTTTTATCATTTTTACTACCATGACTTTAGCTATTTTATAAAAAAAATTAAAATAGAATTTATCTTTTTGAAAAGTAAAAACACTCACTAAAGCACTGGCAAATAATCCAAACCAAATTAGTAGAATTTGGTATACTGGAAAAAGGACAAGAATTCTAAGTGGCCAATAAATTAAAGGGTGTAAAAAACTTTTACTTATGTTGAAATAATCCATAACTGGGCCAGAAAGTGCAGCTGCAGATGAACCTGTTAGTCCAAAAACGATAAAAATTATTACAATTTGGGAGTTTGAATTAATTTCCCATTTAGATTTAAGCCTTTCTAACATAGACTAGTTTAATATTGTATTTATTTGTTCAGCTAATTCTAATCCTATTCTATCTTGAGCTTCTTTAGTTGCAGCTCCAATATGTGGAGTTAACGATATTTTTGGGTGCATTAGAAGTTGAACAGCAGGTTTTGGTTCGTTCTCAAAAGTATCTAGACCAGCAAATGATAATTTACCAGAATTTAAAGCTGAGATTAATTCAACTTCATTAACAACTCCACCTCTTGCAACATTAATTAAACCAACCCCATCTTTCATTAAATCAAATTCTTTTTTGTCTATTACAAACTTTTTTTGAAGAGGAACATGTAAAGAAATAAAATCAGAATTTTTAAGCACATCATTTAATTTTGAAATTTTTATTTCAAAATCCAATGATTTATTACCTGAAAAATCTAAAGTTAAATCAACTTTTTCTATATGTTTATCATATACTAAAACGTTCATTCCAACTCCTAAAGCAATTTTTGCTGTTTCTCTTCCAATTCTTCCAAAACCAATAATCCCAATAGTTTTCCCTCTCAATTCAATGCCTTTAGCATAAGATTTTTTTAATGCTTTAAAATTACTATCTCCTTCTAAAGGCATAGCTCTATTTGATTCATGAAGAAATCTAACTCCACTGTATAAATGAGCAAAAACTAATTCTGCAACAGACGCTGATGAAGATGCAGGAGTGTTGATAACATTAATGCCTTTACTTCTAGCGTACTCAACATCAATATTATCCATTCCTACACCACCTCTTCCAATAATTTTTAAATCTTTGCATTTGTCAATCAACTCTTTTCTTATATTGGTAGCGCTTCTAACTAGTATTACACTTACTTTTTCTTTATTTATATAGTTTATTAATTGATCTTGGGCCACTGTTGTGGTTGACACGTTAAATCCAGCTGTTTCTAAAGCTACTTTTCCGCTATTAGAAATTCCATCATTAGCTAAAATGTTTATCATAAAATTTATATTATACTTTTCTTTTTAATTCATTCATTACTTCAATTAATACCTTTACGGATTCTATTTCTAGTGCATTATAAATTGAAGCACGATAGCCTCCAACAGATATATGTCCATTAATTCCATTAATATTTGCTTCTTTACTTAATTTGTCAAAAACTTCTTTATGATCTTGATTGACTAAATTGAAAGTAGCATTCATTGTACTCCTGTCTTCTTTAGCAGCAAATCCTTTAAATAATTCATTATTGTCAATAGCATTGTATAACAATTGAGCTTTTTCATTATTTTTAGATTCAATATTTTCTATACCACCATTATTATCTATCCACTTAAGTGTTAGCATTGAAGTGTAAACTGCAAAAACAGGTGGAGTGTTAAACATACTCTCTTTGTCTATATGCACTTTATAGTCAAGCATTGAAGGGATGTCCCTTGAGACTTTACCTAAAATATCTTCTTTAATAACGACTAGGGTAGTTCCTGCGGGGCCCATATTCTTTTGAGCACCTGCGTATATTAATCCAAATTTTGAAAAATCAATTTTTCTAGAAAATATATCTGAAGACATATCAGCAACGAGATTAACTGAAGTGTTAGGAATCTCTTTAATTTGTGTACCAAAAATTGTATTGTTTGTAGTGATGTGAAAATAATCTAAATCAGGGTCAATAGAATACCCTTTAGGGATATAATTAAAGTTTTTATCCTTTGAAGAGGCTATTTCAATAGCCTCTCCAAAAATTTTAGCTTCTTTTAAAGCTTTACTCGACCATACTCCAGTATTTAAATAACCTGCTTTATTTTCCAGTAAATTATAAGCTGTCATAAGAAATTGATTACTAGCTCCACCTTGTAAAAAAAGAGCTTTATATCCCTTATTTTCTAAATCCAGTAGCTTTAAAGCTAAAGATGTGGCTTTGTCCATTATCTCTATAAAATCTTTACTTCTATGAGATATTTCTAACAAAGACAATCCAGAGTTGTTTATATTAAGAATTCCGTTTGATGCTTCCTTAATAACTGAATCAGGAAGAATGCTAGGGCCAGCACTGAAGTTGTGTACTTTCATTTACTATTTTAAAAGCATGCAATTTAATAAAATACAAAATATTAAAAGCTTTTTTTTAATTAATATATCATTATATTTTTAACAAAAAATCTAATGTGTTTATGTTATCTGCATAGTCATCAATCTTAGGTTTTTGACTTGAGCCGAAATTAGTGGAATTACATATATTTAAATTGCTTACTACACATTGTAATGAATCTTTAATATCAGAAATGTAAGTGTTTAAACCTTTAGAGTTTTCATAATATTCAAAAAACAAACATCCTATAGGTGAGCCAAGTTTTTTATCTTCTTTTAAAATAACAAAACCATTTTCAATAAACTTTTGTTCACTCATTAGATACACTGCTTTATTATAATCGTAGTTGTTAACATATTTGTTATGATTAATGATCTCTTTAAACGTAAACAATGCATTGAATAGCAAATCAAAATCATATCCTTTAGGAATTAAGAGTTTGGAAATGCTTCTACAACCCATACCGAAATAAGTAAAAATATCGTTACCTAAATTTTTTAAATCAGTTTCAGATTCATTGCCGTCTAAAACAGCTATGGAATGTCGAGTTTTTCTTAGAAGGTTAGGGTAGCCTCCAAAATAGTATTCAAAATATTTAAACGAGCTATTACTGCCTGTTGCGATAACTCCGTTAAAATCTTTCATTGTAGTTGTGGTGAATTCAACTTTGTTTTTAATACCTGGTAATTCTGAATCTAAGAACTCAATAATAAAAGGTATTAATATTTTATCATCAGAGGATAGTTTTACGATGCAATCGAAATTTAATATCAATCCACATAATAGGTCATGAAACCCAACTAATGGTAAGTTTCCAGCCATAATTATAGCTATTTTCTTATCAGATTTATCTGTAATTTGATATTGATCAGTCCAGTTTTTTAAATTATCATAATTAAGTTGTTTTGACCATTCGAGTAAGGCTTGCTTTACAGAATGTTCAGTAAACCAAGAATTGTATTTATAGGCCATATCTATGGCTTTGTTTAACTCTATGGGCCAATGATTAAAATCATTAGATGAATTTTTTGAAATGTTGTTACTGAAAAGAATTCCTAATTTTTCGAATGCTTTAATTCTATTATATAATGTTGGCACTAAACTTGTTTGTGATGTTAATTGGTGTTATTTTTGAACAAATTTAAATAAAGATTGCATCAATAACAATGGCTATAAAAATAACTGATGAATGTATAAATTGTGGAGCTTGTGAGGCAGAGTGCCCAAACACCGCTATTTATGAAGCTGCTTATGAATGGAAATATTCAGATGGCACTAGTTTGTCAGGAGATTTGATTCTGCCTAATGGAAAAAATGTTAATGCAGAAATCGAACAAGAACCTGTTTCTGATGAGTACTATTTTATATCTAGTGATAAATGTACAGAGTGTAAGGGCTTTCATGACGAACCTCAATGTGCTGCTGTTTGTCCAGTGGATTGCTGTGTTCCAGATGAAGACAATGTTGAATCAGAAGAAAATCTTCTTGAAAAACAGAAATTTATGCATCCTGAAAATTAATTTATGAAAGCTGGTATAGTAGGTCTTCCTAACGTTGGTAAATCAACACTTTTTAACTGTTTATCAAACACTAAAGCACAAAGCGCTAATTTCCCGTTCTGCACTATTGAACCCAATATAGGAATTATTAATGTTCCTGATAAAAGGATGGAGAATTTAGAGAAATTAGTAAATCCTGAAAAAGTTATTCCGGCAACAGTAGAGATTGTAGATATTGCTGGACTTGTTAAAGGAGCTAGTAAGGGAGAAGGGTTAGGGAATCAATTTCTTGCTAATATTAGAGAAACTGATGCAATTATTCATGTTTTAAGGTGCTTCGATGATGATAATATTATTCATGTTGAAGAATCTATAGACCCTGTTAGAGACAAAGAAATTATAGATTTAGAGCTTCAACTTAAAGACTTAGAGACTTTAGAGAAAAGAAAGGACAAGATAGCACGTTTGATAAAAACAGGTGATAAAGAAGCTTTAATTGAAAATAATATATTAATTAAGTTAATTAATCAAATTCATTCATTTAAGCCAGTTAGAACTGTTGATTTGACAGAAAAAGAACAGATTTTTGTTGACACTATGGAATTGATTACAAATAAACCGGTTTTTTACGTATGTAATGTTGATGAATCATCAGCTGTTAATGGTAATTCTCATGTTGAAAATGTAAAAAAAGTAATTCAGGCTGAAAATGCAGAGTTGATAATTTTAGCCGTTGCAACTGAAGCGGACATTAACGATTTGGATACATATGAAGATAGACAAGTTTTTCTGTCTGACATTGGATTAAGTGAGCCAGGATCATCAAAAATGATTAGAAAAGCATATGATATATTAAATCTACAAACTTATTTTACTGCTGGTGTAAAAGAAGTTAGAGCTTGGACTATTCATAAAGGGATGACTGCTCCTCAAGCTGCAGGTGTGATTCATACGGATTTTGAAAAAGGCTTTATTAAGGCTGAAGTCATTTCTTATGACAATTACATAAAATATGGAAGTGAATCAAAAGCTAGAGAATTTGGGAAATTAAATATTGAAGGGAAAGACTATGTTGTAAAGGATGGTGATGTTATGCATTTTAGATTTAATGTTTAGTTAAAAAAGATTTCAACAACAGTCCACAACGATTGTTAATTAATTTATTAAAACACCATTTCATTTTTTTTTAAACCACACCTATATTAGCTATTTTCGTAGCTATGTCAATTACATCAAATTATACTGAAGACAATATTAGGTCGCTAGACTGGAAGGAGCATATTAGAATGCGTCCTGGTATGTATATTGGAAAGCTAGGTGATGGTTCGTCACCTGATGACGGCATTTATATTCTTTTAAAAGAAGTTCTTGATAATTCTATTGATGAGTTTGTCATGGGTGCAGGGAAGACAATTGATATTTCAATTTCAGACTCAGGAGTTTCAGTTAGAGATTATGGAAGGGGAATTCCTCTAGGTAAAGTTGTTGATGTTGTTTCTAAGATGAACACTGGTGCTAAATATGACTCAAGAGTATTTAAAAAATCTGTAGGCCTAAATGGAGTGGGTACTAAAGCTGTGAATGCTTTATCTTCTAGTTTTAAGGTAGAATCTTGTCGTGATGAAAAAATAAAAACTGTTCATTTTGAACATGGAAATTTGACGTTAGATAAAGAGATTGAAGAGTCTTCAAAAAGAAAAGGAACAAAAGTTACTTTCATTCCAGATGAAATAATATTTAAAAAATACAAATATAGGGCTGAGTATGTGTCTAAAATGCTTAAGTATTATGTTTATTTAAATCCTGGATTAACTATTGTTTTTAACGGAGAAAAATATATTTCTGAAAATGGTTTAAAAGATTTATTGGAGGACAATAATGATATTGAAAAATTATTATATCCTATAATTCATTTAAAAGGCGATGATATTGAAGTAGCTATTACTCATAGTAAAATCCAGTATAGTGAAGAATATTACTCATTTGTGAATGGACAGCATACAACTCAAGGAGGAACTCACCAATCCGCTTTTAGAGAAGCTGTAGTTAAAGTTGTTAGAGATTTTTATGGTAAGCCCTATGATGCTAGTGATGTTAGAAAGTCAATTATTTCTGCTGTTAGTATTAAAGTTATGGAACCAATTTTCGAGTCACAAACTAAAACTAAGTTAGGTTCTACAGAAATGGGTGGAGGTTTGCCTACTGTCAGATCGTATATACATGATTTTATTGGAAAATACCTTGATAATTATCTTCATAAAAATCCAGATACTGCTGAGAAAATTCAAAGAAAAATCACCCAAGCTGAAAAAGAAAGAAAAGAACTTTCTGGCATTAGGAAATTAGCAAGAGAAAGAGCGAAAAAATCAAACCTTCATAATAAAAAATTAAGAGATTGTAGAGTTCATTTGGGAGATATGAATAAGGAAAACAGGTTAGATTCAACTTTGTTTATAACTGAAGGTGATTCTGCTAGTGGGTCTATTACAAAATCAAGGAATGTTAACACACAAGCTGTTTTTAGTTTAAGAGGAAAGCCCCTTAATTGTTATTCAATGTCTAAGAAAATTGTTTATGAAAATGAAGAGTTTAATTTATTGCAAGCTGCTTTAAATATTGAAGATAGTATAGAGTACTTAAGATATAATAATATTGTCATTGCAACTGATGCTGATGTTGATGGAATGCATATTAGATTGCTTTTAATCACTTTCTTTTTACAATTTTTCCCAGAATTAATTAAAGAAGGACATTTGTACATACTTCAAACTCCTCTGTTTAGAGTTAGAAATAAAAAAGAAACAATTTATTGTTATTCAGAAAAGGAGAGAATTCAGGCTTTTAAAAAATTAGGATCTAAACCAGAAATAACAAGATTTAAAGGTTTGGGTGAAATTTCTCCAGATGAGTTCAAGCATTTTATTGGAGAGAGTATAAGATTAGATCCAGTAATGTTAGATGAAAATTTCAGTATTGAAGAACTGCTTTCTTTTTACATGGGGAAAAACACACCTGATAGACAAAAATTCATAATTGACAACCTTAAAGTTGAATTAGATAGAATAGATTCATAATATGGAAGAAGGATATATAGAGCAAAGTAACTTAAATAAAAAAGATGAATTAGGGGATTCGTTAATTCGAGTTTCCGGAATGTATAAAGATTGGTTTTTAGATTATGCTTCTTATGTAATTTTAGAAAGAGCGGTTCCATCAATCGAGGATGGCTTTAAGCCTGTTCAAAGAAGAATTCTTCACTCGATGAAAGATTTAGATGATGGACGCTTCAATAAGGTAGCTAATATAGTAGGTCATACTATGCAGTATCACCCCCATGGTGATGCAAGTATTGCTGACGCAATGGTTCAGGTAGGACAAAAAGAACTTTTAATAGAAACTCAGGGTAATTGGGGAAATATATTAACTGGCGACAGATCTGCAGCTTCAAGGTATATTGAAGCAAGACTCTCTAAGTTTGCGTTAGAGGTCGTTTTTAGTCCTAAAATTACAAAATGGCAATCTTCATATGATGGAAGAAGAAAAGAACCTATAAACTTACCAGTCAAATTTCCTTTACTTTTAGCTCAAGGGGGAGAAGGTATTGCAGTTGGTTTATCCACTAAGATTTTGCCACATAATTTTATTGAGTTAATTGACTCGTCAATTAAATGTTTGAAAGGACAGAAGTTTACACTATTTCCAGATTTTCCTACATCTGGCATAATGGATGTTAGTAATTATAATGACGGATTAAGGGGCGGAAGAATTAAAGTCAGGGCTAAAATTAGTCAATTGAATAAAAACACTTTAGTTATTAGTCAAATTCCTTTTTCAACTACAACTTCCTCTTTAATAGATTCTATTTTAAAAGCTAACGATAATGGTAAAATAAAAATTAAAAAAATTGAAGACAATACCGCCAATGATGTTGAAGTTTTAGTACACCTTCCATCAGATGTTTCACCCGATAAGACTATTGACGGATTATTTGCTTTTACATCTTGCGAAACTTCCATTTCTCCATTAGGTTGTGTTATTGAAGATAATAAACCATTGTTTATTGGGGTTTCAGATATTTTAAAAAGATCTACCGAACACACCAGGGAATTGTTAAAGCTAGAGTTAGAATACAAAAAAGGAGATTATGAAAGTCAATGGCATTACGCTTCATTAGAAAGAATTTTTATTGAAAACAGGATTTATCGTGATATTGAAAATGTAGACACTTGGGAAGGTGTTATTGTGGCTATTTCAGAAGGGTTAAAGCCTTATGTAGCTCACCTTAAAAGAGAAGTGGTTGAAGATGACGTGGTTAGACTTACAGAAATAAAAATTAAAAGAATTTCTAAATTCGATATTAATAAAGCTCAATTAAAAATAGAGTCCATTGAAACGGAATTAGAGAAGATAGCACATCATTTAAAAAATTTAACTGAATTTACTGTTGATTATTTTAAAAACTTAAAGGCTGAATACGGAAAGGATAAAAAAAGAAAAACTGAAATTAGAGTTTTTGATGATGTTGACGCAAAAAAAGTTGTAATTAAAAACTCTAAACTATATGTTAACAGAGAAGAGGGCTTTATTGGTACTTCAATTAAAAAAGATGAATTTATTGAAGAATGTTCAGATATTGATGATATTATTTCGTTTACTGAAGAAGGAAAGATGATGGTTACAAAAGTAGATTCAAAGAAGTTTATTGGCAAAAACATAAAGCATGTAGCTGTTTTTAAAAAGAAAGACAAGAGAACAGTTTATAATATGATTTATAGGGATGGAAATAAAGGAACATCATATATTAAAAGATTCAGTGTTACTGGTATTACTAGAGATAAGGACTATGATTTAACTAAAGGAACAGAAGGTTCTGAAATTCTCTATTTTTCGGCAAATCCCAATGGAGAGGCAGAAGTAGTAAATATTGTTTTAAGACAATCTGGTTCGATAAAAAAATTAAAATGGGAATTAGATTTTGCTGATTTAGAAATTAAAGGCAGGAGTTCTAAAGGAAATATTGTTACAAAATATAATGTCAATAAAATAGAGTTTAAGGAAAAAGGGTTATCGACTTTAAATCCTAGAAAAATTTGGTTTGACGACACTATTCAAAGACTCAATGTAGATAATAGAGGTGAATTGCTAGGTGAGTTTAAAAGTGATGACTCATTACTTGTTATACAACAGAATGGTATTCTGAAGACTATAAAACCTGATTTGAATATGCATTTTCCAGAAGATATGATTGTTTTAGAGAAGTGGATTGAAGAAAAACCATTATCAGTAATTTATTTTGATAAAAACAAGGACAGGTACTTCGTTAAACGTTTTTTTGCTGGAAATCAAAACGTGGATCAGCAGTTTATACCTTCAGGTCCTAAAACTCAACTTGAAATAGTTTCTTCGGATTGGAAGCCTGTTGTAGAGTTAAGTTTCTCAAAAACATCTAAAGGAGCAAAAGATAATTTGATTGTGAAAATTGAAGAATTGATTGGTGTAAAAGGAATTAAAGCTTTAGGTAATCAACTTTCTTCTTTTAAAATAAAAAACATTAATTTAATTGATCCGGTTCCATACAGTCCTCCTGAAAAAACTCCAATAATGGAAATTGAAGTAAATGAAGAGGTCAATATTCAAAACGAAAATGTAGAAAAGTACAATAAAAGTTCAGAAAACCAAGATGGGCAAACGGAATTAGAGTTTTAATTAGTTATTTTTTTAGCTGATCCTCTTTGTCTATTTTGAATATCTCCAACAAAAGAATACTCAAACATATAAGTGTCTTCAGATGTGCTTAAAATCTTCATTTGGATTGATTTTTTTTCAATCATACTTTTGGGATTAATTTTTTTTATAATACACTCACAATCCGAAACCCAGTTAACGTAACTAGAGTCAATAGAACTGTTGAAATAGTCAATTTCTATATCTTTTGTTCTTATAAATTTAGTTATAAGTGTATCACCCTTTGTAGAGATTGATTCAAACTCAAAAGTTCCAGTTTGAAATTCTTTACAGTTTCTTTCTGAAGTGTAGCATGAGGTCAAAAGCAATAACATTAATAGTGTGCGTAAATTCATGATGTAAAGATAATCTAATTCTTAAAAATCTTAAATGAACCATCTGTATAAAAAAAACCTATTTCTTTAACGTTCTTATCTTCATCCAAATTCTTCTTTATGTCTAATTCTGATAGAATAGGGGAGTGCTTTATTTCACCATCATCGACTCTCTTGATTGTGT
The DNA here is from genome assembly GCA_027619415.1 of Bacteroidota bacterium. Taxonomy (GTDB): domain Bacteria; phylum Bacteroidota; class Bacteroidia; order Flavobacteriales; family Flavobacteriaceae; genus MAG-121220-bin8. The sequence continues at coordinate 28,091 of JAQCFO010000014.1, forward strand.
CAATCCCTTTTATCAGCCAATTAAGAGAAACATTATCAAATGCATTATTGACTTTTATGACAAAATCAAGGCTTGGTTTATTCCTTCCGCTCAAAATATGTGAAACACTTGATCGTTGAATACCAATTTTTTCAGCAAACTTTGATGCTGTTAAGTCTTCTTTTTCAAGAATTTCCTTCAATCTATCTGTAAAATTTTTCATGTATACAATTGTAAATTTACAAAAATTAATTGAATATATTGAGATGTAAACACATTTATATTTGATAATTTAATTGAACCATAACTTTCAATAAACCTATTTAACTAACTTAAATACAGCAATTTAAAATAAAATAAAAATTTAACGTACACAATTGTTAATTTTAAATAGAAATTTTTAATTTTAATTTAAAAATATAGTTTACAATTGTAATCGTATGTATTGTTAACTTTGTTTTAATTAATTATTATAATGGGTGTAGAAATAGATAAATATCAAGATTATAAAGAGAAATTATTATTTGGAAGATATATCAACAATGAATCTCTTTTTAAGCTTAAAAAAAGTTATGATTTTTCAATTATTGGTGAAAGTTCTAATAATCTGCCAGTTTTATCGTTAAAAACCGGGACAGGACCAATTAAAATACTCATGTGGTCTCAAATGCACGGAAATGAATCTACTTCTACTAAAGCCTTATTTGATTGTCTGTCATTTTTCGATAAATATGATAGAGGTGTTTTTTCTAAAGTGACCCTAATGATAATTCCAATATTAAATCCTGATGGAGCTTTAAATTATACTAGAGAAAATATTAATAATGTTGATTTAAACAGGGATGCTCAATCCCTATCTCAAATAGAAAGTAATATTATAAGGGACTTGTACAATCAATTTAATCCTAACTTTTGTTTTAATCTTCATGATCAAAGATCTATATACTCTGCTAAAGAAAATAAACCGTCTGTATTATCTTTTTTATCACCATCTGCAGATGTTGAAAAATCCGAAACTAAATCTAGAAAGTACAGTATGAGGGTTATTTCACTTATTAATAAAAAATTATCTGTCATTTTACCGGGTAACATTTCAAGATATAACGATGATTTTAACATAAATTGCGTTGGAGATACATTTCAATCTTTAAATACACCTACTATTCTTTTTGAGTCCGGTCATATTGGTCAAGATTATGATAGAGAACAAACTAGAGAGTATATGTGTTATGCGTTAATTTATTCAATAAAATCAATTGCACATAAAGATTTTATTAAAATTAATTATAAGGATTATTATTTAATTCCTGAAAACTCTCAAAATCTATGTGATATTTTTTTAAAAAATGTAAATGTAGTTTCTGAAAAAAATAAATTAAATACAAGTGTTAGTATTATGTTTAAAGAGATTTTAGATAAGGAAAAAAAAGAAATTAAATTTACACCTTATATTGATAAATATGGAGATTTTATAAATATGTCAGGTCATTTAACACTAGATTTTAGCACAATTAAAAAGAGTTTTGACTTTTCTGATAGTCTTGTGATTAAAGAATTGATGAGTCATGTTAATAAATTGCGAATAATTCAATGATTTATCAATTTTTTTAAAAATAATTCAATATATTTGTAATTAATCAATTTTTAAAACATTAAAATGGCTAAACTAAAGCTAGATGAAGTTGATCATCAAATATTAGATTTATTAATAGATAACTCCAGAACTGCTTTTACTGACATAGCAAAAAAACTTCTTATTTCTGCTGGTACAGTTCATGTTAGAGTTAAAAAGATGGAAGATGCCGGGATTATCAAGGGTTCATCTCTAAATCTTGACTATAAAAAACTTGGCTATACTTTTATAGCTTATATTGGTATTTTTTTAGAAAAAACTCGTCAAACTAATTTTGTTCTTCAATATTTAGAGAAAATCCCTTTTGTTACTGTAGCTCACATTACGACTGGAAAATTTAATATTTTTTGCAAAGTTCGGGCTAAGAGCACTGACCATGCAAAAGACATCATATTCATGATTGACGATATTGAAGGAGTTTCAAGGACTGAAACAATGATTTCATTAGAAGAAAGTATAAATGACAAGAAAAGATTGATGCATAGAATTTTTAATGAATTATAATAAACTCTAGATTTTAGTGAGAAAACTTACCAAGAAAGAAAGGTTTGATGATAATGTATTGTCAAGATATCAAGTTTATAATAGCATTTTTTTAACTCTTCCCTACGAAGGCATAGCAAATACTGGAGTTATGCTTCCTCTTTTTGAAAAAATCTGTATTGAAGGTTATGAAAAAAATAATAATCCTTCAGAAATTGTAGAAAACTTTTTTGAATTTTATTTAAAAGATTCAGGTCAAAAAGAAAAAATAACTTTACTTTTTAGGTTTATTCAATACATAGAAAGGCAGGTTGTTCTTTTTGACGCTGTAGAAGACGCTTCTTTTGATCAAATTAACAATTTAGATGGTATTGGCACGTTACGTAGTTTAAAAGAGGAAGTAGAGTCTAAGAATAAAAAACCAGAATTAAAAAAATATTTATCTAATTTTAAATTAAGACCAGTTCTAACAGCTCATCCTACTCAATTTTATCCAGGATCAGTTCTTGGTATTATTACTGACCTAACTAAAGCCGTTAAAAAAAATGATTTATCCCAAATCAAAACATTACTTTCTCAACTAGGCAAAACACCATTTTTTAAAAACAAAAAACCTACTCCTTTTGATGAAGCCGTTAGTCTTACATGGTATTTAGAGAATGTTTTCTATAACTCCATTAGTAATATTTATAAATACATTAAGTCAAATATATTTAATGGAGAAGATTTTGATAATGATATAATTAATTTAGGATTTTGGCCAGGTGGAGATAGAGATGGAAATCCATTTGTAACAACTGAAATCACTTTAAAAACAGCTAACAAGCTAAGAAGTGATATCATCAAAAACTACTACAGAGACATAAGAAAGTTAAGAAGAAGATTGACATTTAAGAATGTTGAAAATATAGTTATCAACATCGAGAATAAGCTATACAAAAGTATTTTTAATGCCCAAAAAAATCCTAAAATTAGCTTAGAGGATTTAAAAAATAAACTTTTTCAGATAAGAGAAATACTTATTAATGAACACAAGTCTTTATTTATTGATGAGTTAGATGATTTAATTAATAAGGTTAATATTTTTGGATATCATTTTGCTAGTTTAGATATTAGGCAGGATTCAAGGATTCATAGCGAAGTTTTTGAAGATGTTTTTAATATTTCTCAAAAACATTTCGGAAAGATATTCCCTGATAATTATTTGGATCTTTCTGAAAGTGAAAAGATAAATATACTTTCAAACCTCAAAGGTGATATTCCTTTAGATGTATTTAAAAACGAACAAGCTTACTCTACATTAGGCTCAATTAGGGCTATGAAAACAATTCAAAAAATTAATGGAGAGAAAGGAGCAAACAGATACATTATTAGTAATAATCAAAATGCATTAAACATATTTGAAGTTTTTTCTATGTTTAGATTAAGTGACTGGGAATTTCCATCTGTAGATATTATTCCTTTATTTGAAACTATTTCTGATTTAACAGTTGCAGCTAAAGTGATGGAATCGGTTTATAGTAACAAAGTTTACCGCACCCATTTATCCAATAGGAGTGACAAACAAACTATTATGTTAGGCTTTTCTGATGGTACTAAAGACGGTGGATATTTAATGGCTAATTGGAGTATTTTGAAAGCTAAAGAAGCCTTAACAAGCGTATCAAGAAAGTTTGGTATTAAAGTATTGTTTTTTGATGGAAGAGGAGGTCCTCCGGCAAGAGGGGGTGGTAACACTCATCAATTTTACGCATCTCTTGGAAATTTTGTTGAGTCTGATGAAATTCAGATAACAGTTCAAGGTCAAACAATTAGTTCAAACTTTGGAACTATTCAGTCTTGTCAATATAATCTAGAACAATTATTGAGTTCCGGAATTCAAAATAGAATACTAAACGATAGTAGTGAGGCTTCTAATAAAGAAGATAAATTAATTTTAGAAAATTTAGCGCTTATTAGTTATAAAGCATACAAGAATTTTAAAAATCACCCTAAATTTATTCCATATTTGGAGCATATGAGCACTATAAAATACTATGCTAAAACTAACATAGGAAGTAGGCCATCAAAAAGAGGGAAAGTTAATGCAGAATTCGATTTCTCTGCACTAAGAGCAATTCCTTTTGTTGGGAGTTGGAGTCAACTTAAACAAAATGTTCCTGGGTTTTTTGGAGTTGGTACTGCTTTAAAGTTTTATAGTGATGAGAAAAAGTTTAATGAGCTTAAAAAGCTTTATAATAGATCACCATTTTTTAGAACTCTAATTTCCAACAGTATGATGAGTTTAACAAAATCTTTTTTTAAATTAACTTCTTACATGAAGGATGACCCTGAGTTTGGAGAGTTTTGGACCATAATTCATGAAGAATATAAGTTATCAAAAAAAATGATATTAAGACTTTCAGGTTTCAAAGAATTAATGGAAAATGAACCCGCAAACAAAGCTTCAATTCAAATTAGAGAAAAGATAGTTCTTCCTTTAATTACTATTCAGCAATATGCTCTTAGGAAAATTAAAGATATTGAGAAGGGTGAAGTTGATAAAAAAGATTTAGATGTTTATGAAAAAATGGTTACAAGATCTTTATTTGGAAATATTAATGCTAGTAGAAATTCTGCATAAAAATCATTTGTTGTAATACTCAAACGAATCAATAATTATTTTGTTTTCAACTTGTACGTCATAGACTGGTAATCCTATTTTTTTCAATAAAATAAAGTTTATTTTTCCGTGACTATTTTTTTTATCATGTTTTAGTAATTCAATTATTTCTATTATCTCTTTTTTAAAAAAATTTATTTTTTTGTATTTACTATTTATATGGTTTTTTATTAAATCTAAACTAGTTAATGGGAAATCCAATAACTTATGAGAAATATATGAAGCTAAAACCATACCTATACCAATAGCCTCTCCGTGTAAGAGCCTTTTTTTTGATTTTAAAAGAAAAGATTCTATAGCGTGTCCTAGTGTGTGTCCGAAATTTAAAGCTTTCCTTTCCTTGTTTTCTTTTTTATCAATTAAAACTATTTTATTTTTAATTTCTATTGACTGTTTAATAACCTGATCATTATAGATTATATCACTATTTGGTAAACTACACAGTTTATTAAATAATTCTAAATCAGATATTAATGAATGTTTAAATATTTCAGCATATCCACTATAAATCTCTGATTTATGAAGCGTTTTTAAATAAACAGAGTCAATAATTACCATCTTTGGATCATAAAAAGATCCAATTTGATTTTTTAAAACACCTAAGTCTATTCCGGTTTTTCCGCCAATTGATGCGTCAACCATAGACAACAAAGTTGTGGGGATGTTTATGTAGTCTAGTCCTCTTTTAAATGTACTTGCAATAAAACCACCTATGTCACCCACTACACCTCCTCCTAAATTAATAATTAGACTCTTTCTGTCAGCTCCTAGAACTGATAGCTTATCCCATAAATGAATGCAGGATTCAATGTTTTTATTATTTTCTCCATCATTTGAGATGATTGTTTCAAAATGACTTATTTTAATTTTACTTAATAAAACACTTAAACATTTTATATTTGTATTAGTGTCAAGGTGAATAAATATTTTAGAATAATTACATGTTTTTAAATGATTAGAAAGTGAGTCGTATCCATCATTATTAAAAAAAATAGAATAATTTTCAGCTATAATTTCTTTCATCAATTTAAAATATATAACAAAAATAACATCTTTTTTATTTAAAAAACTATGTATTTTAGCATAATAATTTTTAACTATTGAATAATATTTTTTCAAATACAAAAGAAGCATTTTCTTTAAAAACTAATTTCGAATTATTAAGAGCTCAATTTCTTTTTAAAATAATTCAAAACAGAACTTTAGTTAAAGTTTCTACTTTTTTGACAAATTTTGCATTAAAGTTCTATTTACCAGTTACTCCAATCATTAAAATGACTGTGTTTAATCATTTTTGTGGTGGCGTTTCTGAATTGGATTGTAATCCAGTTATAAAAAAAATGTACGAAAAGAAGGTGAGTTCAGTACTCGATTTTTCAACAGAAGCATTTAATTCAGAAGTTGAATTTGACAATTGTTATGATAAAAAAATTTCAATTATTGAATTCATTAAGCATAGGCCTGAGATTCCCTTTGCTGTGTTTAAGCCTACATGTTTGGGTAGTGTAGATTTGTTTAAAAAGAAAACTAAGGGAGAGGATTTAAATTATGAAGAAAATTTACTTTGGATTAAAGTTGTAGAAAGGTTTGAAGGTGTTTGCCAAAAAGCCCATGATAATGATATTAAAATTTTAATTGATGCTGAAGAGGTTTTTGTTCAAAAGGCAATTGATGATCTAGCTTTATTGATGATGCTTAAGTTTAATAGAAAAAAGTCAATAATATTTAATACTGTTCAAATGTATAGATGGGATAGGTTAGAGTATTTAAATAATTTATTAAAAGACAAATCCAATAAAGATGTAATTTTTGGTTTTAAGTTAGTAAGAGGAGCTTATATGGAGAAAGAAAGGTTAATAGCTAAATCATTAAACATTAAATCTCCGATTTGTAGTTCTAAAAAAGAAACCGATATTAATTTTAATTCTGGATTAGACTTTATTTTTAAAAATTTAGAAAGAATAAGTTTGGTTTGTGCTTCTCATAATGAGGACTCTGTTATTAAAGTTATGGATTTTATAAAAAAAAGAAATATAAAATTTAGTGATGATAAAATATGGTTTGGCCAACTATACGGGATGAGTGATAATATAACTTTTAATTTAGCTAATATGGGTTATAATTCTTTTAAAATACTCCCTTTTGGTCCAGTAAGAAACCTTATGCCGTATCTAATAAGAAGAGCTGAAGAAAATACTTCAGTTGAAGGACAAACAGGAAGGGAGTTACAGCTTATAATTAACGAAAAAAACAGAAGAGCTATTGAAAAATCATAATTATTTTATTCTTTTAAATCTGGCTACTTTATTACAATTTTCAACTTGAAAAGCAATCATTTTATTTTTCAGCTCTTTTTCTATAACGTAAATTTTACAAGAATCTAATTCCACATTGCTTAGTGAGAAATTCACATCATATCTATTGAAAAATATCTTTTTGTCTTGTATTATACTATCATTTTTTGATAAAAAAATCCATTCCTTTTTATAAATATCATTTAGGACTCTTTTGTCTAGTCCGTAATTGAAAGTACTTTCCTTTTTATCTAGAACGAACATTAGAATAATTATTCCTATTGTTGTTCCGAAAAGAAAGTAATATAATCGTTTTAAAAAACTCATATTGTATTAATTAATTTTAATTTTCTCATGTTATTTTTATTGTAATAAATTTTAACATGAGTATAATCTTCTTCTAATTCATCTATTATTATTTCAGGCCATTCAATTATTATTTTACTTCCGCTTTCTAAATATTCCAAGAGCCCCAAATCATCTATTTCATCTTTTTTAACTCTAAACAGGTCCATATGAAAAACTGGTTTTTCTTTGGATTTGTATACGTTAATTATACTGTAAGTTGGACTATTCACAACATCTAATACTCCAATATCCTTACACAATTGTTTTATAAGAGTAGTTTTACCTGCACCAATAACTCCACTAAAAAGCAATAAATTACTTTTTGAATTTTTTAAAATAAATTCGCTTGCCTTTTTAAGATTATCTAAATTATATTCAAACTCCACTTTCTACTTAGGATTAATTATTACAAAAGGCACCAACATTTCTTCTAAAGAAACTCCACCATGTTGATATGTGTTTTTAAACATTTTAACATAGTTATTATAATTGTTAGAGTATACAAAATATGTATTTTCCTTAGCAAATATATAACAACTACTTAGATGATTTGAAGGTAACAAGAACTTTGAAGGATCGCTTAAACTTATAACATCTTTAGCCTCAGCATTTATTTTTTTTGAAGTTTTATAGCGTAAGTTATTAGATATATCTTTATCACCAGAAACTAAAGAAGGAGTATTTACATTAATAGTTCCATGGTCAGTAGTAATGATTATTTTGAATCCCATTTCCTTAGCTCGTTCAATTATTTTTTTAAGGTTTGAGTTGTTGTACCAACTCACGGTTAAGCCTCTATATGCTTTGTCGTTTTTTGCTAACTCTTTTATTAAATTAACATCTTTTTTTGCATGAGAAATCATGTCAACAAAGTTATACACTAGTACACTTAAGTTATTACTTCTTTTATTTTTTAATTTCTCATAAAACTTAGCTCCTTGAGATGAATTAGTCACCTTGTCATAACTGTAAGAAATCTCTTTACCTAATCGTTTTAGTTGATCTTTTATGAGTTGAGATTCAAATAAATTTTTACCTCCATCTTCATCTTCTTTTTTCCATAATTCACTGTATCTTTTGTTAACTTCAACAGGAGAAAGTCCAGAAAAAATAGAATTTCTGGAGTACTGTGTAGTAGTTGGTATTATTGAAGAGTATATCTCGTTAATAAATATTTCACAATCTCTAGTTATGTCTGGCTCTAAAGATTTCCATTGATCATATCTGAAATTGTCAATTAACACCATCAATGTTGGTATTTTTGAATTTAATTCTGGATGAATTTTATTTTTAAATAATGTGTGTGATAATTCAATAGTATTATTTGATAAAATGTTCTCATAATCTTCATCAATATATTTTCCAAAGAGCTTGTTTGCTTCTTTTTTTTGAGATTGTAAAATTTCATAAACATCATCATTATCAATTTGACTTATTTCAATTTCCCAATAGGTAAGAGTTTTATATATTTCCACCCAGTCATTTATTGAATAGCAATAGTTAATATTTCGTTTTATTTTTTGATAGTTTTTTTGATAGTCGGATGCAGTTTTATCAGTAACTAGTTTGTTCTTTTTAAAAATCTTAATTAGTGACAGTAGAACTTGATTAGGATTTAAAGGTTTAAGTAAATAGTCATTAACTTTTAGTCCCAAAGCTTCATTTACTGTAATTTCATCTGAGTTTTGAGTAATCATTATCATAGGAGTTAATACATTTTCTTTTTTTAGTAAATCCAATGTTTCAGTTCCGGAAAGACCAGGCATATTTTGATCTATTAAAATTGCATCATAAGAATTTATCTTGATTAAGTTTATAGCTTCTTGTCCACTTAAACAGGTTTCTGTATTATAACCCTTATTTTTTAAAAAAAGAATATGTGATTTGAAATAATCAATTTCATCATCTATCCATAATAGTTTTAACATGACAAGTAAATTACTTCAAATTTAGACATATTTTGAAACACATATTAATATTGTAAATGAATTAATTCATTTTTCATACTTTTGCATCAATGAATTTAAAAGCAAATCAGATAGCTGAAATTATTAATGGTAAAATAGAGGGTGATGGTGAAATTTTAATTGATAAACTTTCTAAAATAGAAAGTGCAGAGAAAGGTTCTTTAACTTTTTTAGGCAATCCCAAATACAATAATTTTTTATATTCATCAAAGTACTCTATTATAATTATTAGTAAAACTTTAGTTTTAGATCAGCCTGTTAAAAAAACTTTGATTAGAGTGGAGAATCCAAATGAAGCTTTTGCGATTTTACTAAACTATTTCAGTAAAAACAAGAAAATTTTATCTGGTATTGATGAAAAATCTTCTATTTCAGACAGTGTCAAATATGGAGAAGACCTTTATTTGGGGCCTTTTTCAGTATGTAAAGAAAATTCTGTTTTAGGAAAAAATGTTAAAATTCACTCTCAGGTTTTTATTGGAGAAAATGTTTCTATTGGTAATAACACAATAATATTTCCTGGAGTGAAAGTATATGATAATTGCATAATAGGCAATGATTGTATAATTCACGCTAATACTATTATCGGTTCTGATGGATTTGGTTTTAATTTAGATAAAAATGGAAATCAAATAAAAGTTATTCATAATGGCAATGTTGTTTTAGAAGACAGTGTTGAATTAGGTGCAAATTGTACAATTGATAAAGCAACATTAGGGTCAACAATAATTAAAAAAGGTGTTAAAATTGATAACCTAGTGCAGATTGCGCATAATGTAGTAATTGGAGAGAATACAGTGATTGCAGCACTAGTAGGGATTGCAGGTTCTACTACAATTGGTAAAAATTGTATGATTGGTGGCCAAGCTGGAATTTCAGGGCATTTAAATATTGGAGACAGAGTGATGATTCAAGCTGCATCAGCAGTTTTTAAAAATATTAAATCTGATTCTTCAGTCATGGGATATCCTGCCATTAACTATAGAGATTACAGTAGGTCATATGTTCATTTCAAGAACTTACCATCAATTATTAAATCTTTAGATAAAATATTTAAATTCGAAAAAAATGCCTAAACAACAAACTATTTTTAAACCAGTTTCTTTAAAAGGTGTTGGCATTCATTCTGGTAATGAAGTCAATCTAACTTTTAAGCCAGCAAAAGAAAATTTTGGATATGCATTTTGTAGAATAGATTTGGCTGAAAAACCTATCATTGAAGCTGATATTAACTACGTTGTTAGTACTGAAAGAGGAACAACGCTGGAGAAAAACGGTGTTATTATTCAAACATCTGAACATGTTTTAGCTGCATTAGTAGGGCTTGAAATTGACAATGTATTAATAGAAATAGATGCTTCAGAACTTCCGATTTTAGATGGATCATCAAAGTTTTTTGTTGAAGCTTTAATTAAAGCTGGAATTACCGAACAAAAGGATGATAGAAATGAATATATAGTTAAAGATGTTATTTCTTATTACGATGAGAAAACAGGAAGTGATATAACTATAATTCCATCAAAATTTTATGAAGTTACGGCGATGGTAGATTTTGATACTAAAATTTTAGGCACTCAAAATGCTACTATGAAAAATTTAAAAGATTTTAAAACTGATTTTGCTGATGCTCGAACTTTTAGTTTTTTACATGAAATAGAGATGCTTTTAGAAAACGGATTAATTAAAGGCGGAGATTTGAATAATGCAATTGTTTATGTTGATAAAGAACTTTCACCAAAAACAATGAATAAGTTAACAAAAGCATTTAATAGAAAAGAAATTTCGGTTCAACCTAATGGCATCTTAGACAACCTAACGCTTCATTACCCTAATGAAGCGGCAAGACATAAACTTCTTGATGTGATCGGAGATTTAGCTTTAATTGGCACTAGAATAAAAGGAAAAGTTATTGCTAACAAACCTGGGCACTATGTTAATACAATGTTTGCGAAAAAACTAGCAAATATTATTAAGAATGAAATAAAAAATAATGCACCTCAAGTTGACTTATCTAATCCACCAGTTATGGATGTTAATCAGATAATGAAGATTCTTCCACATCGTCCTCCATTTTTACTGGTTGATAAAATTTTAGAAATTTCAAATAATCATGTAGTAGGCCTTAAAAATGTAACAATAAATGAATACTTTTTTCAAGGACATTTTCCTGGTAAGCCAATAATGCCAGGAGTTTTACAGATTGAAGCTATGGCACAGGCTGGAGGTGTTCTTGTCATGAATACAGTTCCTGATCCAGAAAACTATTTAACTTTCTTTGCTAAAATAGATAATGCTAAATTTAAATATCCTGTTGTCCCCGGTGATACTTTGATATTTAAATTAGAATTATTATCACCAATAAGAAGAGGAATTTGTCATATGAAAGGACAGGCATTTGTCGATGGTAAATTAACTAGTGAAGCTGAGTTATTGGCAAAAATAATTAGAAAAACAGAAGCATAAATGTATCAACCATTATCACATATTCATCCAAATGCCATTATAGCAAAAAATGTTGTTATTGAGCCATTTACTTCAATTGAAAATAATGTAGAAATCGGTCAAGGGACTTGGATAGGTTCTAATGTAACTATTATGAGTGGTGCTAGAATAGGAAAAAATTGTTCAATATTTCCAGGTTCTGTTATTTCAGCAGTACCACAAGATTTAAAGTTTGATGGAGAGGATACAACAGCTATTATTGGAGATAATACAATTATACGTGAGTGTGTAACAATTAATAGAGGAACTACAAACCGAAATAGAACTATAGTTGGAAAAAATTGTTTAATAATGGCTTATTGTCATATAGCTCACGACTGTATTGTAGGGGATAATAGTATTTTTTCAAATAATTCAACATTGGCTGGTCATGTTAATGTGGGTTCTTATGTAATTTTGGCTGGAATGGTAGCTGTTCATCAATTTTGTTCTATAGGAAATCATGCTTTTGTTGCAGGTGGATCTCTTGTTAGAAAAGATATACCTCCATTTGTTAAAGCTGCAAGAGAACCAATTTCATATGTTGGAATTAATTCAGTTGGACTAAGAAGAAGAGGTTTTGATAGTGCTGTTATCATGCAGATTCAATCAATCTACAGAATACTTTACCAAAAAAAATATAATAATACTCAGGCGGTTAATATTATAGAGGCTGAAATGGAAGCAACTAAAGAGAGAGATGAGATAATATTGTTTATAAAAAACTCTCAAAGAGGAATTATGAAAGGATATTTTAAAAATTAAAAACTATGGCAAGTTCATCTGATATTAGAAAAGGTCTTTGTATAAATTACAGCAACGACATATATAAAGTAATAGAATTTTTGCATGTTAAGCCTGGAAAGGGTCCTGCATTTGTCAGAACAAAGCTTAAAAGTGTTACAAATGGAAAAGTTATTGACAATACTTTTTCTGCAGGTCATAAAATTGACGAAGTTAGAGTAGAGACTAAAAAATTCCAATTTTTATATAAGGAAGGCCTTACTTATCATTTTATGAATGTAGATGATTATAATCAAATAACTGTTGAAGAGAATTTACTGGATTCGTATGAGTTTTTAAAAGAAGGTGAGATTGTTACTGTTTTAACAAATACTGAGGATGGTTCTAGTCTTTCTGTAGAAATGCCTCAAAGTGTAATACTAGAAATTTCAGAAACTGAACCTGGACTTAAAGGAAATACAGCTACTAACGCAACAAAGCCTGCTACTTTACAAACAGGGGCCACAATAAATGTCCCTTTATTTATTAACGAAGGTGATTCAATTAAAATTGACCCTGAAAAGGGCTCATACTTAGAAAGAGTAAAAATTTAAATATATTTTATGAGCATATTAGTAAACAAGAACTCTAGAGTTGTTGTACAAGGTTTTACTGGAATAGAAGGCACTTTTCATTCTGAACAAATGATTGCCTATGGGACAAATATTGTAGGAGGAGTTACGCCTGGAAAAGGTGGTCAAAAACATTTAGACAAACCTGTTTTTAATACAGTAAAAGAAGCTGTTGACCAGTTAAATGCAAATACATCAATTATTTTTGTTCCTGCAGGTTTTGCTGCAGATGCTATTATGGAATCAGTTGATTCAGGTATTAAAACAATAATTGCTATAACAGAAGGAATTCCTATAGCTGACATGACTAAAGTTAATCAATATATTAAAAATAAGGATTGCACTTTAATTGGTCCAAACTGCCCTGGAATTATCACACCTAATGAAGCTAAAGTTGGTATTATGCCAGGTTTTGTTTTTAAAAAAGGCAAAGTTGGTGTTGTATCAAAATCCGGAACCTTAACCTATGAGGCTGCAGATCAAGTTGTTAAACAAGGTTTTGGTATATCTACTGCTATTGGTATTGGTGGAGACCCTATAATTGGAACAACTACTAAAGACGCTATAAAGTTATTCATGAATGACCCTGAAACAGATTGTATAGTAATGATTGGTGAAATAGGTGGTCAGCTTGAAACAGATGCTGCTTTGTGGGTAAAAGCAAATGGCAACTCCAAACCGATAATTGGGTTTATTGCTGGTGAAACCGCACCTAAAGGTAGAACTATGGGTCATGCTGGTGCAATTGTTGGGGGAGCCGAAGATACGGCTGAAGCTAAAAAGAAAGTTATGAGAGAATGTGGAATTCACGTTGTAGACTCTCCTGCAGAAATTGGAAAAAAAGTTGCAGAGGTTATGCTATAAATCACTAAATTTACTACATGAGTTTATTAGAGGGCAAAACTGTCATAATTACTGGAGCTAGCAGAGGAATAGGAAAGAGTATCGCTCTTGTTCTAGCTAGTCATGGTGCTGATATTGCTTTTACTTATAGTCAGTCAGAAGATTCAGCAAATAAACTTGTTTCTGAAATAATTGATTTAGGAGTTAAGTGTAAAGCTTATAAAAGTGATGCAGCTAATTTTGACGAATCAAAGGAACTGATTGAGAATATTTTAAAAGACTTTGAAACATTTGATGTTTTAATAAATAATGCAGGTATTACAAAAGATAACCTCTTAATGAGAATGAGTGAAAATGATTTTGATAAAGTTATTGAAGTTAATTTAAAATCAGTTTTTAATATGGTTAAGGCAACTCAAAAGGTTTTCCTTAAAAAAAGATCTGGAAGTATTATAAATATTAGTTCAATTGTTGGTGTCAAAGGAAATGCAGGTCAGTCTAATTATGCTGCTTCAAAAGCTGGCATTATTGGATTTTCAAAATCAATAGCATTAGAGTTGGGATCTAGAAATATTAGATCTAATGTAGTAGCTCCTGGATTTATAGAAACCGAAATGACTGCAAAATTAAATCAAGATATTGTAAATAACTGGATTCAAGGAATCCCATTAAAAAGAGGAGGTAAACCCCAAGATGTGGCTAATCTTTGCTTATTTCTTTCTTCTGACCTTTCAACATTCATAACTGGTCAAGTAATTAATGTCGACGGCGGCATGTTAACATAAATAATTAAATATTAAAAAATGGATAAATTAAACAAAATTGGATTACCACTAGTAATAATAATAATGCTATCGTTTATTGTTGTTATGAAATCAATCGTAAATATTGGTTATGGTGAAGCGGGAGTATTATTTAAAACTCTTGGAGGAGGTGTTGTTACAGATCAAGAACCTATAGGAGAAGGTCTTAACTTCATACTTCCTTGGAACAAAGTTTATATATACAATGTAAAACAACAGGAAGTTTTTGAAAGTCAAATGCAGGTGTTGTCTTCAAATGGTTTAGAAATTTCATTAGATGTTTCCGTATTATATCAGCCAATAGCGAATAGATTAGGTTTATTACATCAAACCAAAGGAATTAACTATTTAGATATAGTATTAGTGCCATCAATTAGAGCAGTAGCTAGGAGTGTTGTTGGGAGATACACACCAGAACAATTATATTCTACTAAAAGAGATGCTATTCAGGACGAAATATACGATGAGTTAAAAGAGGGGGTAGAGGATCAGTATGTTCAAATTAATGCTGTTTTAGTTAGAGATGTAACTCTTCCTCAAACAATTAAACAAGCAATTGAAAGAAAGCTTAGTCAAGAACAAATGTCTCTTGAATATGAATTTAAGCTTGAATCAGCTAGAAAAGAAGCAGATAAAGTTAGAATTGACGCTCAAGGTAAGGCAGATGCAAATAGAATTTTAAACTCTTCTTTAACAACAAATATTTTAAGAGATAAGGGTATTGAAGCAACTACTAAATTAGCTGCATCGCCTAATACTAAAGTGATCGTTATAGGAAGTTCAAAAGATGGACTACCAATAATTTTAGGAAATCAATAATATTATATATATTCGCATTTTTAAAATGAAATTTACTTATAACATACATCATCATTCAAACATTCTCAAACGAGTCATGTGATGATATTGTTATATTATTATATAAACCCGTTTGTTAATTCAAACGGGTTTTTTTTTATAAA
>JAQCFO010000038.1 GCA_027619415.1 Bacteroidota bacterium
TATTATAGTTTTAATTTCTTTTAGCTGTGAAAAAGTTATAAATATTGATACAGATTACTCTGATGAAAGAATTGTCTTTGACGCTACAGTTTATAAAAATATAAATGAAACTTTTGCAACTGCATTAGTAAAAGTAAGTAAAACAGCTCCCTATTTTAGTGAAAATAATACAGTAATTGAGGAAGCTGAGGTTTACATTAAAACCAAAAATGGAAATATCAACTTAAAATACAACTCTGAAAAAAAATATTATACAAATACAATTGATTATATAAATTTTGAAGAAGTTTATGAGTTCGTTGTTATATACGATGAGCAGAATTATTATTCTTCTGAAAAACTAATAAAAATTTCAGGTATAGAATCTGTAGTATTTGGAGATAGAAAATCACTTAATAAAGATGAAATAGAATTACTAATAACATTCACTGACCCTAAAGAAATTGGTGATTTTAATCTTTGGAAATTTGGACCAAAAGGAACGGAGAATAAATACGAATATTTAGTATCAAGAGACCTCTATACTAATGGGAATCAATTCACTTTTTCTTTTTTTATAGATAAAACTAAATATTTTAAAAATGATGAGTTTGTTTATATAGAAATGACAGGGTTAACTGAAGAAGGTTTTAATTACCTTAACATTTTAACTGCTCAAGCTGGAGCACAAAATGGCAGACCTTTTTCATCGGCAAGTGCAATTATTAAAGGGAATATTATAAATCAATCAAATCCTGAAAAATTTCCTTTAGGTTACTACAGAGTTTCTGAATTTGATTACTTTAGATTATCAAAAGAAGAAGCCCCAGATGGGTTTTTTGATTAAAAAATAATTTATGAACTTTGACAAAATTACTGAGGCAGATTCTAAATACGATTACTTAGAAAACAAGTCTATCAACCAACTTTTAGAGATAATAAATTCCGAAGATCAAACTGTTGCAATTTGTGTAAAAAAAGAAATACCTAAAATAAATAATCTTATTATAAAAGTAGTTTCTCAACTTGAAAAGGGAGGAAGACTTTTTTATATTGGTTCAGGCACCAGCGGAAGACTTGGTGTAGTAGATGCTTCCGAATGTCCACCTACATTTGGAGTAAATCATGATTTAGTTATTGGTATTATTGCTGGAGGAGATAAGGCTATAAGAAAAAGTATTGAAAATGCTGAAGATGATTTAAATCAAGGTTGGGAAGATCTCTTAAATTATAATGTTTCCTCAAATGATTTTGTTATTGGAATTGCTGCTTCAGGAACTACCCCTTATGTAATTGGTGCGTTAGAGAATTGTAATACAAATAAAATCCCCACAGGTTGCATCACATGTAATCCAGGCAGTCCAATATCATTAATGTCTAACTACCCTATTGAAGTTATGGTTGGTCCTGAAGTAATAACCGGGAGTTCAAGAATGAAAGCAGGAACTGCTCAGAAATTAATTTTAAATATGATTTCTAGTACCACAATGATAAAAATCGGTAAAGTTGTAGGGAACAAAATGGTTGATATGCAGCTTTCTAATGTGAAACTTGTAGACAGAGCTAATAAAATGGTAATGAATGCTCTGAACATTAGTTCTGAAGATGCTTCTAAATTACTAAAAAAACACAAAAGCGTTAGGTTAGCTATTAAAAATTTCAAAAAATGAAAAAAAATCATTTAGCTGAAGGGTTGAAAAAAATTTTTATTTCAATTTTTTTAATGTTTTTAGGGCCTACCATCCTTTTTCAATCATTTAAAAATGAGGATCACCCATGGTTTCTTCCAGTTTTAAGTGTAAGTATAGTAGTCTGTGTTTTATCTTTGTTTTATGGTGTCAAAGGTTTACAAAGTATTATGAATGCTATATTCAAAAAAAAAGACACTAAAGTTGTTAAGTAATTCAATGATCTTATCTTTGTTTGTAATTATATATAAAGTAAATAATGATTGAAATCACTTTTCCAGACGGAGCATCTAGATCTTTCGAATCTAACTCAACTCCATTTGATATTGCAAGGTCAATAAGTGAAGGTTTAGCTAGGAATATTATTTCGGCTAAATTCAATAATAATACAATCGAAACATCAACAAAACTAACTGAGAACGGAAATCTAGTTTTCTACACATGGAATGATCTTGAAGGGAAAAAAGCTTTTTGGCATTCATCTGCACACGTTTTAGCTCAAGTTTTAGAAGAGTTTTACTCAGGAATTAAATTAACAATTGGTCCAGCAATTTCTAATGGATTTTATTATGATGTTGATTTCGGAAATCATATCATGTCTGAAAAAGATTTTCCGAAAATTGAAAAAAGAATAATTGAAATATCAAGAGAAAAACACTTGTTTGAATTAAAATCAGTTTCAAAAGAAGAAGCATTAAGCTTTTATAAAAAACAAGGTAACGAATATAAGGTTGAATTAATAGATAACTTAAAAGATGGCACAATCACGTTTTGTAACCATAGTGATTTTACCGATTTGTGTAGAGGAGGTCATTTACCAAATACTGGATTTATTAAAGCCGTTAAGCTTTTAAGTGTTGCTGGAGCTTATTGGAGAGCTGATCAAAACAAAACTCAACTTACTAGAGTCTATGGAATTTCATTTCCAAAACAAAAGGAATTAAATGAACATCTTGAACTAATTGAAGAAGCAAAGAAAAGAGATCATCGAAAGCTAGGAAAAGAACTTGAATTATTTACGTTTTCTAAAAAGGTTGGACTGGGACTTCCACTTTGGCTTCCTAAAGGAGCAGCATTAAGAGAAAGACTAGAAAATTTTCTTAAAAAAGCTCAAAAAAAAGCAGGATATCAACAAGTCATATCGCCACATATCGGAAATAAAGAATTATACGAAACATCGGGTCACTATCAAAAATATGGTCAGAGTAGTTTTCAGCCAATAACTACTCCTAATGAAGGAGAAGAATTTTTGTTAAAACCAATGAACTGCCCACACCACTGTGAAATGTTTAATTCTAAGCAATGGAGCTATAAAGATCTTCCCGTAAGATATGCTGAGTTTGGTACAGTTTACAGATACGAACAAAGTGGAGAGTTACATGGTTTGACAAGGGTTAGAGGGTTTACTCAGGATGATGCACATATTTTCTGTACACAAGAACAATTAAATGAAGAGTTTAAAAATGTTATAGACTTAGTACTTTATGTCTTTAAATCTCTAGGTTTTGAAAATTTTACAGCGCAAGTTTCTTTAAGAGATCAAAAAAATAAAGAAAAATATATTGGAAGTGACAAAGTATGGAAGGAAGCCGAAAATGCAATAATTAATGCTACAAAAGAAAAAAATATAAATTATAAAATTGAATATGGTGAAGCAGCCTTTTATGGTCCTAAATTAGATTTTATGGTTAAAGATGCTTTGGGAAGGGAATGGCAGTTAGGAACTATTCAAGTTGACTACAACCTTCCTGAAAGATTCGATTTAAGCTATATTAATAGTGAAAACAAAGTGAAAAGACCAGTGATGATTCATAGAGCTCCCTTTGGAAGTATGGAAAGGTTTATAGCTATTTTAATTGAACACACAGGTGGTAATTTTCCTTTATGGCTAGCTACAGATCAAGTTATGATTATTCCTGTAGGAGAAAAACATAAAAAATTCAGTGAAAAGGTTTTGAAATTACTAGAAAATGACGAAATTCGCGCACTTGCTGATTTAAGAAATGAAACAGTAGGAAAAAAAATTCGTGAATCAGAGTTAAATAAAATTCCATTCATGATAATTGTAGGTGATGAAGAAATTAAAAGTGAAAAGTTTTCAGTTCGAGGACACGGAGGAAAAGATTTTGGAAAAATGTCTATTGATGAGTTAAAAAAGTTTATTTTAACAAAATCATTTGAAGGAATAAAAGAATTTTAATAATTTAAATTTACAACTATAGCAATTCGTAGAAAAAGAAGCAGACAACCTGCTAGGATAATTAAAGAAAACCCTCATAAAATAAACGGGTTTATTCGCGCTAAGGAATTAAGACTCGTTGGCGGTAATGTAGAAATAGGAATTTACACTCTAGAAAAAGCTATTGAGTTAGCAAATGAATTAGAGTTAGATTTAGTTGAAATTTCTCCAAAAGCAATACCTCCTGTTGGAAAAATACTTGACTATAAAAAATTCTTATACGAACAGAAAAAAAGAGAGAAAGTTATAAAAGCAAAATCAACAAAAGTAATAGTAAAAGAAATTAGATTTGGACCACAAACTGATGAACACGATTATGAGTTTAAGAAAAAACACGGAATTAAATTTTTAAAAGAAGGAGCAAAATTAAAAGCATTTGTCTTTTTCAAAGGTAGATCTATCATATTTAAAGAGAAAGGGCAAATATTATTATTAAAGTTAGCTCAAGAGTTAGAAGAATATGGAAAAGTTGAGTCATTACCTACTATGGAAGGAAAAAAAATGATTATGTTTGTGGCCCCAAAGAAATAATAAAAATTAGAAGTATATAGTTATGCCTAAAATGAAAACAAAATCCAGTGCAAAGAAAAGATTCAAAGTAACTGGAACTGGAAAAATTAAAAGAAAACATGCTTTTAAAAGTCATATATTGACTAAAAAATCTAAAAAAAGAAAATTAAAACTGACTCATTCAGGATTAGTTAGTGATAGCGATAGTAATAATATTAAACAACAATTACGTTTAAAATAAGAGGTTTATTAATACGTTTAACCAGGAAAAAGGTCTAAAGTTCATTGTATGACACCTTAACCAAAAATTTAAATTATGCCAAAATCAGGAAATTCAGTTGCTTCTAGAAAAAGAAGAAAAAAAATAATAAAACAAGCAAAAGGTTATTTCGGAAGAAGAAAAAATGTTTGGACTGTTGCTAAAAATGCAGTCGAAAAAGGTTTAACTTATGCTTATAGAGACAGGAAAAATAAGAAAAGAACTTTTAGAGCATTATGGATCACTAGAATTAATGCCGGAGCCAGAATACACGGCTTATCATACTCTGAACTAATGGGTAAGATAAAAGAAAACAATATTGATATAAACAGAAAAGTTCTTGCTGATTTAGCAATGAACAACCCTGAAGCTTTTACTGAAATCGTAAATAAGGTTAAATAGTTTTAGAAAGGCATTTCTTCATTCTCATCTCTATAAGCACCACTTTCAAATGCTTGATCGGGATTAACTTTGGGACTTTCTTTATTAATTTTTGATTGAAATTCAAATGGAGTATCAAAATTATCTAGATTTTCAAACTTACCAAGATTAGATACGAATTTAAGTTTAATATTATTTAAACCTCCATTCCTATGTTTTGCAACTATGAATTCGGCTTGACCAGCTGAAGGGGTTCTTTCTTCATCATCCCACTCATCAATTTTATAATATTCAGGTCTATAAATAAAAGATACAATATCTGCATCTTGCTCAATTGCACCTGATTCTCTTAAATCTGATAATATTGGTCTCTTACTACCTCCTCTTGTTTCTACTGCTCTAGATAACTGAGACAAGGCAATAACTGGAACATTTATTTCTTTAGCTAATGCTTTTAAATTTCTAGAAATAGTCGATATTTCTTGTTCTCGATTACCATTTTTATTTGATCCACCAGCAGTCATCAGTTGAAGATAATCGATAACTATAAGTTTAATGCCATATTGAGAAGATAATCTTCTGGCCTTAGCTCTTAAATCAAAAATTGATAAAGATGGTGTATCATCAATATAAAGAGGGGCATTTTCAAGAGCAGATACTTTAACATTAAGTTGTTCCCATTCAAACTTTTCTAAATTACCAGTTCTTAACTTTTCAGATGACAAACCAGTTTCAGAAGAAATTAATCTGGTTATTAATTGAATTGATGACATTTCTAAAGAAAAAAAAGCAACTGGGATATTATTGGAAACTGCTATATTCCTTGCCATTGACAATGTTAAAGCAGTTTTACCCATCCCAGGTCTTGCGGCAATTATCACTAAATCACTAGGTTGCCACCCAGAAGTTAACTTATCAAGTTCAGAAAAACCTGAAGGAACTCCACTCAATCCGTCTTTATTTGAAATTTCTTCTATTTTCTTTTTAGCTTGAATTACTAAACTTTGTGCAGTTTCAGTGGATTTCTTTATATTACCTTGATTAACATCATAAAGTTTTGACTCAGCAGAATCTAACAAATTAAATACATCTATAGTTTCATCATAAGAATCTTCAATTATTTCTGTTGAAATTTTAATTAGACTTCTTTGTATATATTTCTGTAATATAATTCTTGCGTGATATTCAATATGAGCTGAAGATGAAACTTTTTGTGTCAATTGAATTAAGTAATAATCTCCTCCAACTTTCTCTAACTTACCATCTGTTTTTAATTTTGCTGAAACAGTTAATAAATCAATTGGTTCAGTATTTTCAAATAATTTAATTATACTTTTAAAAATATATTGATGTGATTCTTTGTAAAAAGCATCTGGATGTAATATATCAATAACGCTATCAACTCCTTTTTTATCAATCATCATAGCACCCAAAACAACTTCTTCTAAATCAATAGCTTGAGGCGGCAGTTTCCCTCTTTCAAAAGAAACTATTTGCGGATCATTATTGGGTTTTTGAAATGAAGATTGTACTTTTTCCATATGTCTAACTTATGAAAAGTAAAAAGAAATAATCAATTAATTAAAGGGATATAACAAACAAATTTTTGTTAATAAACAAAAAATAATGTTAATATCGCTATGATTTAAGAACCATAAACTCCCATAGAAGTAAATTTATCCATTCTATCATTTACAAGTTCATCTATTTTTTTTAAAGAAAGAGTTTTAAATGAATTCAGAATAGCATTCTTAACGTTATTAAAAGCCTTTTCTCTATCAGCATGTGCTCCACCTAAAGGTTCAGGTATAATTTTATCAATTAATTTATTTTTCTTCATATCTATTGGAGTTAACTTTAAAGCTTCAGCTGCTTTTTCTTTAAAATCCCAACTTCTCCATAAAATTGATGAACAAGATTCAGGTGAAATAACTGAATACCAAGTGTTTTCTAACATCATCACGTGATCACCTATGCCTATGCCTAGAGCACCTCCAGATGCACCTTCACCAATTACAATACATATTATTTGAGTTTTTAATTGAAACATTTCAATTAGATTTCTAGCTATAGCTTCTCCTTGACCTCTTTCTTCAGCTTCTAAGCCAGGATAAGCACCAGGTGTATCAATTAAAGTTACAATTGGAATATTAAATTTTTCAGCTGACTTCATTAGCCTCAATGCTTTTCTATAACCTTCAGGGTTTGACATTCCGAAATTCCTAAACTGTCTAGTTTTTGTATTATAACCTTTTTGTTGTCCAACAAATAAAAATGTTTGATCGTTTATTTTTCCGAAACCTCCAATCATAGCCTTATCATCTGCAACGTTTCTGTCACCATGAAGTTCTAAAAAAGATCCATTTGTCAATGCTTTTATATAATCTAAAGTATATGGTCTAGATGGGTGTCTTGATAATTGAACTCTTTGCCAAGGTGAAATGTTTTTATAAATTTCTTTTTTTGTTAATTGAATTTTTTCAGTTAATTTCTTACATGTTACTGAAACATCAACTTGACTTTTATCACCTATTAATTTGCACTCTGCAAGCTGATCTTCAAGCTCTTTTAAAGGCATTTCAAAATCTAAATACTCCATATATATGATAATAAAGATTAAAGATAAAATAATTTATAATCAAATCTATTTTTCTTTTAGCTTAAACAACCCATTTAGTAAAATTGAAGAAATAATTAATATAAATCCTAAATAAAAATTAAATGACATATCCTTTGATTCATTTAAAAAAATAGTTGCTAAAATAATCCCATAGACTGGCTCCATATTAATTGAAATCATTGTTGAGTAAGGAGTTAAATGTTTCAATACATCTACTGAAACAACAAATGCATAGGCTGTACAGAATGTGGCTAAAATAAATAACCAGAAAAAATCTTTAGAATTTAAGCTAAATAAATCAATATTAATTTCATTATTAAATACTAATATTAAAGATATTAAAAGTACACCTCCCATTAGTTCATAAACAGAAATAGTTAATGAAGAAGTCTTGTTAATTAATTTTCCGTTAATTAGACCAAAAAAAACACTCAAAAAAACAGAAATTAAGGCATATATAATTCCCTCAATATATTGTGTTTGAGAATTAAAAATTA
Organism: Bacteroidota bacterium; assembly: GCA_027619415.1. Lineage (GTDB taxonomy): Bacteria > Bacteroidota > Bacteroidia > Flavobacteriales > Flavobacteriaceae > MAG-121220-bin8. The sequence continues at coordinate 8,174 of JAQCFO010000038.1, forward strand.
AGGAAATACCTATTACAACTACTAGTCCAAAAATAACTTCATA
>JAQCFO010000039.1 GCA_027619415.1 Bacteroidota bacterium
CTTTATTTTAATCGATAAAACTATATCATAATAAATGGTAATATTTATGATGGAAAACTCTAATTCTTTACAATTAGCAATATTAAATTCACTTTTAGCTGAATAAACAATTATTGCTAGCTACATTTAATAATTGTCCTGGCCCTATTTAAACTTGACCTATTCAACTCTGTCTAATATACACAAGCAGGAACGCCAATTTAAAATTACTATTGAGATATTTTTTTTAACTTGTAAGTATAATTAATTGCAATAAATTATGAAAAAACTAATTTTAATAATACTGTTCCTTGTATCGTGTAATAATAATTCAGATTTAAAACCTCAAGTCATAGCTTATTATGCTGGTGATGAAAAGTCGATTGATGAATTTAATTTAGATGGGGTTGATCAAATAATATATAGTTTTTTACACTTGAAGGAAAATAAATTAGCAATTGACAATAAACTAGACAGTCTAACTTTATTGAATGTTGTTAATCAAAAAAAGAAATATCCAAAATTAAAGGTTCTGTTATCTTTAGGTGGTTGGGGTGGATGTGAGACTTGTTCAGATGTTTTTAGTACAGAACAGGGTAGATTAGAATTTGCAGTTTCCACGGCTAATATTATAGAGTCATTTAAAGCAGATGGTCTTGATTTAGATTGGGAATATCCAGGAATTTCTGGATTTCCAGGACATAATTATAAACCTGAAGACCGAGAAAATTTCACAGACTTAGTAATTCAGTTAAGAAGATATATGAAAGAAGGAGATATATTAAGTTTTGCTGCTGGTGCTTCTACTAGATTTGTTGAAAATTCAGTTGAATGGGGTAAGGTTATGCCTTTAATAGATAATGTTAATCTTATGACTTACGATTTTTATGGATCAGGATCTAATAAAACAGGTCATCATACAGCTCTATCATCTAATGAATTTCAAGATAGATCTGCAGAGTCATCAATTAAGTCATTAATAGATTTAGGTATAGATCCTAAAAAAATATTTATTGGAGGAGCATTTTACATAAAAACATTTAAGAATGTTGAAAACATAAACAATGGTCTTAATCAAAAAGCAGAATGGAATAGAAGTTATAACCAAAGAAATTTTGAAGAGGTAAGATCTAATTTTACTTTTTATTGGGATACTTTAGCGAATGCACCTTACGCATACGATAGTATAAATAGGATTTTTGCCACATTTGATGATCATAAATCTATAAAACTTAAATCTCAATATGTTTTAGAAAATAATTTAGGTGGCATCATGTTTTGGCAACTTATGAATGATAAAAAACAAGATGGCTTATTGAAGACTATGGTTAATGAGATAAAAGAAAAAACCTAATCACTTATTTATAAAGTAGTTAGGGTTTTAATTTGTGGAGTCGGAGGGTTATCACACTAAAGTAGACCCAATTTTATGGAGAATGTTACTAATCGCATTAGTACCAGGTTCATTAATTCCATATTTGATTTTAACACTTTTAACTGAAAAGAAATAGTATGTTACCTTTAAAAGAAGCAACAGCTAAAAAGCACAAATTGGCTGAAAGAATGCCATTTAACGGATTGATGTTTAGTGGTAGATTAACCGCATCACAATATGGTGAGTATCTTAAATCACAATTAACATCTTTGTTAGGATTTTTTTGTATTTTAATCTTATGAAAAATATTATCTTTTTATTATTAATTTCAATTTTATTCCAAAGTTGTTCTAGTTATAAATCAGTTGATTTTAATAATATTGTAGTTGAAAAAAAACGAAAGTTTGAAATTGAAAAGGTTGATAGCTCTAAGCTAACAGGACGATTAGTTTCTAAAAACGAAAACTCAATTGTTTTAGAAAATAAGAGGGGAATCCAAACAATTCAAAAGAGCGAAATTCAAGAATTAAAAGTTAAAAAGTTTTCAATTTTAAAAACAGCTACCGGAGCTGTTTACACTTATCTTGGCATATTAATCGGAGTCGGAGCTATTGTATTATTATTTGGAATGTAACTACACTTTATTTCTTATTCATTTTTTTGAAAATAATTGGGGGTTATTAGAAAAATAAAATTGAGAATAATTATGAAAAAACTAATTCTACTATTACTGTTTATTCCACTTGTTTTTTCTTGTAATACATCAAATGTTCCTGCAGGTTTTTCAAAAATAGAAAGCATAGAACCTCCCATTCTTATTGATCTAAGATATTCAGGTTCAGATAATTTTTTGGGACGGACTGTTAAAGGATATGAAAATCCAAGAAACATATTGTTAACTAATGAAACTATAGATGCTTTAACAAAAGTTCAAAAAACTCTTTCAAAAACAAACTTAGGGTTAAAGTTATTTGATGGGTATAGACCTCAGAAATCTGTTAATAATTTTGTTGAATGGGCAAAAGACTTGAAAGATACTGTTACCAAAAGTAAATATTATCCTAAGGAGAAAAAGGATAGTCTTTTCTTTAAGGGATATATTTCTGAAAAATCAGGGCATAGTAGAGGAAGTACTGTTGATATTACTTTAATTTTTACTGATAGTATTAATTATGGTAATGAGCTTGATATGGGAAGTGGTTGGGATTTTTTTGGAAATAAATCTTGGATAGATTATGACTCTATAACAGATTCCCAAAAAAATAATCGCAACTATTTGCAAAATATAATGAATCAAAATGGTTTTAAATCTTTTTCAAAGGAATGGTGGCATTTTACACTAATTGATGAGCCATATCCTAATACCTACTTTGATTTTACTTTTTAATGGCATGAAAAAACTGATTCTACTATTACTGTTTATTTCATTTTTTTCTTGTGAGACAAAAAATAATCTATCTGTTTGGTTGAATGATGAACCTTTTTTTGATTCTCAGAAACTTTTTACAAGTGAACGATTCCCAAATTTGGTTATTACAAATAATGGAACTCTTATAGCAACATGGGGCTCTAGCAAAGTAACAGCAAAACGAAGTACTGATGGCGGAAAATCATGGGGAAATGAGATAATTATTGCTAATCCTGGTTTTCATGGAGGAGGAACACTAGTTGATGATGTTACTGGAAATATATTTGTTTTTGTTGAAGAAGGTCATCCAGTTAGTCCAATTCAGATTTATGTAAGTGAAGATGATGGTAAATCCTGGAAAAAACATCAAACTATAATTGATAAAGATATAAATGGTAATTTACCATCAATGCATATGAATGAACATGGTGTAACTTTAAAAAAAGGAAAATATGAAGGTCGTTTAATAAGACCAGCTAGATATTATGGAAATAATAATAGTAAGGAAGAATATCCTAATCATTACTCTAATTCAATATATAGTGATGACAGAGGAAAATCTTGGAAAACTAGTTCACCATTTCCTGCGTTTGGTACAGGTGAAGCAGCTTTAGAAGAACTTTCAAATGGAATAATATATTATAATTCAAGAAGACATTATTCAAATGATAGTTTAAATCCTAAAATGAGACATATCGCTTTTAGTTATGATGGGGGTGAAACATGGAAAGATTTATCGGTTTCAAATGTTCTTCCTGATGGTGCTCAATTTAGAGATTATGGATTAATGGGTGGTTTAACTAGAATTCCTTTAAAAAATCAGGATATATTACTATTTAGCAATATTATATCATCAAAAAAAGAAAACGGGAGAACTAACGGATATGTATGGGTTAGTTTAGATGGAGGTAAATCTTGGCCTTTAAAAAGGTCAGTTGATAAGGGTAGTTTTGCTTATTCTTCAATGATAGCTGGTAGATCTGGAACTATTAATGAAGGAATGATTTTTTTATTATACGAGAGTGATGGTGGTGCTAAATTAGCACGATTTAATTTGCAATGGTTATTTAATGAGATTGATATTACAGATTATTTAAAATCTTTAATTAGACCCTTAGAAAGAGTTAGCACCAAATAATAATAACTATTGAGATTTTTTGGGTTTTTAGTAGTACTGGTCGTACAATAATCGTCCAAGTTTTAAAAACAAAAAACCTAATCACTTGTTTATAAAGTAGTTAGGTTTTTAATTGGTGGAGTCGGAGGGAATCGAACCCTCGTCCAAACAAGCGACAAAATAGCTTTCTACAGATTTAGTTTTCATTTAATTTTCGATAATATTCTGACTGAAAACTGCCCAAATACTAGTTAGCTTTTTTATTTTAAAACTCTACCAAAGCCTTAGAGTTTCTATGTTGACTTTGATGGTGTCTCAATATGAATCGCCGTCAACAAGGGCTATTCTGAGACATCTCACTTTCCCGCCTGGCGGGACAAGGCTTTAACTTACTATAATTCAGTTATTAAGCTGCAAGAGCGTAATTATTTTCGCCATTTAAAGTTTGGTACTAGGATATTTACGAGCTATAGTCCAGAGCTCGATCTGCTTACCATTCAATCGGACTCGCTGTCAAAACCAGTCGACCCCAATTTTTTCAAAGAACAAAAAATTTGCAAGTGCAAATATATATTAATTTGATTTATTTAAAATGAATTAGTAGCTTTTCTAATCTTAACAAGCTTTTCTAAAAGACTTTCTAGCTTACCAATATCAAGCATGTTAGCACCGTCACTTTTTGCATTTTTAGGATCAAAGTGAGTTTCAATAAAAATCCCATCAGCTCCAGTAGCTATTCCTGCCTTTGCTATTGTTTCTATCATTTCAGGTCTTCCACCTGTAACGCCTGATGATTGATTAGGTTGCTGTAGGGAATGTGTTACGTCTAGAACAACTGGAGCATATTGCTTCATCACGGGAATTCCTCTAAAATCTACTAGCAAATCTTGGTAACCAAACATACTTCCTCTTTCTGTAATTAAAACGTTATTATTTCCAGAATCTTTAACTTTTCTTACTGCATGACTCATGCTTTCAGGACTCATAAATTGACCTTTTTTTAAATTAATATGCTTTCCAGTCTTTGCTGCTGCTACCAATAAGTCAGTTTGTCTGACAAGAAATGCTGGTATTTGAAGTACGTCAACATATTTTGCAGCAAGCTTAACATCTTTTATTTCGTGGATATCTGTTACGGTTGGGATTTGAAGTTTTTCACCAACTTTTTTTAAAATATTCAATGCTTTTTCATCTCCTATTCCTGTAAAACTATCAATTCTACTTCTATTGGCTTTTTTAAAACTTCCTTTAAAAATAAAAGGAATTTCTAGTTTATTGGTTATGTTAAATATTTTTTCTGCTATCTCAAAAGCCATTTCCTCTCCTTCAATAGCACAAGGGCCTGCCATAATAAAAAAGTTATTTGATTTAAGGTGCTTTATATTTTTGATTTTCTCAATCATGTGTAAAAATAAATTTACGCTAAATTAAATAATATTCTCTAGTTCTATGGTTTTGATGCAATTACTATGTAAAAAGACTTACATTTGCGCGAAATTATAGAAAGTATAGATGCAATCAATAAGAAACATAGCAATCATTGCGCACGTTGACCACGGAAAAACAACCTTAGTAGACAAAATTATAGATCAAGCAAAAATCTTAGATGATCGTAAAGAGCGTAAAGAGTTATTATTGGATAATAATGATTTGGAACGTGAAAGAGGAATTACTATTCTTTCTAAAAATGTATCAGTAGTTTATAAAGGAGTGAAAATTAATGTAATTGACACACCTGGTCACGCCGATTTTGGTGGCGAAGTAGAGCGTGTTTTAAAAATGGCAGATGGAGTATTGTTATTGGTTGATGCTTTTGAAGGGCCTATGCCACAAACTCGTTTTGTACTTGGAAAAGCATTAGAATTAGGTTTAATACCAATTGTTGTTGTAAATAAAGTAGATAAACAAAATTGTACACCAGATTTAGTACATGAAAAAGTATTTGATTTAATGTTTGCATTAGATGCAACAGAAGATCAATTAGACTTTGCAACAATTTATGGTTCAGCTAAAAACGGATGGATGTCTACAGATTGGCAAGATCCAAAAGAAAATATTTTAGATTTATTAGATGCTGTAATTGAGTCTATTCCAGAAGCACCTTATAGAGAAGGATCATCACAAATGCAAATTACATCATTAGATTTTTCATCATTTACAGGAAGGCTGGCTATTGGACGTATATTTAGAGGAGATTTGGAAGAGAATAAGGATTACATGTTGTGTAAAGCAGATGGTTCTACAAAAAAGGTAAGAATTAAAGAATTACACGTTTTTGAAGGAATGGGCAAATTAAAAGTTTCTAAAGTAAGATGCGGAGATATTTGTGCTATTACTGGTCTAGAAGGATTTGAAATTGGAGATACTATTGCAGATATTGAAAACCCAGAAGCATTACCAAGAATTGAAGTAGATCAGCCTACAATGAGTATGCTATTTACTATTAATAATTCACCATTTTTTGGTAAAGAGGGTAAATATGTAACCTCTCGTCATTTACGTGATAGATTGTTTAAAGAAATGGAAAAAAACTTAGCTTTACGTGTAGACACTACTGATAGCGAAGATAAATTTAATGTTTTTGGACGTGGAGTTTTACATTTGTCAGTGTTAATTGAAACAATGCGAAGAGAAGGTTATGAATTACAAGTTGGGAGACCACAGGTAATTATAAAAGATATTGATGGAGTAAAATCTGAACCATATGAAACTCTTTCTATTGATGTTCCAGAAGATGGTTCTTCTAAAGCAATTAATTTAGTTTCTTTACGCAAAGGAGATCTATTAGTAATGGAGCCAAAGGGAGATTTACAACATTTAGAATTTACAATCCCATCTAGAGGGTTAATAGGTTTGCGTAATAAAATTTTAACTGCAACAGCAGGTACAGCAATTATTAATCATAGATTTAGTGAATATGGTCCTTTCAAAGGAGAGTTCTCCGAGGATATTAAAGGTGCTATTGTTTCTTCTGCAGCTGGAAAAGCAACTGCTTATGCAATCGATAGACTTCAAGATAGAGGACGTTTTTTTATTGATATTAATGAAGAAATTTATATTGGTCAAGTTGTTGGAGAAAACAGTAAAGATTCCGATATGGGTGTTAACTTAATTAAAGGAAAGCAATTAACCAACATGCGTAAAACAGGAACTGATGAAGCTATGAAAATTGCTCCTAAAGTTGATTTTTCTCTTGAAGAATACATGGAGTATATTAAAGGAGATGAATACTTAGAGGTTACGCCAGCTAGCCTGCGTATGCGAAAAATCACTTTTAAAGCATAAAAAGTATCACTCAAAACATCCTATTTATTTAAAAAAACTATCTAATGTTAGAGCTTCTGGGACTGATGATAAAGTTAAATTAGCATCTTCGATTATTTTTGGATTAGAAGAGTCGTTAGAATACATTCAAAAAGATGATTATGCTAAAGTTACGATTGAATAAATTAGGTTAAGAAAAATTTATATGGATGAAAATAAAAAACTATTAATAAATAAATTATTTTTTTTTCGATAGTTCAAACAACCTTTCTTTTTCAATACGAATTGTTTTAGCCGGAAATTTCGAAATGATCTCGTAATCATGAGTAGCTACAATTATAGTAGTTCCATTATTGTGAATATCTTTGAGAACTTGCATTATTTCAATACTTGTGGCTGGATCTAGGTTGCCTGTAGGCTCATCAGCTAAAATTAGTTCTGGATTGTTTAGAAGAGCCCTAGCAATAGCTACTCTTTGCTGTTCACCTCCTGAGAGTTCGTGAGGAAATTTACTTTTTACGTCCTCAAGTTGAACCATGTTTAATACTTCTTCAATTCTAGTTTTAATTTTAGATGAATCTTTCCAGTCCGTAGCTTTTAAAACAAAAATTAAATTTTTTTCTATTGAACGATCTGGAAGTAATTTAAAATCTTGAAAAACAATCCCAAGTTTTCTTCTTAAATAAGGTATTTTTTTTTCTTTAATTTTATTTAAATTTATTCCTAAGACATGAGCTTCTCCTTCGTTTAGCTCTATTTTAAGATCTCCATATAAAACCCTAAGAAGACTGCTTTTTCCTACTCCAGTTTTCCCGATTAGATATATAAATTCTCCTTTGTTAATAGATAGATTTATGTTTGACAGAATGACCTTTTCCTTTTGAAAAACATTTAACTTATCTAAACGAATTATAGGCTTCAGCATTTAATTTTTTTTATAAAAGTATAATTCAATTTACTAAATCTTTCAATTTTATATGGATTTTAATTGTTTATTTAATTTTACTTACATTTTTTATAA
>JAQCFO010000015.1 GCA_027619415.1 Bacteroidota bacterium
GTCTAAAAAAATCAATAGACCAAGCGTAAATTTCAGAAAGTTCATTAGAAAGTAAAGGAGAAAGTTTTTTTGATTCCATTGCTTCTGAAAGAGAGCTTTTAATAACTCCATGAGCTTCAAACTCAAGAAACTTAACAGCTTTAGATTTTTTTTCAGCCCACAAAGAATCGGTTAAAGAGACTAAGACATAATCAATCAGATTAGGTTGATATATAAATACCTTAGGAATTTTTAAAGAGTCTTTAGAAAACAGAACGGTATAAGGTTTTCCAATATTAATTTTCCTTACATCAAAAACTTGTTTAGCCTTTTGAACAATGTTGTAAATCTGAGGGTAATAAAGATTATTTTTTTCTAATATTGAACCAAAAGAATCTCCATTTACAACCGTATCTTTTAACACGTGAAAATCGTTTAATGTATATCCGAATTGGGTAATAATTTTTTCCTTAACAACGACAGGGGTTTTCTCATTAGATTCGTTTTTACAAGATGTAAAAAAAATAAAAGCAATAATTATATAAAAAAATCTATTCATTAATTTTTATTTTAAAAGGAAACTTCAGGCCCTTAAATTGCTCTAAATCAGCTTCGATTGAACCAATTCTTAGTCCGGCTTTGACTTTAATAGGAATTTTATTGCGATCGTTACTTACCCAAAGTGTTAAGCTTTCACTGTCTTTAAAAACTCTTCCTGATTCAATGTAAGGTCTGAACTTAAAACAATTAACAACTCCAAATTTTGTTTCAACATCTTCTAAACCTAAAAATTGCATTTTAAAGTCATAATTATCTGCATCAAAAAAAATAATGATTTTTATAAAATCATTTTTTTTTAAATTTCCTATATCAAAGTGATTCCTTAAATAATAAAAAGTGGAAATCAAGTCTTGAACATTTTTCTGAATGGAAACAGAACTTAATTTAGAGTTTTTAATGTCAGTGATATTAGCAGTGTTATTTAAATAATCGTAATTAATTTCAACATTTTTCGTGTAACCACCTTCAGATATATTTCTAGTTGACCTTAAGGGTTTAACGTGAGTTTTATTAAAGTAAGTTTCATAAATATCGTCTACTTTAAAAAAGAATCTTGCAATGCCCGTGGTTCTTCCTATAGCTGTAGCTTTATATATAACTTCATTTTTTAAAATTTCTTCTTCTAAGCTAAGCGAGGCATAACTAGCGTTAAAAAACCCATAATGTAATCTGAACTTTAACCATTCTCCTTTTTTAAAAGAATCATTTGAGGAGTTTAAAAAAGGAGCTTTAATTCCTTTATATTCTTGGCTTATTAGAGCTTTAGAATAAAAGAAAATAAAGAAAACAAAAAAATATTTAAAACGCATACCTCTACAAAAGTATAAAATACTAATGGGTTGAATTTAAAAAAGACATTAATTTTTTTGCCTTGGATTCTCCTATTTCTGAAATCAGCGATTCTAAGGGGAGTTCTTTGATTTTTTTTAAAGATTTAAACTTTTTTAAAAGAGAAATTTTTGTTTTTTCACCAATTCCTGCAATACCGTCTAGTGAAGAATTAAGAGCTAGACTGCTTCTTTTATTTCTGTGAAAAGCAATAGCAAATCGATGAGCTTCATTTCTCATTTGCTGTATAAGTCTTAAAGTTTCAGATTTTTTATCAAGATAAAGAGGGATGGGGTCATTTGGATAATAAATTTCTTCTAATCTTTTGGCAATACCTAAAATGGCTATTTTTTTATCAAGATTTAACTTTTTTAAAGCCAGTATTGAGGAGCTTAACTGACCTTTGCCACCGTCAATTATAATCAAATTTGGCAAAGAAATTTTTTCTTCTATTAATCTTTTATATCGCCTGTATACAACCTCTTCCATAGACGCATAATCATCTGGACCCTCAACAGTTTTTATGTTATAATGCCTATAATCTTTCTTTGAAGCTCTTGCATTTTTAAAAACTATACAAGCAGCTACTGGGATTGAGCCTTGAATATTAGAATTATCAAAGCATTCAATATGAACTGGATTATCCTGAAGCCTTAAGTCAACCGCCATTTGATTTAAAATTCTTTTAGAATGCCTTTCTGGATCTACAATTTGAACTTGTTTTAGCTTTTCTAGCTTAAATAAAGAAACATTTTTTAGTGATAAATCAAGTAATTTTTTCTTTTCCCCAACTTTTGGAATTACAAATTTTGCTGGAATTACTTTTTTAAAATCAAAAAGAGAAATGATTGTTTTGTTATTTGAATTAAATGTATTTCTAAGATCTACTATAGAAAGCAATAACAATTCTTCATCGCTTTCATCTAATTTTTTCTTAATTTCCAGGTTATGAAAACGAACAATTCTTCCAAAAGCTACCTGAAGATAATTTACATAAGCATGAGTAGAATCTGATTGAATGCTAAAAACATCAATATTATTTAAGGAGGAACTAACGATTGTTGATTTAGATTGATAGTTTAATAAAAGTGTAATTTTTTCTTTTAATGACTGTGCCTTCTCAAAGTCAAGTGAGTCAGAAGCAATCTTCATTTCAGTTCTAAAATAATTTATAGAAGTTGATAGATTCCCTTTTAGAAAATCTCTAATATTGGAAACACACTTATTATAATCGTTTTCTTTTTGAAGGCCTTCACAACCACCTAAACAGTTGCCTATGTGATATTCTAAACACACTTTATATTTTTTACTATCAACTTTTTCTTTAGCAAGATCATAAGCGCATGTCCTAAGAGAGTATAACCCCGAGAACATGTTCATTATCATTCTTACAGTTTTATAATTTGTGAAAGGCCCAAAATATTCTGAACCATCCTTTTCTATTTTTCTAGTTGTAATTACTCTTGGAAAAGCTTCATTTTTAATAACAATCCACGGATATGTTTTGTCATCTCTTAGTAGAATATTATATTTAGGCTGATATTTTTTAATTAAAGAACTTTCCAAAAGAAGGGCATCAGATTCAGAAGAGACTACTACGTGTTTAATCTCAAAAATGTTTTTAACTAAATTTTTTGTCTTCTGGGAGTTCAAGTTTTTTTGAAAATAAGAAACCACTCTTTTTTTTAAATTTTTTGCCTTTCCTATATAGATTATTTTGTTAGAACTATCAAAGAATTGATACACGCCTGGCAAGCTAGGCATTGTGGAGAGTTCTAATTTTATGGATGAATTAATCACTTGACTAAAATAATTCTTTTATTTTTACATTTATACTTTAAACATTTATTAAATTATATATGGAAATGCTGCTAGGATTAATTATTACAAACATATGTTTTATTGGAGTTGCTTATATAACAAACGAAGATAATGCAAGGGATCTTTTGGCAGGTTATAATACCATGTCAAAGAAAGAGCAAGAGTCTTTTGATATTAAAAATTATCTTATATTTTTCAAAAAGTTTTTTATAAACCTGGCTATTTATAGCACGTTAATTTACTTAACTCTTTATATTGTTTTTGATGAGAAGACTGCATCTATAGGATATTTAATTTCAATACTTATTCCAATGCCTTATATGATATACAAAGGAAATAAATTTAAAATACAAAAATAGTGTTAAAGGAAGATTTAAGGGCTCTTTATAAGAAAAAAAGAAATTCTCTAGATCAAAAAAAGAGTCAAGACTTAAGTTTTGAGATTGCAAATAGATGTCTGCAATTGAACATTTGGGATTACAGTAATTATCATGTTTTTTTCCCAATAGAGATCAATAATGAAATAGACACCAAGTTAATCATTCAGATTATTCAAGGAAAGGACAAGAATGTAGTTTTGCCTAAAACAAATTTTAAAAACAAGACAATTACTAATTATCTTCTTACGGATGCTACTTTGTTGACAATTAATAAACATGGGATTTCAGAGCCAAAATCAGGGATTGAGATTAGTGAAAATCAACTGGATGTTGTCTTTATTCCTTTAATTTGTTTTGACAAAACAGGACATAGAGTAGGTTATGGCGGGGGCTATTACGACAGATTATTAAAAAAGTGTTCCTCAAATACTATTAAAATTGGATTGTCTTTTTTTGATCCAATTGAAAAAATTGAAGACATAATCCAAAGTGATGTTAAAATGGACTACTGTATAACCCCCAAAAAAACATATAAGTTTTAAGGAAAAATTCTTTTATTAAAGACGAGCATTATTCCAATTCCAGTACTAATAGCGGTATCTGCGATGTTAAATACAGGTTCAAAAAAAGTAAAGCTTTCACCACCTACAAAAGGAAGCCAATTTGGCCACTCCCAAGTTAACATTGGAAATTGAAGCATGTCAACAACATTGCCATGAAATAAGGTTTCATAACCATTTCCTGGATTAAAAGAAGCTACATTATAATAACTATCAGTAAATAAATAACCATAAAAAATAGAGTCAATAATATTACCAATAGCGCCTGCTAAAATTAAAGAAATACAAATTATAAGTAATTTGCTAGCATTGTTTTTAATACAATCATGTAGCCAATAAAAAAACCCCGAAACAGCAAATACCCTAAATAGTGTAAGCATTAATTTTCCATTTCTTTCATCTATAAAGGGAATAATATCACTGATCTTAGTTCCCCATGCCATCCCTTTATTTTCTATAAACAAAATTTTAAACCACCCCCAATTCAAAAGAGCTGTTTCCCCATAAAGAGTAAGGGGAAAATGAAGCTTTATATAAATTTTAGATACTTGATCAACTGCTAAAATCAATAAAATTATCAGTAAAGATTTTTTTAAATTCATAGACTTTAAAACAAATTATTAGTAGATCTATGAATTTTATTTTTGAAGATTTTTAGCCTCTATACTTAAAGTGGCATGTGGCACTAGTTCTAATCTTTTTTTGTTTATTAATTTCCCAGTAACTCTACAAATACCATAGGTTTTGTTTTGAATTCTAATAAGAGCACTTTTTAAATCTCGAACGAATTTTTCTTGTCTTATAGCAAGCTGAGTGTTTGCTTCTTTAGACATGGTTTCGGAACCCTCTTCAAAAGCTTTAAAGGTTGGAGAAGTATCTTCTGTGCCATTATTTCCATTATTCATATAGGCACTTTTAATTAACTCTAAATCACTTTTAGCTTTTACTATTTTATTTTCAATTATAGATTTAAAATCCTGTAAGTCTTTGTCAGAATATCTTGTGGTTTCCATGATTATGAAATTTTATTTATACTAATTTTGGTGTTAATGTTATCAAATTTTATTTCTAAACCCTCATTTAAAACATTTACAAATTCTAAATTTTGAGTTAGAGTTTCACTAAGAATGTAAGCTTTGTTTTCAAAAATAGCTTTTTCAATTATATTATCCTTCTGAATTTTCAAATTAATTTTATCTGTGACTAGTAGTCCGGTTTCTTTTCTTAAATTTTGAATTCGATTAATGAGCTCCCTACAGATACCCTCATTTATTAATTCTTCGTTTAAAGTAATATCTAAAGCAACAGTAATATTGCTTTCTGAAGCGACTAAACAGCCCTCTATATCTTCAGAAACCACCTCTAAATCTGTTGATTCAAGAGTGATCATTTCTGAATTAACGACTATAGTAATAGACTCTCCATTTTCTATCTTTTGAATATCATTATTGTTGAAATCTTTTATTATAACAGTTGCCAAGGAAAGAGTCTTGCCTAATTTAGGTCCTAAAGTTTTAAAATTAGGCTTTACTTTTTTAACTAAAATTGCAGAAGAATTGCTGATTAATTCAATTTTTTTGACATTAACTTCAGATTTAATTAAATCCGAAATTTCATTTAACTCTAATTTCTCATCATTAGAAAAATAAGGAATCATTATTTTTGAAAGTGGCTGACGAACTTTTATTTTTTCTTTTTTTCTTAAAGAAAGTGCTAGAGAACAAATAGTTTGAGCTTTTCTGATTTTCTTTTGTAAATCAATATCAATAAAATTGGTATTGCTTTTAGGAAAATCAGAATGATGAACAGAATCGAACAAACTCGAATTAGTGTTGGCAGATAAGTCAAGGTATAATCGGTCCATATAGAAAGGAGCAATTGGAGAGGATATTTTAGAAATTTCGACTAAACAAGTGTAGAGTGTTTGATAGGCACTAATTTTATCGTCACTATATGAGCCTTTCCAAAACCTTCTTCTAGACAGTCTAACATACCAGTTGCTTAAGTATAATTGAAGGAATTTTGAGATAGATCTTGCAGCTCTAGTAGGCTCGTAGTTTGAATAATGATCATCAACTTCAATGATTAATGAATTTAACTCAGATAAAATCCACCTATCCATTTCGGGTCTTTTATCGTGATCAATATCTTTTTCAGAGTATGTGAAATCATCAATGTTAGCATATAAAGCAAAAAACGAATAAACATTATAAAGAGTTCCAAAAAATTTACGCTTACTTTCTTGAATGCCTTCTAAATCAAATTTTAAATTATCCCAAGGATTTGCATTGCTGATCATATACCACCTTGTAGCGTCAGGCCCAAATTCTGATATGGTTTTAAAGGGATCAACAGCGTTACCTAATCTTTTAGACATCTTTTGGCCATTTCTATCAAGAACTAATCCATTTGAAATAACATTTTTGTATGCTACAGAATCAAAAACCATTGAACTAATAGCGTGTAGAGTATAAAACCACCCTCTAGTTTGATCAACTCCTTCTGCAATATAATCAGCCGGAAAAGCTTCATTATTGTCTATCATTGCTTTGTTTTCAAATGGATAATGCCATTGAGCATACGGCATCGATCCAGAATCAAACCAAACATCAATTAGATCGGATTCACGAAACATTTTTTCTCCACTTTTAGATGATAAAATAATTTGATCAACAACATTTTTGTGTAAATCAATTTGATCATAATTTGAGTCAGTCATATTATTGACTTCAAAACTTTCAAATGGGTCTGAAGTCATGAACCCTAAAGAAACTGCTTTGGAAATTTCTTTTTTTAATTCTTCCATTGAACCAATTATTGTAGACTCCTTAGAATCTTCGGTTCTCCAAATAGGAAGAGGAATTCCCCAATACCTAGACCTGGATAAATTCCAATCATTTGCATTTAAAAGCCAATTTCCAAATCTTCCTTCTCCTGTTGATTTAGGTTTCCAGTTTATAGAATTATTTAGTTTGTTCAAAACGTCCTTCTTGTCAGTTACTTTAATGAACCAAGAGTCTAATGGGTAATACAGCACGGGCTTGTCTGTTCTCCAACAATTAGGGTAGCTATGTACGTATTTTTCTACTTTGAAAGCTTTATTTTCTTCTTTTAGCCTTATAGCTATTTCAACATCTACAGATTTGTCCGGAGCTTCTCCTTCTGGGTAATAAGCATTTTTAACATATTTTCCTCCAAGTTCTCCAAGCTCTTTTCGAAATTTACCTTGTAAATCAACAAGTGGAACTAGCTGTTGATTTTCATTGTAAATTAAAAGAGGGGGAATTTCAGGGCTAGCCATTTTAGCAACTTTTGCATCATCAGCGCCAAAAGTTGGTGCAGTATGAACTATTCCGGTTCCGTTTTCAGTAGTTACAAAATCTCCCGCAATAACTCTGAAGGCATTTTGAGAGTTTTCATAAGGTAATGGAGCTCCATCCCACAACTGTTCGTATTTAACATCAATTAAATCATTTCCAATAAATGACTTTTCAATTATAAACGGAATTTTATTTTTTGATTTTGGATCAAATTTTAATTCAAGTTTATTGTCGACTTGAATAAAACTATTTTTAAAAACCTTACTTACTAAGTCCTTAGCAAGGATTACATTAACTGGTTCAAAAGTATATTGATTAAAAGTTGAAATTAAAACGTAATTGATTTTTTTTCCAACTGTTAAAGCTGTGTTTGAAGGAAGTGTCCACGGAGTTGTTGTCCAGGCTAAAAAATAAACGGAATCAAATGATCTTAATTGACTTGGAAGAGTTTGGGTTATTGCTTTAAATTGAGCTATTACCGTCGTATCAGTAACGTCCTGATAAGTGCCTGGCTGATTTAATTCATGAGAACTTAATCCTGTACCAGCTTTTGGAGAATATGGCTGTATGGTATAGCCTTTATAAATCAATTTTTTATCGTAAAGTTGCTTTAAGAGCCACCATACAGTTTCAATATATTTTGATTTATAAGTTACATATGGATTTTCTGTGTCAACCCAGTAACCCATTTTCTTAGTTAGATCATTCCATACATCAGTATACTTCATCACAGCTTTTTTACAAGCTTTATTATAATCTTCTACAGAAATTTTAGTTCCAATATCTTCTTTTGTTATTCCCAGATCTTTTTCAACACTAAGCTCAATTGGAAGACCGTGCGTGTCCCAACCCGCCTTTCTATTAACTTCGAATCCTTTTAAGGTTTTATAACGACAAAAAATATCTTTTATGCTTCTTGCCATGACATGATGAATACCAGGCATTCCATTTGCTGAAGGAGGTCCTTCATAAAAAATGAATTTGGGAGCTCCCTTTCTTATGCTGATGCTTTTTTCAAAAGAATTGTTCTTTTCCCAATCTACAAGAACTTCATCAGCAACTTGTGATAAATTTAAACCTTTGTATTCTTTAAATGCCATTTGATTAAATCTAAATTTGCTAAGAAGCGAAAGTAACTATTTTAGATGAAATTTTTAAACTTAGAACTTATAACTTAAAACTAGGTTTAAATTTCTTCCTGGAGCAGAAATCCCAGAAGCAAACTCTCTATAATGTAAATCGAAAAGGTTATCTAAAATGATGTTTGCTTTAAATTTGTTAGAAAACTCATAAGAAGAAGAAAGTTTTAAAACACTCCAGGAAGGCGTTCCATAATAGTAGGAGTCTAATCCTTTGTAAATTTCAGGGGTTTCCTCTAAATTATCTTCTCCCCCTAAGCTATATTCATTAGGATTTTTTGAATTGGAAAACCTGTAAGCTAATTTAATCTCAGATTTGTTTAGCCTTAGTTTTAAGTTGAAATGCCCAAATAATGGAGAAATTGAAGGAAGTGGGTGATCATTTTGCACACTTCCTCCTTCAGTAAAGGTTAGACTTCCTTTAAAAAATAAATTATTAGACATACTTAATTTTAGGTCTATAGTGCTACCATATATATACGCGCTCCCTTTATTAACATTAGCCATAGTAATCACTTCTACAGAATTAAAAATAATAGTTGAATCATCATCTGTTGAAGTGTCACTTAGAATTTTAAAATAATCTCTTGTAATATGTTTAGAAATATGAGTGTAATATGTATTCAAAGAAATGGAGTTTTGTTTTTTATTAAAAAACTTATAAAACCCCAATTCGGTATTGTACGCGTATTCTGGCATAAGCTTAGCATTTGGTACTGTAAGCACCCCCCTATTCTCTCTAATCTTTCCAATATCATCAATATTAGGAGCCCTAAAACCACTTGAAAAATTGGCGTTAATTTGCCAATTTTTATCTGGCCTTAGTACATAGCCAATACAGCCTGTTAAAGAAGAATTTTGAGAATGAATATCGGAAATATTAGCATTTATTATAACTTGATCATTCCATTTGGCTCTTAATTGAGTATTAGTATATCTCATACCCATATTTACATTAGACTTAGGGGATAGATCTTTTCTGTATTCATAATAAGCAGCAGCAGTTCCGTAATGACCCTCGTCACTTGGGTATCTTGTGGGAATATTATATGTGTTGCCAATTTCTATTAATTCATTTGAAGAGCCTGCATTATAATTACTGATGTAAGCCATAGAGTTAATATTGTTAAAAATATATTCAAATCCGTAAGCTAAAGAAGAGTTATTGGAATTATTTTTAATAAAATCTGAATTTATTGAATAAACATTTAAACTTTCTATTTGATTATGTTTAGAAAGTTCTTGAAATTTTCTAAAGTGACGAGATTCCCCAATTTTTTGATATGCAAACAACAGTTTTACTTTATCACTTAGCTTTTTCTTTTTCGAAAAATTTATAGCAGACGAAATCATTGTTCTTTTCTGTGGACCGTACCACCAACCAGAATACTTGTAATCTCCGTCTTTAATTTCATTAAGTTTATCAAATCTAGTTATATCAGATGATTTAGAATGCTGAAAGTTCAAAACGAGATTAGATGATTCAGACAGCATAATATTAAATTTTTGCATAAAATCAAACTGGTGATACGATGTGTTTAATTGAATTTTCGGATTAGAATTTTTAATTTTAAACTCGTTAAAGATATTAGGATCTAAATAATAGTTGTCTAAGCCCCAATCTTTAAATCCATGATTTCTTTGGGAGCCCATTATTATGTCTCCAAATTTGGAAAAAGAAAGATTAGTATAGCTTGCCCATTTTTTTTCGCTGTGTTCAAAATCTAAATTCTGAACAGTGTTATGAAGTCTGGGGTTAAATGAAGACAACGCTTGAATTGTCCATTTTTTTACATTATTAATTTTAGGAGTTTTTGTATAGTAATGCACTACCCCTCCTAGGGCATCTGAGCCATATCCAACTGATGATGGGCCATAAATCACTTCAGTCCTCTCTAAGCTATTAGGGTTTACGGAAATAGAGTTTTGAAGATGACCAGATCGATAAATAGCATTATTCATTCTGACCCCATCAATTACTAGTAAAACCCTATTAGCCTCGAAACCTCTAATCACGGGGCTTCCTCCTCCTCCTTGTGATTTTTGAACTCTAATTCCACTAGCGTTAAGTAATAAATCTGCTGATGTCTGAGGCATGTCTAAATCTAAATTTTTAGAAGTAATCAAGGAAACCTGTTTAGATATTTTTTGCTTGTCCTCTTTATTTCGTGCAACAGACAAAATAATTTCATTTAATTTTTGTGTATTGGAACTCATAAACAAAATCGAATTGTCTATTGTAAAACTTGACTTAGAGATAAAAAGTTTTTCATAAGACAAATGACTAAAAATAAGAGTGTCGTTTTTGTTAAATTTAGAAAGGTCTAAAGCTCCTTCAACGTCTGAAAGGACAGATATTGTTTTTTGTGTGTTATAAACGGAAACATTATGAATCTTAGAATTATCTTGATCATCTATCACAATTAATTTTTGTGAAAAAATATTCAAATAAACTAGGCAAAAAGTAATTGCCAATATGTCCCTATTTTTTAAAAAGATCATACATAATATTAAGTGATAAAGGTCTTTTAAATTCAGGCAAATGTAACTGCATATATTTCATTAAAAATTCCAGCAATTCTTTTCTTTTAAATGAAGAATCAACATTTTTTAATATTGTATCAAAATTTGTGCCTAAAAACTCTTTGAAATGTCTGATTACACTTCCTTGAATACAATATTCAGATTTGGAGGGGTTACAGAAGACACTATTTATAATATCAAAACCACTAAGTTCTGCAAGTGATGTATCGGGCGAAACCCCTAAGTGTTTCAATAGTTTTGTGATAAAATGAATATGGAAATTCATAAAATTTTCAGAAGAATCTAACCACTTTATTGAAAGTTTTATGAAACTATAAAGAGATTTATTTTCTTCTTCTTCTTTAATACTTTTTGATAAAATTTCAGAAAGAAACAACACTATTGTATTTTTAAAAATATCAATATGAATGGTTTTATAGGGTTCTATTATTTTGGCAGAATGAATACTTTCAAGGGTCCCTTTATTTCTGTGGTTAGCATCTATTTCTAGGATTGTTAATGGTTGAAAAAAACCAATGTTTATTGTTTTTTTTTTGATTGACCGGATTCCTTTAATTAAGTAGGATTTTAATCCGTCAGATTCAGTAAAACACTTAACAATTATACTAGTTTCAGAATATTTTATATAGCTTAATACAATAGCTTCAGTCGATACTAGCATGTTAGAATAATTTGACGGAATTAAAAAATATAGATTAAACTACACCTTGAGCTAACATGGCATCTGCTACCTTTATAAAACCAGCAATATTCGCGCCTTTCTCATAATTAACATAACCGTTTTCATCACCATGAGTTAAGCACGCTTCATGAATGTTTTTCATTATATCTTTTAATTTACTATCGACCTCTTCTCTGCTCCAACTGTATCGAAGAGAGTTTTGGGCCATTTCAAGTCCAGAAACAGCAACTCCTCCAGCATTTGAAGCTTTCCCCGGAGCATACAATATTTTATGATTTTTAAAGACAGCTATAGCGTCGGGCTCACAAGGCATATTAGCACCTTCACTAATACAGATACATCCGTTTTTTATTAAGATTTCAGCATCTTTTAATTTTAATTCATTTTGTGTCGCACATGGCATGGCAATATCGCACGCAAAGTTCCACGGGGTTTGACTTTTGAAAAATTTTGCTTTAGGATATTTTTTTACATATTCGTAAATTCTTCCTCTTTTATTGTTTTTCAAGTCCATGACAAAGTTTAATTTTTCTTGATTAATTCCATCAAAATCATAAATTGAACCTGATGAATCAGAAAGTGAAACTACTTTAGCAGAAAGTTGAATACATTTTTCAGCGGCGTATTGTGCTACATTTCCAGAACCAGAAATCACAACTGTTTTTCCTTTAATGGAGTTGTTTACGTGATTGAGCATGTTTTCTGCAAAATAAACAGCCCCATAACCAGTAGCCTCAGGTCTTATTAACGAGCCTCCCCAAGAAAGACCTTTTCCTGTAAGAACGCCTGTAAACTCTTTTTTCAGTTTTTTATATTGACCAAACATATAGCCTATTTCCCTTCCTCCAACTCCAATATCTCCAGCGGGAATATCGGTATTTGGGCCAATATATCTATAAAGCTCTGTCATAAATCCTTGACAAAACCTCATTATTTCACCATCACTTTTGCCTTTTGGATCAAAATCTGACCCTCCTTTTCCTCCGCCCATTGGAAGAGTAGTCAAGCTGTTTTTAAAAACTTGTTCAAATGCCAGAAATTTTAAAATACTTAAGGTTACTGAAGGATGAAATCTTAATCCTCCTTTATATGGTCCAATAGCAGAATTCATTTGTACTCTGTAACCTCTATTCACTCTGATCTCTCCTTTATCGTCAACCCAAGCCACTCTAAACATAAGAACTCTTTCAGGTTCAACCATTCTCATTAAAATATTTTTCCCGTGATATATTTTTTTTGAAATAATGTATGGGATAAGTGTTTCCGAGACCTCTCTAACCGCTTGCATAAATTCAGGTTCATGCGAGTTTTTCTTATCAATTTCAGCTATAAAATTTTCAATATCTTTTTTCATAATAAAATGGATTAATTTAATGCTTACAATTTCTTTTCTAAATTTAAAACAATTAACTCAAATAAATGCGATTTTTAGCCTATCGCTTGTTTTAGATCTTCAATTAAATCTTCAACATCTTCGATGCCAACACTAAGCCTAATCAAGGAGTCTACAACGCCAGATAATTCTCTTTGATCTTTAGGTATTGAAGCATGAGTCATCGACGCGGGGTGTCCAGCAAGACTTTCTACACCTCCTAAAGATTCAGCTAATGTGAATATTTTTAAATTTTCTACAATATGTATAGCATCTTTATAATTATTACCTTTTGTTGTAAAAGAAATCATTGCTCCAAAATCATTCATTTGATTTTTTGCGATATCATGATTTGGATGAGACGTAAAGCCAGGCCAAAATACTTTTTCAATCTTTGGGTGAGATTCTAAAAAAAAAGCAATTTGTTTTGCATTTTCACAATGTCTGGCCATTCTTACGTGAAGGGTTTTAATCCCTCTGAGAGCTAAAAAACTATCCATAGGGCCACAAATTGCTCCACTTGCATTTTGTATAAAATAAAGTTGATTTGCAATTTCTTCGTTATCGGTCACCAAAGCTCCCAATACAACATCGCTATGACCTGCTAAATATTTTGTTGCCGAATGCATTACTATGTCAGCTCCTAACTCTATGGGTTTTTGTAAAAAGGGAGTAGCAAAAGTATTGTCCACTGCTAATAATATTTTATTAGCCTTAGCTATTTTGCTTAACCCTTTAATATCAACGATACTCATCATTGGGTTAGTAGGACTTTCGACCCAAATCATTTGTGTTTTTACGCTTATTAGGGATTTAACATTATTTATATCTTGCATATCAGTAAAATGAAACTTAAGACCATATTTTTCAAACAACTTAGTAAACAGTCTGTATGAACCACCATATAAATCATTAGTAGAAATAATTTCATCTCCTGGCTTAAACAACTTTAAAACAGCATCTATAGCGGCTAAACCTGAACCGAAAGCTAATCCAAACTGTCCGTTTTCTATACTAGCTAACGAACTTTCTAAGGCATGTCTAGTTGGGTTATGGGTTCTGCTATATTCATAACCTTGATGTTTTCCGGGACTTGACTGAGAATAGGTAGAGGTTTGGTAAATTGGTGGCATAACCGCGCCATAACCCTTTTCAGGAATTTGACCCCCATGAATAGTTTTAGTATTGAATTTCATTTCTTTTTTAGACAGATAACATAAATTAATAATACAAATATATATTTTCTGAAAATAATCTTATAGTTTTATATTTACATGAACAGAATATATTATTTATCTACTTGCTCTACTTGTAAAAATATTATTAATACATGGAAATTGAATGACTCTATTAAACAGGTTGATGTAAAAAAAACTCCAATAAGTTTAAAGGAGTTAGAATATATGTATTCAATTTCTAAAAGTTACGAAAAGCTGTTTAATAAAAGAGCACTACTATTTAGGGACATTAAAAAAGATCTAAACAACATAACAGAAGAACTATATAAAGAGCTAATGTTAAAGCATTATAGTTTTTTGAAAAGACCAATATTAATTATTGAAAAAAGGCTTTTTATTGGAAATTCTAAAGAAACGGTTTTAAAAGCCAAAATTGAACTAGATAAATTGTGAGTTAAGCTAAATAAAACACATATTATTAACGAATTTTGTATCTTTTAATTAAATTATTAAAATGAAAATTAATCAACTATTTTTTTACATTTTCTTAGCATTGATTTTGGGTTGTGGAAATGAAAAAAAAGGACCTAAAAAATTTACATATCAAAGAAATCAGTCTCCAACTCAAGTTGTTTCAAAAGAAATAAAAGAAACACCTATTGATTTAAATAATAAAGGAATTGGCCCTGTTAAAAAACTTGTATTTTCAGAAAAAACAGATCTAATTTTAGTTGAAAACGGAAAAAATATTTTTAACTCTAAGTGTGCTGCATGTCACAATATTAATAGAAGATTAATTGGGCCTCCAATGAAGGGGATTTACGAAAGGAGAAGTCCGGAGTGGGTTATGAACATTATTCTAAATCCTGATGAAATGTTAAAAGAGGATCCAATAGCTATGGAGCTGTTAAATGAGTATAATAATATAATGATGTTAAATCAAAACATAACTGAAGACCAAGCACGTGCTTTGGCAGAATATTTTAGAACACTATAAATTAAATTTTATGTCTATTTATAAATTAGTTTCGGGGATTTTATTAATAAATTTTTTTTTAGGATTTTCTCAAGATGAGTCCACTGCAACAGAAATTTGGAGCCCTATCCCAGTTAAAATAAATGCCAGTGATTTTAATGTGGCACCTAGTGATGCTATAATTCTTTTTGACGGCAAAGATTTTTCCAATTGGGTAACACAATATTCAAATGAAATTCCTAAGTGGAAAATTAATAGCGATGGCTCTATGACGGTTATAAATGGGACAGGCGGAATTAAAACTATAGAATCATATGGATCCGTACAGTTACATGTTGAATGGAAAACTAGCAAAGGAATTAGAAATAAAAAACCGCAATATAATTCAAATAGCGGAGTGTTTTTACAGCAACAATACGAACTCCAAATTTTAGATAGTTATGAAAATCCAACTTATGTTAACGGTCAAGCAGGAGCTATTTACAAACAACACTCTCCAATGGTAAATTCAAGTAAAAAACCTGGTGAGTGGCAATCCTATGATGTAATTTTCAATTCTCCAGTATTTGATAAGAAAAAATTAATTAAACCAGCCTTTTTTACGGTATTTCAAAATGGAGTATTAATACAAAATCATGTAGAAGTTCAAGGAGCTACTACTAATGTTGGCTTGCCAAAATACAACTCACACGGAAACTTGCCGCTAGTTCTTCAAGATCACCCTTCTTTACCTTTAAGCTTTAGAAATATTTGGATTAGAAAAATAGCTGATTAAAGAATCAGTTTTTTGTAACTTTGACAGCATGATACAATCGATGACTGGTTTTGGACATGCTTCATTAGACTCTGAATTTGGAAAGATATCTTTAGACATTAAATCTCTAAACAGTAAAAATTTAGATCTTAATTACAATTTAAATCCAATATTTAGAAATATTGAGAGTGATATAAGGTCAATTTTGACTAATTCTTTGAAAAGAGGGAAGGTTGATCTTAAGATTAATTTTAAAATTTCAGAAAACAGTTTTAGTGCTAATTTAAATCATGATGTTATTAAATCTTACATTAAAGATTTACAAAAGATAACATCTGGAATTGGTACAGAATTTTTAAAAATTGCAATTACACTTCCAAATTCTATTGAAAACAATCATCCTAATCTTGATGAGAAGTTGGATGAAAGTATAAAAAATTTAATTAAAAATGCAATTAAAGAATTAATTGACTTTAGAACTCAAGAAGGAAATTCTTTAGAAATAGACCTCCTATTTAATTTAGGTATAATCCAGGAAAAACTGACACAAATAGAAGGGTTATCTCTGTACAGAATTAACTCAATTAAAAAAAGGTTAAAGAAAAACTTATCAGATCTCAAAATAGAGATAGATCAAAATAGATTTGAACAAGAATTAATTTATTATTTAGAAAAACTTGACATTAATGAAGAATTAGTTAGATTAAAAAATCATTTGGTTTATTTCAAAACCACAGTTAATGAAAGTCAAATTGAAAAAGGAAAAAAATTGACTTTTATTAGTCAAGAAATAGGCAGAGAAATTAACACTATTGGATCAAAATCCAATAATTTATTAATGCAGCAGGCTGTGGTTGAAATGAAAAATGAATTGGAAAAAATTAAAGAACAACTTCTTAATGTTTTGTAATGTCTAAAGGAAAATGTATTATTTTTTCTGCCCCATCTGGAAGCGGTAAAACCACGTTGGTTAAGCATTTATTAGATCAAAATGATTTGAATTTGGCTTTTTCAATTTCAGCTACAACAAGAAAAAAAAGAGAAGGGGAAACAGAAGGGGTAGATTATTTATTTAAAACAATTTTAGAGTTCCAAAACCTTATTACAAACAAAGAATTGCTAGAGTTTGAAGAAGTATACGAGAATGTTTTTTACGGGACCTTAAAAAGAGAAGCAGAAGAGTTACTAAAAACTCGTAATGTCATTTTTGATATTGATGTGCATGGAGGACTAAAACTAAAACAATATTTCAAATCTAAAGCGATTTCTGTTTTCGTTAAACCTCCAAGTGTAGATGAGCTACAGAGAAGATTAATATCACGAAATAAAGACACAATTGAATCAATTCAGACCAGAGTTTTAAAAGCTCATAAAGAGATCAGTAAAGGAACTGATTTTGACAAGATTATTGTTAATGACAACTTAGATACAGCCAGATTAAAAGCTTTTAATGTTGTCAAAAAATTTATCTTACAATGAATAAAAAAGTAGGATTGTTTTTTGGAACTTTTGATCCTTTACATAATGGGCATGTTGCTATAGCAAAATATTTTTTAAGTGAACTTAACTTAAATGAACTGTGGCTAGTTATTACTCCATTAAGCCCGTTTAAGCAGTCAAATAAAGTGTCTAATTACTACAGCCGATTTAAAATTATCAACAATTTTTGTAAAACAGCAGATAAAATAATTTGTTCAGATGTTGAATTCAATCTTGAACCTCCATACAATACAGCGGATACGTTGCTTTTTTTAGAAAAAGAAAATCCAAATGTTGATTTCAAAATTATCTTAGGTGAAGACAATTTAAACACCTTGCACTTATGGAGTAATTATACACATATTTTAAAACATAAAATATGTGTATATCCAAGAAACAGTTTATCAAATGTAAAAAGTAAACTTGTTCAACACCCAAATGTAAATTTATATAATGCTCCTGTAATGGATATTTCATCAACAATAATAAGAGAGAGAAAATCAAAAAACGAATCAATTGATCATTTAGTCCCTAAGGAAATATTGAATATTTTTACAAAACCTTAATTAGTTTCATCTAATATTTAACCAATTATTAACAATTTGAATGCTTTTTTTTATTCAAATTGCAACCCCTTAGTTAAATGAGTAATTTTATAACATATAATTAATTTAAATGGAGAATAATAAAAATATTGACATTAAAGAAATCAATGAAAAAATTCAAAAAGAAAGTGCATTTATAGATCTTTTAGAGTTAGAAATCAATAAAGTTATAGTTGGTCAAAAGCACATGATAGAAAGGCTCCTGATTGGTCTTTTAGGTCAAGGGCATATTCTTTTAGAAGGAGTCCCGGGACTTGCTAAAACACTTGCTATAAATTCACTAAGCAAAGCTGTTAAAGGCAGCTTTAGTCGGATTCAGTTTACACCAGATTTACTTCCTGCAGATGTTGTGGGAACTATGATTTACAATATGAAAGAGAATGATTTTTCTATAAAGAAAGGGCCTATTTTCGCAAACTTTGTTTTAGCAGATGAAATAAATAGAGCTCCTGCTAAAGTGCAATCTGCCCTTTTGGAATCTATGCAGGAGAAGCAGGTCACTATAGGAGACACCACTTTTAAACTTCAGCCACCATTTCTTGTTATGGCTACTCAGAATCCAGTAGAACAAGAAGGAACATATCCACTTCCAGAAGCTCAAGTAGATAGGTTTATGTTGAAAACAATAATAGACTATCCTAATATTGAAGATGAACAGCAAATTGTAAGAGCTAACATTAATAATAGTTTCGGAGAAATTAAACCAGTAGTTACAATTAAAGAAATTATTAAGGCTCAAGAATCTGTAAGGATGGTATATATGGATGAAAAAATTGAAAAATATATTTTAAACTTAGTGTTTGCAACAAGGTATCCTGAAAAATATGGTTTAAAAGAACTTAAGCCGTTAATTAATTTTGGAGCTTCACCTAGAGGAAGCATTAATCTAGCAAATGCTTCTCGCTGTTATGCTTTTATTAGAAAAAGAGGATATGTTATTCCAGAAGATGTGAGGGCTGTAATTCATGATGTTCTAAGACACAGAATAGGGTTAACCTATGAGGCTGAGGCTGAAAACATCACATCTGAAGACATTATAAATAAAATTGTTAATCAGGTTGAAGTTCCTTAGTAGAAATTTAAATTATCAATTTTTTAAAAAAGTTAATTAATCTTATTTAGTGGAAACAAAAGAACTCTTAAAAAAAGTAAGAAAAATTGAAATAAAAACCAGAAGATTAAGCAATAATATTTTTGGAGGAGAATATCACAGTGCTTTTAAGGGGAGGGGTATGACTTTTAGTGAAGTGAGAAATTATCAGTTTGGAGATGACATAAGAACAATAGACTGGAATGTAACGGCAAGATATAATGAGCCATTTGTAAAAGTTTTTGAAGAAGAACGAGAATTAACTTTAATGCTGATAGTAGATATTAGTGGATCAGAATTTTTTGGCTCGGAGAATGTTTTAAAAAAAAATATTATCACTGAAATTTCCGCAACTTTAGCTTTTTCAGCACTTCAAAACAACGACAAAGTTGGACTCATGCTTTTTACTGATCAAATCGAACTTTATATTCCTCCAAAAAAGGGGAAAACACATGTTTTAAGAATAATCAGAGAATTGATAGAGTTTAAGCCTGAAAGCAAAAAAACAGATATTGGAACTGCTCTGCAGTTTTTAATTAGCGTAATTAAGAAGAAATCAATTGCATTTATTTTATCTGATTTTATTTCTCCTGACTTTGAAAAAATTTTAAGAGTTACTGCCAAAAAACATGATGTAACTGGAATTAGAGTTTATGACAAACTAGAAGAAACTATACCAAATTTAGGCCTGGTTCCAATGTTTGATCAGGAAACAGAAAAAATTAGACTTGTAGATACGTCATCTTTAGAGCTAAGAAACAAGTATAAAAAACAGAACTCGTTAAATTTTAAAAAAATTAACGAATTATTTTCTAAAAATGGAGCAGGAACGTTAGTGTGTAGAACAGATGAAAGTTATGTAAAAAAACTATTAAGTTATTTTAAAAAGCGTGGATAAAATAAAGCTATTTATAGTAATGTTGATTTGTGTTAATACAAACCTGTATTCACAAGATTTGCCAATTATATCATCTAAAGTCGATACAACATCGATAAAAGTCGGCGAACAGATAAAATATGAATTAAAATTGACTGTCGACACACTCACTTTAGTTGCTTTGGATTCTAATAAGTTTTTTACCCCTTTCGAAGTAATTCTAGAAGAAGAATGGGATACTTTAAGATTTGAAAATAAATTCAGTTTAAAAAAAAACTTTTCATTAACAAGTTTTGATCCAGGGACATTTTTTTTAAAATCTCCTAAAATAATTATTAACGATGTTTTATTTTATTCAGATTCTATTTTGATAGATGTTTTAAGTGTAAAGGTCGACACAGTTAGTAAAAAATTTTTTGATATAAAAAACATTATTGAAGTAAATAAAAATGATGAAGGGTGGTGGAGAAATTACGTTGTGATTGGTATTATTATTTTAGTAGTTATTTTAATTTGGAAATTATATAAGCGAATCTTTAATTCAAAATTAGAAAATGAAAAAACACAACCCCCCTTCGAGAGAGCTATAAACGCATTACAACTTTTAGAATCAAGTAATTTAAAAGAGCAATTCGAGTATAAGTTATATTACTCTAAGTTAACGGAAATTGTAAAAAATTTCTTAGAAGAAGAAGTGAATTTAGATGCTCTTGAAAGCACAACGGACGAGTTAATTAGCAAATTAGAATTATTAAAACACTCAGGTAAACTTTCATTATCGAACGAAACAATTATTAATTTTAAAGCTGTATTGAGAACGGCAGATTTAGTGAAATTTGCTAAATCAAATCCTGGAAATGAAATAGCTTTTTCAGACAAAAAAGTTTTAGAAAAAGTTTTAATAGACACTAAAGAAGCTATCCCTGCTCCAACAGAATTAGAGCTTTTAAAAAACAAAGAATATTTAGAAAAAATCAATAAGCAAAAAAAAAACAAAATCATAAAGCTTTTTTTTGGAATAATTTCGGGACTTGTTTTATTGAGTCTAATTCTATCTATAATGATTTTTGGATGGCAAGATGTAAAAGATAATGTCATAGGAAATTCGACTAAAAAACTATTAAAACAAGACTGGACGATCAGCACTTATGGCGCTTTTCCTGTCACCATTTCTTCTCCAGATGCATTAATTCGGGTGTTAGAAACAGAAAATCAAAAATTTGAATGGGGCTCTTTAAGTAGTAAAATTAATATTATTTTAAATATAAAGCCAAGTGATAAAGAAAAAATGACTGACCCACAGCAGTTAATAGATGATTTAATTTTTTCTTTAAAAAAGATAGGTGCAGAAAATATTTTAACAATGCAAGAAGAGTTTTATTTAGATAATGGCTTATCCGCAATTAAGTTTTTAGGATCTTTCGATTATTCAACAAACAACGGAACTCAAATTAAAAAAGAATATTCAAGTATAACCTTTAATCATAAAGGAGGTACTCAAAATGTTCAGATTATATTTGACAGAAATAATGATTATGCAAAACAAATTTCAAATAAAGTAGAAGAATCAATAAAGTTTGAAAATTAATAATATGTTTCAAGAAATAACTTTTTATAATCCTGAACTTCTTTGGCTATTAATATTATTGCCTTTATTAATTTTTGTAAATATTAAAATATCAAAAAAGAAAAGCTCTAATTTTAAAATATCTTCAACAAGAAATTTAGATTTTAAATCTCTAAAGATTAAAATTTATCCAATTTTAGACATTTTACGATATTTAGCGATTACTATGTTAATTATAGGACTGTCTAGACCGCAAATAGTAGATGTTTCTACTCAAACTAAAACAAGTATGGGGATAGATATAGTAATTGCCGTAGATGTTTCCTCTAGTATGTTAGCACAAGATCTTAGCCCAAATAGATTAGATGCTTTAAAGGAAGTGGCTAAAGAATTTATAAATGACAGAACTAATGATCGAATTGGACTTGTAGTTTATGCTGGAGAGAGTTATACGAAGACACCCGTTACATCTGATAAATCAATAATAATTAAATCACTTGAAGAAATTAAGTTTGATGGAGTTATAGAAGACGGTACGGCAATTGGAATGGGACTGGCAACAGCAGTTAACAGACTTAAAGATAGTAAGGCTAAAAGCAAAGTAATTATTCTGCTTACTGATGGAGTTAATAATTCAGGATTTATTGATCCAAATACTGCAGCAAATCTTGCCTCATCTTATGAAATTAAAACTTACACAATTGGCTTAGGATCTAATGGAAATGCTTTAGCCCCAATCGCTATTAATCCCAATGGCACCTTTAGATTTGGATTAACAAAAGTTGAAATTGATGAGGAGTTGTTAAAATCTATTGCAAAAAAAACTGGAGGATTATATTTTAGAGCTACAGACAATAAAAGACTTAAAGATATTTACGAAGAAATTAATAAACTTGAAAAAACAGAAGTAGAAGAATTTAAATACACTAATGCTACAGAAAAGTATAGATTTTTCGTGCTAATTTCTTTTGTGCTTGTTTTTATGGAATGGATACTTAGATCAACTTTATTTAAAAGTTTTATATAAATGTATCAATTAGAAGAGACCACATATTTTTATTTAACACTGGTAATTCCAATTATCTTAATGGGATTTTTGATTCTTAAAAGATGGAAAAGTATTGTTCAAAAAAAGTATATATCGAAAGAATTGCTAGAAACATTAAGTCCAGACATTTCCTTATTCAAGCCTAAAGTGAAATTACTGTTTTTAACACTTTTTTTTCTGCTTACATCAATAGGTTTAGTTAACCCTAAAATAGGGACTCAGCTTAAAACAGTAAAAAGAGAAGGAGTTGATATTGTTTTTGCAATCGACGTATCTAAAAGTATGTTAGCAGAAGATGTTGCTCCTAATAGACTTGAAAAAGCAAAACGACTGGTTTCCCAAATAATTAATCAATTAAATTCAGATAGAGTTGGGGTTATTGCATATGCGGCTACAGCGTTACCAATATTGCCAATTACAAATGATTATTCCACAGCAAAAATGTTTCTTCAAAGCTTAAACACAGAGATGTTATCTTCACAAGGAACAGCAATTTTAGAATCAATCACATTAGCTAAAGATTATTATGATGATGAAAATCAAACTAACAGAGTTTTATGTATACTTTCTGATGGAGAAGATCATGAACTTGAAAATCAAAATATTTCTGAAATAGTTGAAGCAACAGGAATTACTATTTTTACGATCGGCATAGGAACATTAAAAGGAGCTCCTATCCCAATGAAAATAAATAATATAGTGCAATCTTATAAAAAGGATTTTGAGGGGGAAGTGGTAATTACTAAACTTATTCCTGAATTATTAGAAGAATTGGCTAACTCAAGTAGTGGCATTTATATAGATGGCACAAATACAGAAGAAGTGGTTGATACTATTATTGAAGAGTTAAAAAAAATGGATAAACAAGAATTTGAATCGAAGCAGTTTATTGCTTATAAAGATCAATTTCAATGGTTTATAGCAATTGCTTTAATTTTTCTATGTTTGGAATTGTTTATTTTTGACAAAAAAACATATTGGATAAAAAAGCTAAATTTATTTAATGAATAAAACATATAAAGTATTTTTTTTAATAATAGTGTCTTTAAAGATTTTCTCTCAGGATTCTATTGTGAATAAAAAATCAAACAACATGACGTTAGACGGGAATTTAGAGTATGTTGAAAATAACTTAATAGATGCAGAAGTCTTTTACAGAAAAGCGATTTCAGTTGATTCTCTAAATAATGTAGCATCATATAATTTGGGCAACTCATTTTATAAAAGTCAATTAAACCAAGAAGCAGCTAATCAATACAAAACTTCAATTAAAAAATCCAATACAAAACAGGAGCGCCACAAAGCTTTTCATAATTTAGGGAATGTTTACATGCAAAACAAGGACTATCAAAGCGCTGTTAATTCTTTTAAAAGTGCCTTGCTTAATAATTCTAATGATGACGAAACAAGGTATAACTATGTTTTAGCAAAAGAGTTGCTGAAAAATGAACAAAAAAAAAAGAAGGACGACAAGAAGGACGACAAGAAGGACGACAAGAAGGACGACAAGAAGGACGACAAGAAGGACGACAAGAAGGATGACAAGAAGGATGACAAGAAGGACGACAAGAAGGACGACAAGAAGGACGACAAGAAGGATGACAAGAAGGACGATAAAAAGAATGACAAGAAAAACAAGCAACAACAAAATAAAATATCTCCCGAGCAACTCAAAAACTTATTAAAAGCAATGGATAATCAAGAAAAAAAGGTTCAAGAAAAGGTTAACAAGAGTAAAGTTAAGGGAGTGCCTGTGAAAAACAAAAAAGATTGGTAAATAAAACTATGAGAACAAGCGTTAATCTTTTATTGTTGTTTTTTTCAGTAATATCTTTTGAAATTCATGCCCAAGATCAAGACGTTAGCTTTGAAGCTGTAATTAGTAAAAAAACCCTGGGGATTAACGAAACTCTAAGAGTAGACTTTAAAGTAAATAAAGATGGAGATAATTTTTCACCTCCAAATTTTAATGGCTTTAGAGTAGTTGGCGGACCAAATCAATCAGTAAGTAATTCCTGGATAAATGGCAAAAGAACTTTTTCAAAAAGTTATTCTTATTTTTTAAGTCCTTTAAAAAAAGGATCTTTATCAATTGGTCAAGCTACTATAGAAATTGATGATCAACTTTATAAAACAATGCCTGTCAAGATAATAGTTGACAAATCTGTTGAGATTAATAAAGACCCCAATAATACTAACTATTTAGTTAACGAGAATTTACATTTAGTAGCTGAAGTTTCTAAAACCAACCCTTATTTAAATGAGAGCATTTCGGTTATATACAAACTCTATTTTAGCCCTCAAATTAATGTAACGAATGTAGGGGAAATTGACAGTCCTGAATACGTTGATTTTTGGTCAAATAATATAAAAATACCAAGACTTCAAATTGAAAGAGGATCATATAAAGGAGATAGTTATAATTATGTTATATGGAAGGAAATAGTTCTTTACCCTCAAAAAGCTGATAAATTAAACATTAAACCTCTTTCACTAGAAGTTTCAGTTGATGTGCCAACGAATAAAAGAGATTTTTTTGGAAACAGAATCTACACCCAAATTTCTAAGACTGTAACCGCAGGTAATAGGTCAATTCAAGTGAAGCCTCTTCCTAAAGATGCACCAGTCAATTTTAATGGTGCAGTTGGGAATTTCGAAATTCTATTCACTTCTTCAAAAACTCAATTAAAATCGTCAGAATCATTACAAGCAACAATTAAAGTTAAAGGATTGGGGAATCTAAAATTATTTTCAACCCCTGAGCTATCAGCCCCAAGCTCTCTTGAAAAATATGACCCAGAACACAAAGAAAATATAAAAACTGCTTTAAATGGAATGTCAGGGGATATTTCAGACACTTATACATTAGTGCCACAGTTTAAAGGAAAATACCCAATTTCACCTGTTGAATTTGTTTATTTCGATCCTCAAGCAGAGAAATATAAATCTATTTTTTCTAAAGAAATAGTTATAAATGTTTTAGAAGGTCCTTCTTCATTTTCTCAAAAAAATGAGACTCAAGGTTTATTAAAAATTAATACAAATAATATTCCTATAGCTAAAAGTCAATTCAGGTTTATAAAAACTAAACCAGGGTTAATTAAAATTGAGTCTCGAAAATTTATTTATTCAACATCCTTTTACTTGCTTCTTTTTTTACCTTTGATAATTATATTTATTCTATTTGGATTTATTAAATCTAAAACAACTTCAGCCTCTGATATTAAAGGGTATAAATCAAGAAGAGCTAAAAAATTAGTTAAAAAATATTTATCAGAAGCAAAAACAAGTTTAGACAAGAAAGATGTTTTTTATGTTGCATTAGAAAGAGCTTTACATAATTTTTTAAAATCTAAATTTTCAATTGAAACATCAGATTATAGTAAAGTAAAAGTCAAAAGGTTATTGGCAAACAAAAACATTCAAACAGGTTCAATTGAGCTGTTCATTAGTTTAATCGAAAACTGTGATTATGCTAGATATACGCCAGCATCAAATGTTGCCATTAATAATGATTATGAAAATGCAGTAAAAGTAATTTTAGAAATTGACAAACAAATTTAAGTATGAAAAAAATTGTTGTTATAATTTATTTAATTTTTTCAGGAATAGTTTTTTCACAAACTAATAACAATGAGTATTTCAACAATGGATTAGATTTATATAACAACGGCAAATATAAAGAAGCAATTGCTCAATTTAAATTAATAATTGAAAATGGAGAACATTCAGAAGCTTTGTATTTTAATTTAGGGAACTCATATTATAAAATAAATGATATTGCAAATAGCGTATACTTTTTTGAGAAGGCTTTAAAATTAAATCCAAAAAATAATGATGTTTTAAATAACCTGGCTTACTCCCAAAACATGTTAATTGATAATACAGTAAATCTACCTAAAAATCAAATTTCAGAATTTTTGAATGATGTTTCGAAAACTTTAAATGTGAATCAATGGTTGATGATTGGGTTTGTGTTCTTGTATCTTTTTTTAGTAACATTTCTACTATATTTTTTAAATATTAAAACTATATCTAAGAAAAATTACTTTACTCTTTCATTAATATTTTTTAGTTTTTCCGTTGTATTTTTTTTTAATGGGATAAATAAATTTGAAAATAATAAAAACATGGTTAGTGCTATAATTTTTGAAAAAAAAATAGATTTTAGAACAGAACCTAATTATAGAAGTGAAGTTCTATTTAATCTACATGAAGGAACAAAAGTAATTATAAAAGAAGAGCTTAACGAGTGGGGTTTAGTTGAAATTAGCGATGGTAATAAGGGTTGGATTGAATTAAAATCAATTAAAAAAATTAACTGATTCTTTGTTTGAATTAAAAAAATTTAACAAAACATCTCCTATTTCAATAATTGACCCATACAGTAATGTTGTTTCAAAAAAACTTTCATCAACTAAAAACAAAGTTGAGTTGAGGGCTTCAAAGAAAACAAATAAAAAAGAAAGAATAAGAACGTATTTAATAGCTCCAAACAATCCGCCTAGAATTTTATTAATTAAACCTAAAGCAACCAATTTTACAACACCATTAATGCCTTTGCCGATAATCGAAACGAATACTATAATTACTAAAAAAGTAAAGGCAAATGAAGCTATTTTTAAATAACCATCATCTATATCACTTATTTGATTTGAAAAATTGGAGGAAATCCAATCAAGTGTAACATCAGAAAATTTTAAAGATCCATATGTGCCTAAAACAATAGCGAATAAAGAGGATATTTCCATGATAAGACCTTTTATAAATCCTCTAATAAATCCAAAAATTAAAACACAAATAATAAAAATATCTAAGTAATTCAATGCTTTTTTTTTACAAATATAAGTATATTGATAATTACAAATTTTGAATATTATGAACAATGAGTAACACTAACGATTTGAAATATAAATGGATTCAGGTTTTAAATATTTTAAGCAAACAATTTAATGATGGACAACCTCTAGATTTAGAGAATGTTATTTATTTAATCGGAGTTCAGGAATTAGGTCAAATAGAAAAAAAATTTAATAAAGAGCAAAAAGTAGATTTAATGCATGTCGCTATTTGTAGACTCTTAGAGCCTTTTGGTTTTTATGAATTTGAATATGCTGACGATGAAGGTTGGCCGCACTATAAAGTCATTAATAAACTTCCGAATTTAAAATCTGGAGAACAAACACTTTTAATGAAAGAGGCTGTAATTAATTATTTTATAGAAAAACAATTAATTCAATAGCTGAAAAACCTTACTTTTGAAAAATAATTTTATGCTTAATTATGATTGCTGAAATACAAAAAAAAATTAAAGAAGTTTCTAAATTTTTTACAAATGACCCAAAAGAGTTAGAAAAATTCAGAATAGAATATTTAGGGAAAAAAGGTTGCATCAACTCTTATTTTACGCAATTTAAAAAAGTTCAGAATTCAGAAAAAAAGGAATATGGACTATCAATAAATGAATTAAAAAATGTAACCTTTAAAAAACTAGAGGATTTAAAAAAGTCTATAAATCCAGAAAAAAAATTAAATTTAATTAATGAAGACTTAACCAGGCCTGCTTCGTTTTTAGAACTTGGATCTAGACATCCAATATCTATTATTAGAGATAAAATAATTGATATTTTTTATAAAATAGGGTTTAATATTTCTGAAGGACCTGAAATGGAAGATGACTGGCATAATTTCACTGCATTAAACCTTCCAGAGCATCATCCCGCTAGAGATATGCAAGACACTTTTTTTATAAATAAAAATCCAGATTTATTACTAAGAACGCATACTTCTTCTGTCCAGATTAGACACATGGAAAATAATAAACCCCCTATTAGAACTATTTCTCCTGGAAGAGTTTACAGGAACGAAGATATTTCTGCAAGATCACATTGTTTTTTTCATCAAATCGAAGGATTGTATATTGACAAAAATGTTTCTTTTTCTGATTTGAAGACAACCCTTTTGTTTTTTACAAAAGAACTCTTTGGTAAATCTAAAATACGATTGAGACCCTCTTATTTTCCTTTTACAGAGCCGAGTGCAGAGGTTGATATTTATTGGGGATTAAATTCAGAAATTGATTATAAAATAACTAAAGGCACTGGGTGGCTAGAAATAATGGGCTGTGGGATGGTTGATCCCAATGTTTTAGAAAATTGTAAAATCAATCCTAATGAATACTCAGGGTTTGCTTTTGGAATGGGAATAGAGAGGATAGCAATGTTATTATATCAAATAGAAGATATTAGAATTTTATACGAAAATGATGTTAGATTTTTAAATCAATT
Organism: Bacteroidota bacterium; assembly: GCA_027619415.1. Taxonomy (GTDB): domain Bacteria; phylum Bacteroidota; class Bacteroidia; order Flavobacteriales; family Flavobacteriaceae; genus MAG-121220-bin8. The sequence continues at coordinate 29,048 of JAQCFO010000015.1, forward strand.
TAAAGGCTTAATTTAATTTTTCACTTAGAGTTTTCATTAATTTTTTTGGACTAAGATTTTTATAAAGGATTCCATAAGTGGCATGTATAATAGGAAATTCGTTAGAGCTTTTTTTTACAATATTAAAAGCATTTTTAGTCGCATAATATCCTTCTGAAATCATTGACATTTCTGAGAAAGCCGCTTTTAATGAATAGCCTTTCCCTAACATATTTCCAAGAGTTCTATTTCTGCTAAATGCCGAATAAGCAGTAACTAATAAATCACCTAAGTATTCAGAATCATTAATATCTCGCTTGACCTTATTAATAGAATTAATAAATCTTTTCATTTCCTTAACAGAGTTACTTATTAAAACACTTTGAAAATTATCTCCATAATTAAGTCCATGAGCTATTCCAGCTGTTAATGCATAAATGTTTTTAAGCATAGAGGCATATTCTGCCCCCATTGTGTCTTCAGAAAACTTCACCCTTATGTAGCTTGATGTAAGAACACCTTTCATTTCTTCTCCAATGGATTTATTTTTAGAGGCCACTGTTAAATAGGAAAGCTTTTCTAAAGCAACCTCTTCCGCATGACAGGGACCAGTTATAATTCCTATTCTAGTAATAGGAATATTATAAAAGCTGTTTAAATGCTCGCTTACAATTAAGTTTGATTTAGGAATAACCCCCTTAAGCGCGGAAAATACAATTTTATTTATTATTTGAAATTGAATTTTTAATAATTCCTTTTCTAGAAAAGGAGAAGGGATGGCTAATATAATGATGTCAGACTGTTGTGTAATTTCTTCTATAGAATCACTTACGTGTATTTTTTTTATATCAAAATTAACAGACCTTAAGTAAGTAAAATTTTTACCATACTTTTTTATATGCATTACATTTTCTTTATTTCGGACATACCAATTAACATAGCACTTGTTGTCCGTTAATATTTTTACTAGAGCTGTTCCCCAGCTCCCTCCTCCTAGAACACCATACTTTTTATTCATAATTAAAGATTAACAAAATTTTGGGATTTTTTTAAGAAATATAAAATTATAATGTTTTCATATAATTAGTTTATTTTTAAAACACTCTCTTTTTGAGAGTGTTTTTTTAGATATAGCCTTTCCATAAAGTTTTAGATGTTAATAAAAAAAATCCTATTAAATAAAACAAACCAATTCTTAAAAATTTCTTAGAACTTTTATTAGATTTTCTATGAATTGACCATCCAAAAGTTATAATTAAAACTCCTATTAAACTAATTAAAGGGTGTTCTATCAAATAGCGCCTGTGATTGTCGTTATTGAAAACTGAATTAAACCCTTTTTCCCACCATAAAAATTTAGGAGAAATTAAATACAAGATTATACCAATAACAATTTGAATATGATTAAAAATTAATGCAAATAAAGAAATCCTTAAGTCAAATGTTTTAAAAGCACTTTTAAATATAAGACTATAGATGGAATTAACAATTACAATCAAAGTGCTTATTATAGCTAAAAATGACCATATAACATTAAGTTGAAAGATCCAAGAAAAAAATAATTCTCTAGACATTTTTATAAATAAGGGCTAAATATAAACACTTTTTTGAAGCAATCTAAAAGTCATTAGCCAATATCAATTTTTTTGTATAATTTTTTTTAGGATTAGAAAACAGCAAATCTGTCTCATTGATTTCCTCTATAACTCCTTTGTTTAATATTATTACTCGATCGGTCATGTACTTAACAACTGATAGATCATGTGATATAAATAGAAATGTAAAAGAAAATTTTTCTTTTAGATTGTTTAATAAATTCAAAATTTGAGCTTGAATTGACACATCCAAAGCGGAAACCGATTCATCACATATTAATATTTTAGGATTTAATGCAAGAGCTCTAGCAATAACTATTCTTTGTCTTTGACCCCCTGAAAATTGATGAGGAAATTTATTAAAATCGCTATTTTTCAAATTAACCTGTTCTAATAACGAAATAGCTTTTTCTTTTGATTCAGCGATTGTTTTGTGCAAGTTATGTGAGATCATGGGCTCAACAATAGATTTTCCGATAGATATTTCAGGATTTAATGACGAAAAAGGGTCTTGAAAAATTAATTGAATATTTTTTCTAAATTCTTTTTTATTAATTTCTTTAATATTTTTTTCTTTATAGAATATTTGACCGTTACTAAAATTATTAAGATTTAATATTGACTTTGCTATAGTAGATTTTCCAGAGCCTGATTCGCCAATGAGCCCTAAAGACTCCCCCTTATATAAATCAAAACTTATATTATTTAAAATTTTGACATTGTTGTAAGAGAACTCTAGATTATTGACTTTTAGTAAAGGAGTTGATTTATAAATCTTATTATGATTTTTAGCTCTGTCTTGTTTCGTAATTAAAATAGATTCTTCGAAGTGATTTTCGTTTGTAGGCAATCTTTTAGGACGTGAATTTTTAGGAGGTCTGGAATTTAACAAGAGCTTAGTGTATTTCTTTTTTGGGGAGTTAAAAATCTGTTTACTTGAACCCATTTCTTCAATTTTCCCTTTATTTAATACCATAATATTTCTTGCTATGTTCGAGACAAGCTGAAGGTCATGAGAAATAAAAAGGATACTCATTTTTGTGTCTTTTTGAATTGATTTTAAAAGGTTAATGATTTCTTTTTTAACTATCCCGTCCAAAGAAGTTGTAGGCTCATCTGCGATTAAAACTTTAGGGTTACACGAAATAGCCATTGCTATCATTATTCTTTGTTGTTGTCCGCCGCTAAGCTGATGAGGATATTTATTGTAAAATATCTCAGGAGTAATTAACTGAACTTTTTCCAATAAGCTAAAAACTCTTTTTTTTGCTTTTTCCTTGTTAATAGACTCGTGATTCAAAATAACTTCTATTATTTGTTCGCCACACTTCATGCTAGGGTTTAGTGAACTCATAGGCTCTTGAAATATGATAGAAATTTCATTTCCTCTTATTTTTTCAAAATCAATAAAACTTAAAGAATCAATAGACTTACCATTGAAATTGATTGAACCACTCTTTATAACATGTTTTGAATTTAATAGATTAATAATAGAAAGTGCTGTTATAGATTTTCCGCTTCCAGATTCTCCTACTATTCCTAAGATTTCATTTTTTTTTAACTCAAAAGAAATGTTTTTTAAAATAGAAACACCAGAAATAGAGATACAAAGATTTTTTACTGAAAGGAATTTAGAGGGTTCCAATTTAAAATAAAATTATGTTAATTTAAGCATTTTAAAAGCCTCCTCTATATAAATATCGAAATCTTTAGGGCGATTATTGATTTTTTCAAGATTTCTCTCTCCTAATCTCACTAAAATTATGTTTTTATCGGGGAACACTATAACATATTGACCAAGAATTCCTCTCATAGCAAAAAATGAATTGCCTTTAAATTCTCCTAACCAAAAGCCATATCCATATTCTGGACTTTTCTTAAATCTTGGATTAATAGATTGACTTACAAAGCTGGAATCTAAAATTTTATTCCCTTGCCAATTTCCTGAGTTTTTATATAGTTTGCCAAGTCTTGCGAAATCTCTAGCGTTAGAATTAAAACAACAAAAAGCTTTTTCAGAATTATTTTTTTTACTGTCAATCTGCCATAAAGCGTTATTTTCTGCTCCCATTGGATTCCAAAACCAATCATAGGCTAATTCAGATATTTTTCTATCAGTAGCTTTTTCTATAGTCATAGCTAATAGTTGAGTATTTCCACTTGAGTATTTAAATTCTTTTCCAGGAACCTCAATGATTGTTCTGGACCTTATTAAAGCATTCAATTCACTAGTTAAGTATGATTTAGCAGTAACCCCAAAAATATTCGAATAATTTTCATCCCATTGCATACCCGATGACATACTCGATAAATCACCAATTGTCAAACTTGAAGCAAGCCCTTTTTTATATTCAGGAATATAATCACCCACCTTATCGTCTATTCCAGAAAAGTAGCCTTCGTCTATAGCTCTTCCCATTATAGCAGAAACAATACTTTTAGCCATTGAAAATGAGTTACTATAAGATTTAGGTCCGTAACCATCATTATATTTTTCATACCAAATAGAATCATTCTTAATTATTAAGAAGGCTATAGTTCCTAGTTCTTCATTGACTGCATTTAATTTTTCAGTAGGCTTAATAATATTAAATGAACTATGAATTGGCCACGGTTGTGGATTTTTACTTTTTGGAACATCAATATTGTCAAAGAATTTATAATCTGCTATATCAGCTTTTGCTCTATGAGTTTTAGATACGGTTTTAAATAAATCAATTAAATAATGACCATCAACTTTAATGATGCGGTCAAAAACTAATAGTGCAATTATTAAACCAAATATTATATAAAATTTATTTCTCATTAGTTAACTTTTTTTAAAGTTAACTAATTAATATAATTCGAGTTTAATTTATATAAAATGAAGTAATTATATTTTCTTAAATGATTTATTATTCAAAAATGACTATACCTTTATTAGGTTGATATACATAATTAAAAGTATAATAATTTGGTCCGTCTTTAAAGGCATCTGGCTGTGAAGGAGAGTCCTTGTAATAGCTTAAAATTTCAACCTTAGCATAAAGACCATCATGAGTTTTAAAAACTAGTATTTTTCCTGCGATCGGAGAAATTAAATGCGTAGGAGGTCCTGCGTAATCATACCATCCATTTCCGCCACCCGTTAGAATAGCGTAATTTGATTCAGAATCTTGCGTTAACAAAGTTGTGTCAATTTCGGTTACAGATGCCATAGTTCCACTTGCAATATAAACTGCACCTTTTCCCGTTCTATTTGGTTCATCTATAGTCTCTAGTGATGTTCCTCCGTTAACAATAATAGATGTCCCTCTAAATGCTATATCCCATTCTTTATCATTTGTAGTGGTTTCTCCAGTTGAAAAATTAAATTTTACAAAATCTCCAGACACTGGCTGTCCCATTCCACCTGATTGTGGAGCATGTAAATTAGTAATTTGTTTTGTTTGAACAGGCAATAATTGGATTGCATCCTCCTCTTCGCTACAAGAGTTAAATCCTGTAATTGCGGTTGTTAATAAAATAAATAGTTTGAAGTTTTTCATAGTGTTATATAATTAGAGATTAATGTTAAATTTTATGTAAATAATTTTACCAGCTATGTTGCTAATGTTTTGAGGATCTTTGAAATCAAATATGTTTTTAACTCCATATCCAATTTGGTATTTTGTATATAAAGTTTTAGTCACATCCATACTCCAAATCGAATAGGGATTTACAAAATTATCGTATTTATCAAGGGAATTATTTCCATTAGTATCAGAAAGACCGTATTTAGTCCTGTATGTTACCCTTAGATTTGTTTCTAAATTCCATTTAGGAATATTATAAAAAATTTTAATATTTCCCATGTGACGAGATCTATTAAATAATCCAAAATAATCATTGCTATTCAATTGAAAAGAAGGTGAAGAAGGGTTTAATCTAGCGTAAATGTTGCCGTTTTTAAACTGTATTTCCGTTTCTTTATCTTTCGCAATTAGCAACTGATAACCTCCCGAAATAGCAACATTATTGTTGATTTTCCATAAGGAATTAAGCTCAAGCCCTTCTGTAAAAACTCTTGCTATATTGTAATAACTAAATACGTTTTGTCCATTTGTTTTTTGAGCAATTACTTGTGTGTCAATTAAATCTTTTATATCATTTCTAAAAAAGTTAATATCTAATTTAAATTTTGAAGATGGGGAGTAATTAATACCAAAATTAAAACTAATGGCATTCTCAGCTTTTAGTTCATTATCAAAATTACTGATAGGAACGATAATGCTTGCTAATTGCCCCTCTGATTTTAATTGAGGAATAATTTTAGATACAGCATTATAGCCTAGAACAGTATATCCAAAAGTAGCATTACTGAAATTAAAATATAATTGTCTAAAATCAGGAGCCTTAAAGCCATATCCAATAGAACTTTTTATTGAAAAGTTATTGTTAATTTTAACTCTTATAGCTGCTTTAGGACTGAATTGAGAGTTATATACATTATGATTGTCAAATCTTGCCCCTAAAATCAGGCTAGTATTATTATTAAAATAACCGTCATATTGTATATAGGCGTAAGTAGAATTAAACTTAGGGGTGTCAATAAATTCAACTCTATCTATTCTCTCACTTGTAAGGCCAATGCCTCCAATAAATGAATTTTGTTTATCTAGGCTAAAAGTGGATCTTAACTCAGGCTTGATTAAAACTTGATCAAAAGAACTCTTACTAAATAGGTTCCCACTGATGTCATTCAAATATTCTTTTGCTTGGTATCGAGCTGTGTAGAATTCAAAAGTGCTTTTAATATTTTCATTAAAAGAATGGTCAATTTTAAAAAGATTAGTCCATTCATTTATTTCACTTTCTCCATTAAGCGATTTAGACACTACATTATTCTGAGTTTCTATATAATTTTTAAATGAAGCCGTAAGTAAAATTTTTTCAGATATGTTATATGTTAATTTTGTATTTAATGTATGGTTTTTAAATGGCTCAACTGTCTGTTGAAAGTCCCCATCCAGTAAATCATACCCATCACTAATATGATTATTTATAAAGAACAGAATACCGAATTGTTTTATCTTAGTATTTAGATTAAAGCTTAAATCCTGGGAATTAAATGTGCTTAAACTATAATCTAGACTACTATTAAGTCCGTCTTTTGGCATTTTTGTTATTATATTAATTACGCCACCCAAAGCTTCACTTCCATAAAGACTAGATGAGGCCCCTTTTACCACTTCGATTTGTTGTACATTTCCTGTGTTGATTCTATTTAAATCTAATGTTCCGGCTGATCGCCCTATGACTGGAAGCCCATCTATTAGAATCAATGTATATTGGCTATCTAATCCTTGTAATTGAATCCCCTCTCCTCCGCCAAAATCAGAAACAGTAATTAACCCCGTTTGCTCATTTAAAAGATCAGAGAGACGAATAGAATTCGTTGTTCTAATTTCTTTATTTAAAATAATTTGCGCCGGCAATGGTAAAGAGGAAAATTGTCTCTTTACTCTTGTAGCAGAAACAATGACTTGTTCAAGTTTTCTAATTTTAACACTATCATTTACCATTTTTTCTTTCTCTTGAGAATTAAGAGATTGAGAGTAAGTCAAAATTATTAAAATGATATAAAATTTATTAAGCATTAAAAATTATATTCTTAATTAAAAATATTTAAAGACCTCAAAAATAGGTTATGAATTTTTAAAAAAACAACCCTAAAAGAACTTTTAATGTCGATGAAAGAGTTAATCAAAAAAAAATTAATAATTTTGAAAATTTAACAGATAATAATTTTACTTTTAAAGTATTTAAAAATCTTATTTATCCAATAATTATATTATGAAGTATAATAATAAAAACATCGCAAAAGGGGCACCGGAAATTACAATTATTGATAAAGGGCTTATTTTTCTAAAACACATTAATAACTCAAACAATACGTTGATGTATAATTTTGAAATTGATAAAAGCTATATTCAATTTCATTTTTGTACAAAGGGTAACTCAAAGTTTTTATTCAACGAAGGGTCTTACGTTTTTCCTTTAGTGAGTGATAAGTCTATTTTATTATTTAATCCTAACACAGAACTACCACTAAACTTGTTACTTACTTCAAATAGTTTAGTGTTGTCAGTATTAATTTCTGTTACAAAACTGCACGGTTTATTCTCAAATGAAGCTGCTCAAATTTCTTTTTTAAATGAGAATAATATAGGAAACAAGTTTTATAAGGATCAACCAATAGAACCGATGATTTCTATAGTGTTGAATCAAATGCTTAATCACTCAATTGATAGAAGTATGTATAAATTATATATCAGAAGTAAAGTGTTCGAATTAATAAGTCTTTATTTTAATAAAAAGAAGGAGTTGAGCGTTGAACAATGTCCTTTTTTGAATGACAATAATAATATTAAAAAAATAAAAACCGCAAAAGATATAATTATTTCGAAAATGGTTGAACCACCAACATTAAATGAATTAGCAGCCGAAGTTAATATTAGCCTAAAGAAATTAAAAGAAGGTTTTAAACAAGTTTACGGATCTTCTGTTTATGGATTTTTATTAGACTATAAAATGGAAGTTTCAAAAAGTTTATTATCATCAAAAGATTATAACGTTAATGAAGTCGCCTTAAAAGTAGGGTACAGTACAGCTTCACATTTTATTAATGCTTTCAAAAAAAAAAATGGAATTACACCAAAAAAATATTTGATGTCAATTTAAATTTCCAAAATTGACTTAACTTAACAAACTATATATTGCAATTAAATTAATATTATCAAAAAAATGACTAAAAAGCTGGAAGCTAAAGCAAACTTATCTTTAAGAGCCAGGGTTTTTTTAGCAATGACTATTTTAATTATTACAGCATTTTTATTAATATCAATAATAACTATTCCGCAATTTAAATTACAGTCTGAAAACTATCACGAACTACGACTTGAAAGAAAAGAAGCTCAAATTCAAAGAAGTATTGCATATTTATTTAAGGAATCTAAAAAAAATGTAAGTAGAACTGAACTGGATTCAATTTTAGTAGAGAAAATGTATCAAATAGCAGATGTTCAAAGTGTTAACTTTAGTGTATACAGCCTTAAAGGAAACTTAATTAATTCAACATTACCTAAAAAAGATTTAAATAACATTGATTTAAATCTTTTAACAAGAATTTTAAAAAACACAGATTCAAAAACTATTGAAATTACTCAAAAAGAAAACATTCAATATAGATCCTCCTTTTCTTTTATTTTAGACGATCAGTTTAATCCTTTGTGGATTTTAAATTTACCCTATTATGAGGATGATAATTTAAACACTTATGAGTTAGATTCTTTTATAATTATTCTTTTAGAAGTTTACTTGTTTTTATTAATTCTATCTATTGTCATTTCCTATTTTGTTTCAGTATATATTACTAGAGCAATTTCTGAAATTGCTTTTAAGATGAAGCAAACAAGGCTTGACAAGACTAATACTAAAATCGAAATAAAAGCAAGGAGTAAAGAAGAATATATCCTAGTTAGTTCGTATAACAGAATGGTTGAAATGTTAGATGAAAGTGTAGAAAAATTATCAAAATCTAACAAGGAAGAAGCTTGGCGAGAAATGGCAAAGCAGGTAGCGCATGAAATTAAAAACCCGTTAACTCCAATGAGATTAAGTGTTCAGATTTTTCAAAGAACCTTTGATGTTAATGATGAAAATATTCATATTAAACTAGATGAATTCACACAAACATTAGTACAGCAAATAGACACCATGAGCTCTATAGCTTCAGCTTTTTCAAATTTTGCAAAAATGCCAGCTCAAACAGGAGAGAAAATAAATATAATTCAGACTATAAAATTGGCATTAGAAATTTTTAAAGAAAAACACATCAAGTTTAATTCTGACTATGATGATGCTCAGGTTAGTATAGATAGAACACAAATAGTTAGAATTATTACAAATCTTATTAAAAATGCAATTGAAGCTTGCGATACTATAGAAAATCCTTTGATTCAGGTTATTATAAAAAAGATAAAGGACAGAATTTTAATAGAAATTAAAGACAACGGAATAGGGATTTCAAAGGAGTTAAGTGAAAAAATATTTGAACCAAACTTTACAACTAAAAGTAGTGGAATGGGTTTAGGATTAGGAATGGTTCAGAATTTAGTTAATTCCTATGGAGGTAAAATAACTTTTAAGTCTAAAGTTAATTCAGGCACTTCATTTACGATATCTTTCCCTATTTTAAAATAGGGAAAATTATTTTATGACAGTAGATTAACAGTGCTGGTTATAAGCTTGCCTAAGATTATCACTAATTATTTCTGAAGATCTCCCTTCAATATGATGTCTTTCTAGCATATGAACTAATTCCCCATCTTTAAAAATAGCTATACATGGAGATGAAGGGGGAAACGGGATCATTAAGCTTCTAGCGGCATCGGTTGCTTCTTTATCAACACCAGCAAAAACAGTAAACAATTGTTCAGGTTTTTTATTATTATTTAACGAATCCTTTACGCCTGGTCTTGCATTAGCCGCCGCACATCCACATACAGAATTAACAATTAATACTGCTGTTTTACTTTTAGAAATATGGGTTGTAACATCGTTAGAGGTTGTTAATTCAACAAATCCTACAGAAGTAAGATCTTCTCTCATGGGCTTAACAAGTTCAGCTGGATACATAATTAATTATATTTTCATCAAATATAAGAAAGATCTTAAAAACAAATCTATTTTAAAATGACATTTGTAGATTTGTATGCTTAAAATATATTATGTCAAAATGGTTACTTGCTTTAATAGGCTATAGTTTTTTTAGATTTCCAGGAGCAATAATTGGATATTTTTTGGGAAGTATAACAGAAAATATTAGTTTCAATAAATTTAAAAATACAAATCTTAATAGTATTTCAACTAAAGAATTCGAGTTAAATTTATTAGCGCTAGCATCTGTAGTAATTAAAGCAGATGGCAAAGTTACAAAGCAAGAATTGGATTTTGTGAGAGCTTATTTTGTTTCTGCCTACGGAAAAGAAAGGGCCAATACAACTTTTAAGATTTTTAATGATAGTCTTAAAAACATAGAAATATCTCCATTAAAAATTTCAGCTTTATTTAATTCTGCCCTTAACTATGAAAGTAGAATTCAAGTCATACATTTTTTGTTTGGAATTGCTAAAGCTGACGGAAAGGTTAGTACTTTAGAAATTAAAAAACTACTAGAATTCTCAAATTTATTAAGGCTTTCTTATGCAGATTTTCTTAGTATTAAAGCAATGTTTATTAATGAAGTTGGCGGAGCTTATAGAATATTAGAAATTGAAAAATCTGCAACAAATCAACAAATAAAAAGAGCCTATAGAGATTTAGCGAAAAAACATCACCCAGATAAAGTTCAGCATTTGGGAACAGCATATGTAAAGGCTGCCAAAGATAAATTTCAAAAAATTCAAGAAGCATATGAAAGAATTAAACAAGAAAGAGGATTTTAATTTAGTTTTTGTAGTTTTAAAATAGCGTTTATCATGCAAGATTTTCTTTTTTATTTTGAATTAGGACTGTTACACGTTTTAGACTGGAACGCATATGATCATTTGTTATTTCTAGCAGCTTTAACTCTGCCATTTTCATTTAAAGATTTTAAAATGATATTTTGGCTAGTTACTTTATTTACAATTGGCCATACGTTTTCACTGATTTTGTCTGCTTTTGAATTATATAATCCACCTGAAAAAATAATTGAGCTTTTAATCCCAGTAACAATTTCAGCAACAGCTCTTATTAACATCGTAAAAATCAATAAAATTAATTCAAGAAAAATCTTAGAATTAAATTTTTCTTTATTTTTTGGACTAATTCATGGATTTGGTTTTGGAAATTATTTTAATCAAATTACTTTTCCTGTTGACTCTAAATTAAATCCATTATTGGGATTCGCAACTGGTGTAGAGTTTTCACAATTAATTATTGTATTGGCAATTTTGTTTATTAATTTGGCAATATTAAAATGGAATTCACTTTATTTATCAAAATATATAATTACGGGGTCAATTATTATTATTCTTGCTTCAACAAGTTTAATTTTAAAAATGTTGTAAAATGGAAGAGAAAAAACAAAAAAAATATGACATAGCTTACTTGAAAATGGCTTTAGAGTGGGCGAAGTTATCTCACTGTAAAAGAAGACAAGTGGGGGCTTTAATTGTAAAAGATAAAATGATCATTTCTGATGGATATAATGGAACTCCCACTGGTTTTGAAAACATTTGTGAGGACGATGAAAATTACACTAAGTGGTATGTTCTTCATGCAGAAGCGAATGCTATTATGAAAGTTTCTGCTTCAACTCAATCAAGCAAAGGGGCTACATTGTATATTACTCTTTCTCCATGCAAGGAATGTAGTAAACTTATTTTTCAATCAGGAATTAACAGGTTAGTTTATCATACAGAATACAAGGACAGATCAGGGTTAGATTTTTTAATAAAATCAGGAATAGAGATTTCTCACATACAAAATTTTTAACTTTTAGTTTTATCTTTTATTTTTTTAGATAAATGAAGAATGGTTAAAAGAATAATCGCGCAAGAACATGCCAGTACACCAATTAAAGCGATTTTGCTATCGTTAGAATAAATGTTTTCAAGATTCAATTTACTTATATTGAAGACTAGTAAAATAGTTGCTAATATTAAAAAAATATAATTTTTCATAAAAATTAAAATAAACCTTGGATATTACTTGTAAATAATTTTACTGCTATAGCCAATAACACAGGTTCTGTCGCATCTAATGTAAGGAAAAAATCAAATTTTTTATATTTACAACAAAAAAGATGTTCAAAG
>JAQCFO010000040.1 GCA_027619415.1 Bacteroidota bacterium
CTTTTAACTCTATTATTATTATTATTATTTAATATAAATTTATATTCACAAACCAATATGAAAAAAATTATAAACACCGTTAATGCTCCTGCTCCCTTAGGGCCTTATAACCAAGCTATATTAATTGATAACACACTTTATGTTTCTGGTCAAATTGCTCTTGATCCCCAAAGTATGAAAATGATTAACGGAACAATTGAAGAAGAAACAAAGAAAGTAATGCAAAATATTCAAGCAATCCTTTTGGAAGTTAATTTTAGTTTTGAAAACGTTATTAAGACAACTATTTTTATTAAAGACATGAATGACTTTAGTAAAATAAATTCTATATATGGTGAATATTTTGATCAAAAAACCGCGCCAGCAAGAGAAACAGTTGAAGTTTCAGCTTTGCCTAAAAATGCTAAAATTGAAATATCAGTTTTAGCAAAAAAAATAAATTAAGCAATAGATTGGTGATAAAGAACTAATCCTTCAATAGGTTTTTTTATAACTTTCCCTATTTTTAAACCTTTTGATTTTAAAACTTTTTCTAAGTTTTTTTTAAGATAAAAACTAATTGAACCTACAAAGTGCAAGGGAAATTCATTTGAGTTTTCAAATTGATAAATTTGATTTTCTATAAATAAATTAAAACCTTTTTTAATTAATTTTTTAGAATACTTAAGATCTTTATTTTCTACAAGAAATTTTGCAAACTTTGCTAAATAAGTATTAGGATTGGGTTTTTTATAGAGAAAATCTTTAATTATTTCTGGTTCTAAATTAAATTCATTTTTAAACTTAATTGATAATTCTTTAGGCATTTTATTAAAATAAAAATCTCTTAATAATTGTCTACCAAAATAATTTCCACTGGCATCGTCCATTAAAACATAACCTAAAGAAATTACTTTTTGATGAACTTTTTCTCCATCAAAAAAGCTACAATTAGATCCTGTACCAACAATCGATACTATTGCTTTTTCACCAGGTTTACAGCACGAATAAATAGCTGCATATGTATCTTCCTTGATGTCAATTTCAGCGTTAGTAAATATTGGATTAAATACTTTTAACAACAATTGTTTAGGGGGTTCTGTACCACATCCAGCTCCATAAAAATATATCTTAGTAACTTCTTTTCTAGCTTGATAAAGATCAAAATTATTAATTATTCTTTCTTCTAGAATATATTCTGTTAAAACTTGCGGGTTTAAACCCAAAGTTTGAGTTTCAAATAATTTATCACCCTTCTCATTTATCGCAATCCAATCAGTTTTAGTAGAACCACTATCAACAATAAGTTTCATAAAATATTTATAAAGAGTTTATATGACAAGCCAAGTCAATAAGCTTGCTAGAATATCCTGCTTCATTATCATACCAAGTAACTATTTTAAAAAAAGAGCTGTTTAATTCAATTCCTGCATTATAATCAACTATTGAAGTCCTAGTATCTCCAATAAAATCCTGAGAAACAACTAAATCTTCTGTATATCCTAATACACCTTTTAATTCATTTTCTGAAGCTTCTTTTAAAGCTTGCATTACTTTGTCATAAGAAGTTTCTGACTCTAATTTAACCGTTAAATCAACAACTGAAACATTAGCTGTAGGCACTCTAAATGCCATTCCAGTAATTTTTCCTGCCAAACTTGGAATTATTTTTGTTACAGCTTTAGCTGCTCCAGTTGAAGCTGGCATTATATTTAAAAGAGAACTTCTTCCACCTCTAAAATCTTTTTTAGAAGGACCGTCAACAGTAAATTGAGTAGCTGTAGTAGCATGAACGGTTGTCATTAAAGCTTCAGAAATAACAAATTTATCATTTAATACTTTGACTACAGGAGCCAAGCAATTTGTAGTACAAGAAGCGTTTGAAACAATAAGATCACTAGATTTTACATCATTGTGATTAACACCAACTACAAACATTGGAGCATCTGGAGATGGGGCAGAAATAACAACTTTTTTTGCTCCTCCATCAATATGCAACTGTGCTTTCTCAAGTGATGTAAAAATTCCTGTACATTCAGCAACAACATCAGTATTAATAGAATCCCAACCTATTTGTTTTGGATCTCTTTCAGCAGTAATTTTAATAACATTACCATTAACAACTAAATTACCATTTTCAACATTGATTGAAGCATCACAAGTTCCATGAACAGAATCATATTTAAGCAAATAAGCGAGGTGTTCTACATCAAGAAGATCGTTTATTCCAACAACCTGAACATCATCTCTTTTTAAAGAAGAACGAAAAACCATTCTACCTATCCTTCCAAAACCGTTAATTCCTAATTTAATTTTTGACATACTTTTGTATATTTAATTTGACGAGATCAAACCTAAAAAAAAATACTACAATAATAATTTTTTAAAGTAAATTTTTTATTTGTTTTAAGAATTTCACAACATATAAGATTAAAAATGAGATTATAACAATACTTAGGTATTCATTATCATAGAAACCCTGAGAAGTTCAGAATTAATTTTACTCTTACCTTTAATTGCAGCTTTTAGCGGAGTCAAATTAATCTTGCCATTATTTAATCCAATCATCACGCCTTTTTCACCATCCATTAAACACTCTACTGCCTTAACACCCATTCTTGATGCTAGAACTCTGTCAAAGCAAGAAGGACTCCCTCCTCTTTGCATATGACCCAATACTGAAACTCTAATTTCATAATCAGGAAATACCTTTTCAACACTTTTAGCTAATTCAAAAACATTTTTACCAGTTTTATCTCCTTCAGCAACTACAATAATACTAGAAGTTTTTCCAGAACTTTTGCTTTTTTTCAATGAGGAGATTAAAACATCCAATCCGATGTTTTCTTCTGGAATTAAAATTTCTTGAGCTCCAATAGCAATTCCAGAGTTTAATGCTATATGTCCAGCATCCCTACCCATCACTTCAACAAAAAATAATCTATCGTGTGAAATAGCAGTGTCTCTAATTTTATCAATTGCTTCCATTACTGTATTCAAAGCAGTATCATAACCCAGTGTATGAGTAGTACCAGATAAATCATTATCTATTGTGCCAGGAATTCCAACAACTGGAATATTAAATTCATTTTGAAATATCAATCCTCCATTAAAAGAACCATCACCACCTATAACAACTAAAGCATCAATATTGTGTTTTTTTATATTTTCAAAAGCCTTAACTCTACCTTCTTTCTCTCTAAATTCATTTGATCTAGCAGAGTATAACATTGTTCCGCCACGATTAATAATGCCTCTTACGCTTCTTGTTTTCAGGATTTTTATCTCATCATTAATTAATCCTTGAAAACCTCTATAAACACCATAACATTCTATTTTATAAAATGCACAAGTACGAACAACTGCTCTTAAAGCAGTATTCATTCCTGGAGAATCACCTCCAGATGTTAATACAGCTATTTTTTTTACTTTCATCTTCAAATTTATTAAGTGTAAAATTACAAACTAATTTTTAAAGATGTAATAAGATTATAATTATTTAAAATTATTTGGCTTTGAATTTGTTTTTTTTTTTAAAATATTTTTAAAGCTATCAAATTCTATTTCATAAAAAATACCTAAACCTTGACTATACCCAATATCGTTTGCAAAATATTGATATTCATTTTCTTTATTAAAAAACCTAGCTTTTAGGTTTCCTTCTTTATTTAAAAGAAATTCAATTTGAACATCTCCAATAATCACATTTTTTTCTTCACCACCAACTGGCACACCTACTTTGCCGTTAATTAAAATTTTTTCACTTATTTCTGTCTTTAAGGTAAGACCCAATCTATCTCTATTTAACAAAGAAGAGGCAGCATTTTTATCTCCTTTAAAATAGTTAATTCCAATACTCATCTTATCATCAGAATTTGTAAAAATATCATCAATAATACCCGATGCCTTTTGAAATAAATTATTTGTAATAGCTTGTGATGAAACTGACGATAAAGAAACTTCATCAATAAAAATTCCTTGATAGAGTAATGAAATAGCTTGTTTTTGTTTCTTTTCATTATCAACTAAATAATACTCAATTTCTGATTTTATTGGTCCACTTGTATTTGGAAAATTAATTTCAAAATTCGGTGTGTTCATTTCAATAAAATTTCCTGAGAGAAAAACATTAACATTAGTTGGTATTTTTCTGTTAAAATTAGTGTTCTGAATTAATATTGCCGGGTTTGCTCCTCCTGGAACTTCGTAATTAGCATATAAGTTAATTCTCGCTAAATACGGGTCTCCATTCCAAACTAAAGTAGAACCCTTAATAATATCAAATTCTCTATTCACTATACCCAATGACTTATAGAAATACGATCCTTTTTCTACTATATAGTTTCCAAAAATATTGAAGTTTCCTAATGTATTAATTTGAAAATTTAAATTTCCGGTCCCAATTCCTTCGATTTTGGAATTAGATTCTGAATCTAAAATCAATTCTAACTTAGCGAAAGGATTAAATTCAAGATCTAGATTAACTTTTAATCTATTTTTTTTAAATAAAGTCATATCTGACACGTTATCTTTTGAATCGACAAAACTTAAATAATTCAAATCTCCTGTATTCTGTGACTTTTTAATAGGAATTGTTAATCTAGTGTTTTCATTTGTAGACCCTTTTACGATAATCGAAAGATCATTTCCAAGACCACTTATTATCGCTTTTCCATTAAGAAATCCTTTTCCATAATATAAAAAGTTAGGACTGAAGTCAGTGTTTAATATCATTAAATTATCAGAAAATATTTTTAAATCTAAATCCCAGTCTTTAAACTTATTATGAGAAATTTCACCTGAAATTATTCCCTCAGTTGATGACTCTTTATTGTAAAGGATAAAATCATTAATTAAAAATGATTGATTTTCTAAAATAAAGCTAGGATTGCTTTTTAATTGATAATGCACATTTAAATAAGGTATTTTAAAGCTTACGTCATCAGTTTTTATTGTACCTGAAAAAATTGGAAATTTTGAAGTTCCTGAAATAAAAACACTTGAACTAAACAATCCTTCAAAATCTGATATAACATTCTCACCTATTTTTGAAAATGGACTGATATCGAAATCTTTAGTTACTAATTTCATTTTAAGAGGAATAGACTCTTCTTCTAAACTAAAATTTCCATTTAAATTTAAATTTTCAAAAGAGTCTTTAATAACTTTAAAACTCAAATTAAAACTTTTTAAATCTTTTGAAGCCTCAATATTTAAATTAGCAATACCCAAATCTTCTTTATTTGCATGTAATTCATTAATTGTAATGTTTGAGACTCCTTTGTAGAGTTTATTTTCTTTATTAAGGTTTAAATCACCATTAATATTTCCAGAAAATAAAATATTCTGTTTTTTTGAGATAAAATTATCTAGACTAACATTCTTAAAAGAAAACGAATAGTCAGATCTATATACGTTTTCTGCTAAACTAAATTTTATAGATTGATCATTATTTACAAATTTAGTATTTAATAATTTTAAATCTTTAAATTCTCTATCAAAAATAAGTTTAGGAATTAAAGAAATATTTTCTTTTTCTAAAGACCAACCTTGATTATTAATAATTAAATCTAAGTCAGTAAATCCAATTACTGATTTATTAGCAATATCTATAGTGTGATAAAATTTTAAATTATTAATATTTTGAGAAATTGTTTCATATTTAGCAGCAATAAACAGAGTATCATTGATGAAATTTGATTTTAAATTAAAATCTTTTCCATTTATAAGTTTAGATTTTAAATCTCTTACTTTAATATACCCTTCATTATTATTAATATTTAATTCTACACTTTCTAAAGCTATATCATTGTACTTCATTTTTGAAGATTCTAAACTTAACTGATAAGATCCACTAGATTCAAATGTTCCTTTTACAAATGTATTTTCATCAATTAAAATACCACTATTGAAAAGATTAAAAAATTTCGGCTTTAAGTTCAAACTAAATGATATATTTTGAGTGTTATAAGGTTTAATTAACTTATAATTTGAATAATGGTTTCCTAAACTGTTAAATAAAGAAGATTTTAAATTAAAAAAATCATACTCTCCTATTAGGATTCCATTTATAATATCATTTGATGAAATATTGATAATTTTTTTATTCTCATTATTTCTTAACTGAGCATAGAAATTGTTAAAATCAGTAACTTTTTCATCATTAAAATATTTTCCATTTTTTATAGTTAAATCTCCTATCAAATTTTTCATATCACTTCCTCTAAGTTTAACAGTAATTTCCCCACTTAGATTAGCCTTTTGATAGAAACCTAAATTATACAAGTCAGCATTATTAACAGTTGTATTAAAATCAAAATCAATTAAATCATTTCTAAAATCAATTAAACCATTAAAAACAAGGTTCAAGTTATCATCATTAGAAATTAAATTTCCATCAAAAACTCGATCTTTAACTTGTCCAAATATTTCTATATTTTCAAAAATTTGATTTTGATAGGAGATATTATTAATTTTACCTATAATAGATGAGTTTAAATAATCAGTAGTAAAACCCCTTCCTGAAATATCAAACTCAAAGTTAGATTTACCAACTCCACTGATATTTATAAACTTTGATAAATCAAGATTATTTCCCTTTAAAATACCTTTATAAACTGCATTATCAATTTTTGATAATTCTGATATTTCTAATGATGATTTAATTGAGCCATTATTCACTTTTAAATCAAAATCTGATTCAACTTGATTAGAATTAATTTTAGCAATTCCAACCAATTCAAACGTTCCTAATTCATTTAAAGATGAAGGAATTATGGTTCCGAAAATTTTAGGAAAAATTAAATCAACAGTTTTAGATGAAGTTTTTATTTTATTGAAATCTATAGAAAGATCGTAGTCCTTATTATTACTAAACAAATTTTTTACCAAAGAACTGAACTTTACAATATTCTCATCATTAGTTAGAATGATATTATTTAAAGTTAAATTGTTTAATGTTCCTATTAATTCTCCATTTAAAACCCACTTAGAAACATATGAAATATTTATTTTATCGTAAAAAGAATTAAAATCTGAGGATATTATTTCTGAATTTTTCAAATTCAAATTAAAAAATAAAGAATCAGAAATTTCTTGAAAAGTCATCTCGTTTATTTTGGTAAAATCAAATTTTAAATCCGCAATTATATTTGATCTACCAAAATTTATGTTAGCATCCTTAAATGAAATTTTTTTGTTAGAAAATGTAAAGAAAGAAGATAAATTTTTTAAATCTAAATCATAATTGTTTTTTAAATTAAATTGTTCTATTTCAAATTTTAAATCATTTTCTTTATATCTAATATTCTTAAACAAGAAGTTTAAATCAGAAAGAATAATCAGCTTGTTGCTTTTGTTAAAGTCTTTGAATTTTATAATTGCATTACTTGACTCTATTGTATTTATCAAATAATTTATATCTAATTTCTTTAAGTTTTTTTTATTTTCTAAGCTTATTTTATTAATAAAAAGTTCTAAATTTGTCAGATCATCATTTAAATATTTGTATATATTCAATTTCACCCCTTTCCAAGAAAAAGTATTAAAATTAAAATTTGCAGAAAGCATCTTGCCTAAATTAGTTGGACTTAAATAAAAACTGTTGAAATATATTAAAGTGTCATTTTTATGATCTCTAATAAGAAAATCATTTAAATTTATCTTACCTGAATAATCTAATTCAGCTCTACTAATTTCTAATTCTGTTCCGTATTGTTCAT
>JAQCFO010000016.1 GCA_027619415.1 Bacteroidota bacterium
TACATACAAAGAAAGATTAAAATTTGTGTTTTTAATAATCATCCATCTATGATTTCTAATGTTATAAAAAACTTTTTTGGGGGAATCATAAGAAAGTGATCCTCCGCCTAAATGGTATACAGTACTTTTATATATAAATTTTTTTTTTAAATTAGAATTGAAATTAGTAATTCTCCAGCAAAGATCAATTTCTTCCATGTGATTATAAAAATTCTCATCAAAACCACCTAATTTTACATATATCTCTCTTTTAATGAAGAAGCAAGCACCCGATGCCCAAAAAATATCAATGTTTTGATCGTATTGTCCAATGTCATTTTCAATTGCATTAAAAATTCGACCTCTACAGTAGGGATATCCATAATAGTCTATGAATCCACCAGCAGCACCAGCGTGTTCAAATTTATTTTTATTCTTATAATCTAAAATTTTAGGTTGAGCAACAACTAAAGATTTATCAAATTCAAACTCTTCTAAGAACGGATTTAACCATCCTTTAGAAACCTCAACATCATTATTCAATAAACAGTACACTTCTTCGTAAACTTGCTTTAAACCTATGTTATATCCTTTAGCATAACCATAATTTTTAGTGTTTATAATGATATTTATATTTGGATAATCTTTTTTAATAAAATCAACAGAACTATCATCAGAATTATTATCAATTACATAAACTGGATTATCACCAGAATATTTTACAACACTTGGTAAAAATTCTTTTAAAAGTTTAACTCCATTCCAGTTAAGTATTACTACAGCTATTTTCATTAAAGTGGAAAATCTTTTATAAAAGTATAGCTTTTAGAATTATTAAACGATCTAAAATATAGATGAGATAAACCATTAGTAATCATAAGGTATTCTGAATTCAATTCTTTGTTGTAAATAGCTGCTTGATTAAAAACTTTGTGGTCAACTTTAATTGATGGTGATTTACATTCAATAAGTAATATTACTTTTCCGTTATTGTTAAAAACAACTAAATCAAATCTTTTAGTCATTTTATTTATTACAATTTTTTTTTCTATTCCAATAAGAGTAGTAGAAATTTTTTTTGTTAAAACTAAAAAATGAATAACATGTTGCCGAACCCACTCTTCTGGAGTTAATATAAAAAATTTTTTTCTTAAAATGTCAAAGATAAAAGTTTTATTATCTCTTATTTTTAGCTTAAATTCAAAGATTGGAAAATTTAGTTTTAACATAATTATTTACTATTAATGAATTTACAAGAAATTAATAGTACTATTTCTAAGATAAAGAATAAAGTTTATTCACCCATATATTTTTTAATGGGGGAAGAAACATATTATATTGATTTAATCTCAAATATTTTAGAAAACAGTATATTGAACGACAATGAAAAAGAGTTTAATCAAGCTATTTTATATGGAAAGGATTCTTCTGTAGACGAAATTATTTCATACTGCAAAAGGTATCCAATGATGAGTGAATACCAGATGATTATAGTTAAAGAGGCTCAGGATTTATCACGGACAATCGAAAAATTTTCTGAATATATGTTAAATCCTTTGTTAAGCACTATTCTAGTGGTTAATTATAAATATAAAACACTAGATAAAAGAAAGAAATTATTTAAAAATATCCAGAAATTTGGGATTGTTTTAGATTGTAAAAAAATTTACGAAAACAAAGTTTCAGATTGGATTATTAATCAACTTAAGCAGGAAAATTACACAATTAACTTAAAAGCTTGTCAAATGTTAGTTGATTATCTTGGCAATGATTTAAATAAAATCAATAATCAATTAAAAAAAATAAGAATTATATGTTCAAATGAATTAGAGATTTCTCCTCAAAACATTCAAGATCACATAGGCATAAATAAAGATTACAACATTTTTGAATTAAGAAGTGCTATAGGTTCAAAAAACACAACCAAAGCTTTAACAATTAGTTCTTATTTTACTTCAAATTCAAAACAGTACCCTATTCAAATGATTTTATCCTCTTTATTTAATTACTTTATTCAAGTTTTTCAATACCATAGTTTAAGTGATAAATCAGATAATAATGTTTCTTCTAACTTAGGTGTTAATAGATTTTTTGTTAAAGATTACGTGCAAGCTTCTAGATTGTATTCGATGAAAAAAATCAGTTTAATTATTAGTCTAATTAAAAACAGTGATTTAAAAACTAAGGGAGTTGGAGGGTCAAATTCTAATGATAAAGATGTTTTGAGACAATTAATAATTGAAATAATGAATTAATTTATTTCTGGATATTTATTAGGGTTATACTCATTCATTATTTCGTAAGCACATTCTATAATATCATCAATTGAAGGTTTTGAAAAGTAATCTCCATCTGTACCATAAGCAGGTCTATGTGATTTTGATGTTAAAGTTATTGGTTTACTATCAAGATGTTTAAAAGCATTTTGTTCTTGTAATATTTTTTGCAATATATAGGATGAAGCCCCACCAGGCACATCCTCATCAACAATTAATAATTTGTTAGTTTTTTTTAAACTCTTTAATATGTCATAATTTTTATCAAAAGGTATTAGAGTTTGAATGTCTATTACTTCACAGCTTATATCTAATGATTTTAATTCTAAAACTGCATTTTGTACAAGTCTCAATGTTGAACCGTATGAAATAATTGTTATATCCGTACCTGAATTAAGTATTTCTACTAGCCCTAACGGAATAGTAAACTCAGAAAGGTTTGTTGGCTGTTGTTCTTTTAACCTATATCCGTTTAAAGATTCAATAATAACGGCAGGATCTTCGCATTTAAGTAGTGTATTGTACATGCCACTTGCTTGAACCATATTTCGAGGCACTAAAATCAATATTCCTCTCAAAGTTGACAATAACGAACCCATAGGAGATCCAGAATGCCATATACCCTCAAGCCTATGACCTCTAGTTCTAATTATAAGGGGAGCAATTTGTCTACCAAAAGTTCTATAATGAAGTGTAGCTAAATCATCACTTAGAATTTGAAGTCCGTATAATAAATAATCTAAATATTGAATTTCAGCAATCGGACGAAATCCTCTTAAAGACAAACCAATTCCTTCTCCTATTATAGATGCTTCTCTAATTCCACGATCAGAAACTCTGTCCTTTCCATAGATGTCCTGTAGCCCTTCAAGTCCCTGGTTAACATCACCAATTTTTCCTACATCTTCACCAAAGATTAATAGATTATCATATTTTTTTAATAATTTATCGAAATTATTTCTAATTATTAAGCGACCATCAATTTTATTAGAGTCTTTATATAATGGTTTTACTTCCTTCACATTATTAAAACTTGAGAAATATTCATTATATAGTTTTGAATTATATTTTTCTTTTTGTAGTTGAGAGAATTCTTTGACCCATTTTTTTAATAATTCAATATTGTTATTATTTGATTTTCTTAATAGCCTTAGAAACTTTCTGGCAATTGATAATAAATCTTTGTTGTTTGGTTCTTTTATTTTCTCTAGATCTAAAATTAAATTAGCAAAATCTGAATTAGGAAAATCTGAGGATATTTTATTCAGATAATCTATTAACTCTAACCTGTCATTTAAAATAGGATTTAAATAAGTTTCCCAAGCTTCAGATTTTGCAGCTTTAACATTATTTTTACATGTATTCTCAATCTCTATAAGTGATGATTCATTAGAAATACCATTTTCAAGAATCCATTTTCTCATTTTTAAATTACAATCAAATTCTTTTTCCCAAGCAAGTCGATCTTTAGACTTGTATCTTTCGTGTGATCCTGATGATGAATGACCCAAAGGCTGTGTAAGTTCTTTAACATGTATTATAACAGGAATATGTTGGTCCCTTGCTATATCGTTAGCCTTTTGATAAGTATTAATTAATGCAGGATAATCCCAGCCATTAACAGTAAGGATTTCAAACCCCGTTTTTTTATCTGTTCTTTTAAAACCTACTAAAGCTTCAGATATACTTTGTTTTATGGTTTGATCTTTATTTTCAACCGAAATACCATAATCATCATCCCACACACTAATTACCATTGGCACTTGGTGAACGCCAGCTGCATTTAAAACTTCAAAAAAAACACCTTCACTAGTACTGGCATTGCCAATAGTTCCCCAGGCAATTTCGTTACCATTTTTTGAAAATTTAATAGAATTTTTAAAATTTAATTTTCTGTATAATTTAGAAGCTTGAGCTAAACCTAATAACCTAGGCATTTGGGCTCCAGTACAGGAAACATCGGAGCTTGAGTTTTTTTGATTTACAAGATCTTTCCATGTTCCATCTTCATTTAAACTTACCGTATTAAAGTGAGCTCCCATTTGTCTACCGGCTGACATCGGTTCTTCATTTATATCAGTATTAGCGTATAAACCAGAAAAAAGTTGTTTTGGCGTTAATTCATCGATTGACATCATAAAGGTTTGATCTCTATAATATCCTGATCTAAAATCGCCGTTTTGAAAAACCTTAGCCATAGCAACTTGAGGCAATTCTTTTCCATCTCCAAATATCCCAAATTTTGCTTTTCCGTTTAAAACCTCTCTCCTGCCTAATAGACTGGCTTCACGACTTAAAACAATCGTTTTATAATCTTCTAAAATTTGCTTTTGGAAGGATTCAAAAGATATTTTTTTTTTAAGATTTAAGTTGTCTTGCATATATTTAAAAGATATGCGAATTTACATAAAACATAATATTTTTCCTATTCACAGATCAAAACCATTTTCTAGAAATTAAATCTGAAACTTTACTTGGATCAAGAGATATTTTAAATCTAATTTTATCTGAATAGTTTGACTGACTTAATTCATTTCCTAAACTTGAATAGAATGGAAAATATAACTCAAAATAATCAGTTAATAAGTTTAACCTAATTCCAGAATCATATACAAATTTAGTTTTGACATTTTTGTTTTTTACTATCGCATAATCATAGTAAGCCTCAACCCATTGCCACAATGTAAATCCAGTGTTTATAGAGAGTAACATATCATTTGAATAAGCTGGATTAACTTTAGATTTTAAAGCACCCTCAGAACCTGTATATTGCTGACTAAAAAACCCTGTTGATTCTGATCTTCCAAGTAAATTATAATTGTACATGTAATCTCTATCTTTGTATGTTGAAAAACTATAATAGTCATCAACTGTTGAGTTATATAAAAATTTACCCATAAATAAACGTAAATTGTATTGTCGATTATTTTTGTAATATTTTCTAAAATTTAAAGTAAAAGTGTTTTTTAAAAATTTTTCACTGTATTGTAGATTTGTATTAAATGTAAAGCCTTTTTCTCCAGTCGTGTTTGAAAAAATATATCTAGCATTAAGTATGTTATAGTTTGGATTTTCTTCTTGATTATCGTTTTCTTCTCTATAAACACTAACATATCTTATATTAATAAACTGTCTAAGATTTGATCTTAAATTCTTTTCTCGAAAGTTTAGTGTTAATGATGGAAATAAAGTTGTGTATGACAAATCATCTTTATAATGAAAAGTAGAAGCGCCAATAAAATACTGAGTACTAAAAAGTTTTTTATTTGAATGATATTTTACATATTTAAAATTTAATTTACCTAATACCTTGTTTTGTTTTGAAGAAAAGTAAGGTGACAGTCCATAAGTAAATGGTTTAAGTATAGGAGTGGCATTTGATAAGCGAAGCCCTGGCATTAAACCATCATATAAGTTATAGTTTATTAGTGGCATATAATAAACTTGGGTTTTTTTAGGATTGTCAAAATCATTAAATAAAACAAATTTTATTGGTTTTTTGAATTTATCAAAAGAAGTGATATTGTTTTTATAACTAATTTCTGAAACAAATTTGTCTTTATTTATTTCTATAAATGTATTAGTTCTGTGTTTAAATGAAAGTACAGTATCATTATCGTTAAACATTAACCATTTTTCATCAATTACTTTATCATTGTTTGTGAAAGATAATTTTAAAGGAAAGTTTCTGATTTTTTTAGATTTAGATATTTTATAAGTGCTTAATAATTTATTTGAATTAATTTTTGTAATTGAATAGTCTCCTTTTGATTTACTTTTTAAATAGTCATTAAAAAACCACTTTGAATTAGTATTTGTTTGGAGATTGAAAACCTCTTGAAAACTTACATAACTAATGTTGTTGAGATTATTTAACTTGACATATTCTTTTATAGAGAAATCAACAGATCCAATTCCTGTATATTGATTTAACATCTTAAACCCTAAACCTATTTTATAAGGATTTATAATTTTCTGATTAACTCTTGTTAACAAGTCTAAATCTGTCAACACTGGTTGATTTATATTTCTACTAGAAATAATATTTTCGAATAATCGGTATTGCTCATTAAATTTATATTTAGAAAAAATTCTGTTTTTTAAAATTGATAGCTCTGAATATTTTCCAATTAATTTTAAATTCGGATAATTTTTTTCAACATAGTCTATTAGTAAATATGTAATTATTCCTTCATTTTCCCAATAATTTTTTCTTTTATGAATTGATAAAGTTTCACTTAAATAAGAACTTAAAATAAGCTTCAAAAGATTAAATTCAAATAAAAAAGATTCATCAAAGGGATTGATTATATTAGGAATGTTATTAAGTCCGTAAATAGGTTGTCTGGATTGATTGTGTTTAGATAAAATAATTTTTTTAAAAGGATAATTTCCTAATTTACCTTCAACATAATTAAATGTTTTACTTATAATTGAATCAACATTAATTTTCTTTCCTTTTAATTTATTTAACATTAATTTATTTCCTAATTTATTGTCTGCATAACTTAAAATCTTATTTACAATAGAATCCTCTTTAACAATGTAATTGTCCAAATCTGTGACTACTATGTTATCACCAATTTTATATTCTTTAAATAACGATTTTTTCTGCATCAGAATGTTTGTATTCATTCTAACTTCATTATTAGATTCAAAAACGTTATTTAGGTTACTTTTGTGTTTGCTTAAAAGGTGTAGATCAGAAATTAAATCATAGTCTAAAGGATATGATATTTTAAATTTAAACTCACTTGGATCGATACTTAAATCATTTAAATCTAAGTTGCTTTCAGTTAGCCAATTTCCATTTACAAATTTAGAAACTGTAAGAAACCAATCTCGAATATTAATATCTTTTTCTTGATTTATGCCGTATTTAGTGAAGTCACTTTCTGGAATAATTATTTTATAATTAAAATTTAAATTAATTGATTCGCCTGGATTTAAAGTTTTATTAAAGCGTATTTTAATTACATCTATATTTAATGGTAATCTTTCATATTTTAATTTTTTATTATCAAAGCTATATATACTGTTGATAATAGTTCTTCCTCTTTGATTTTTGGTTGATCGCTGAAAGTTTAATGAATATTCTTCAGAAAGTCGTTTTCCTAAAGGACTATTTGCATTTGAATAAGAATTCGCCCAATCATTGATTAATATATTAGTTAATGCTAGTCCGGTATTGTTATAGAACTTTATTGACTGTTGTATGTTAATCGATTTATCTGAAATATTAAACTCAGCATTTATAAGATATTTATTTTTTTGAGAATATAGAGTGGTTGTTATTACTAAAAAAAGCACAAAAAAACACCTTGTCATAAAACTATCATTTTAATAAATAGATTAAAAATTTGGTTTTAATCCTTTTTCGAGATAAAATTTAGATAAAATATCTGTTACATCTTCAGAACTATCTACAACAGAAAATAATTCTAATTCATTTTCAGAAATATATTTATGCTTTATAGACATCTCATCTTTTATCCATTTCAAACAACCTTCCCAAAAAGATTTTCCCACAAGAATTATAGGAAATTTTTCTACTTTTTTAGTCTGAATTAATGTGATAGCTTCAAAAAGTTCATCTAAGGTTCCAAATCCTCCAGGCATCACTACAAATGCTTGAGCATATTTCATAAACATCACTTTTCTAACAAAAAAATAATCAAAGTCCAAAGATTTATCATCATCTATATATGGATTTTCTGATTGTTCAAAAGGAAGATCAATGTTTAAACCAACAGAAGGACCTAAAGCTTTTTTAGCTCCTTTATTAGCAGCTTCCATAATTCCTGGACCCCCACCAGTTATAATTCCAAAACCTAATTCAACAATTTTCTCAGCAATTTCTGTTGCTAATTTATAATACTTATCATCCTTGTGAGTTCTTGCTGATCCAAATATTGACACACATGGTCCAATTTTACCAAGTTTTTCAAAACCATCTACAAACTCACCCATAATCTTAAAAACTGACCATGAATCGTTAGTTTTTAATTCGTTCCAACCTTTTAAATTTTTTCTATGCATTTACCTAAGTTAATTCTTTTTTTAAATACATTGCTGTAGGACTTTTTGTGTTTTTCAACAGGTCCTCTGGTTTTCCTTTAAAAATAACTTCTCCACCATATTTCCCACCCTTTGGACCAATTTCTATAATATGGTCTACAGTTTTAATTACGTCCATATTATGCTCTATTATAATAACTGTATTTCCTTTATTAACAAGTTTGTTTATCATTTCCAACAACACCTTAATATCTTCAAAATGTAAACCTGTAGTTGGTTCATCAAGAATGTACAATGTATTTCCAGTGTCTTTTTTAGAAAGTTCACTTGCAAGTTTAATTCTTTGAGCTTCTCCACCAGAAAGAGTGGTAGACTGTTGACCTAGTGTAACATAACCAAGACCAACATCTTTTAAAGTTTGTAATTTTCTTAAAATTTTAGGAAAGTTTTCAAAAAAATCACAACCTTCATTAATTGTCATATTTAATATGTCTGAAATAGACTTTCCTTTATATCTGATTTCTAGTGTTTCTCTATTAAACCTTTTTCCTTGACATTCATCACAATTTATATAAACATCAGGAAGAAAATTCATTTCAATTTTCCTTAAACCAGCACCTTGACAAGTTTCGCACCTTCCATCTAAAACATTAAAACTAAATCTTCCTGGTTTATATCCTCTTATTAGAGATTCTTGAGTCATTGTGAACAAATTTCTTATATCACTATATAAACCTGTATATGTTGCTGGGTTACTTCTTGGAGTTCTTCCAATTGGGGATTGATTAATTTCTATTACCTTATCAATATTGTCGATCCCATAAATTTTTTGATAGGGTAGAGGTTCTTTGACTCCATTGAAAAAATAATTATTTAAAATTGGATATAAAGTTTCGTTAATTATTGTTGATTTACCACTTCCAGAAACTCCAGTAACTCCTATTAACGTCCCTAAAGGAAACTCTATTTCTATGTTTTTCAAATTATTTCCTGAACAACCTGTAAGTTTAATTTTTTTTGAAGAGCTCCTTCTTTTTTTCGGAACAGAAATTGTTTTAGTTCCATTTAAATACTGAGATGTAACCGTGTTTTTCTTTAACATTTCTGAAAATGTACCTTGAAAAATTATTTCACCTCCATTTTTTCCTGCATTAGGTCCAATATCAATTATATAATCAGATTTTTCCATAATCTCTTTGTCATGCTCAACAACAATAATAGAATTACCTAAGTCTCTTAATTTTTTTAATGAATCAATTAATTTAGAATTATCTCTTTGATGTAGGCCAATACTTGGTTCATCTAGAATATAAAGAACACCGACAAGCTCAGAGCCTATTTGAGTAGCTAATCTAATTCTTTGAGATTCACCACCTGAAAGAGATTTTGATGGTCTATTTAAAGATAAATAGTCTAACCCCACATCTAATAAAAAATCTAATCTTTTATTAATTTCTTTTACTATTTCTAAAGCAATAATTTGTTTTCTTTTTGAAAGTTTAGAGTTAATTGATGAAAACCATGTTTTTAATTCTATAATATCCATTTTACTCAAATCATCTATACTTTTTGATTCAATAAAAAAATTTCTAGACTCCTTGTTCAATCTTGATCCTGAGCAAGATGTGCATTTAATATTGTCCATAAAAGCTTTTGCCCATCTTTTAATTCGAGCACTATGATTGTCATTGAACTGATCTTCTATAAATGGAATAACTCCTTCAAAATCAATTTGATATTTTCTTGTCAAACCTAAAGTTCTAGATTCTACTGAGAAAGTTTCATTTCCTCCATTTAAAATAACGTCTAAAGCAGCTTTAGGAATTTTATTTATAGAGTGTTTTAAATCAAAATTATAGCGACTTGAGATTGTTTCAAGTTGTTTAAAAATCCAATTATTCTTAAATGTTCCTATTGGAGCAATTCCGCCAGAAAATATAGAAATGTTGTCATCTGGGATGACTGCTTTTAAATTAATAGTATTTACATTTCCTAAGCCATTACATTTTTTACACATCCCTCTTGGAGAATTAAAAGAAAAAGAATTTGGCTCAGGTTTTTTATACGAAATACCTGTTGTAGGACAAACTAAATTTTTACTTAAATATCTAATTTTCTGATCTTCTTCATTAATAATTATTAATGAATTTTTGCCATGATACATTGAAGTAACTATACTATCATTTAACCTCTTTAAAGCATGTTTATCATTTTTAATTTGAATTCTATCTACAACAATTTCAATGTCATGAATTTTATAACGATCGAGTTTCATGTTAGATGTAAGTTCAGTAATTTCTCCATCTATTCGCACCTTAAGAAACCCTTGTTTTTGAATAGTTGAAAATAATTCTCTATAATGTCCCTTTCTTCCTTTTATAATAGGGGATAACATGGTGATTTGTTTATCTAAATAATTTTCTAATATTAGATCAATAATTTCTTCGTCACTATAACTAATCATTTTTTCATTTGTATTATAACTGTATGCATCTGAAACTCTTGAATAAAACAACCTTAGGTAATCATATAATTCTGTAATAGTTCCAACAGTAGATCTTGGATTTTTTGAAGTAGTTTTTTGTTCAATTGCAATAACTGGAGACAAACCATCAATTTTATCTACATCAGGTCTTTCCAAGCCTCCTAAAAACTGTCTTGCATAAGCTGAAAAAGTTTCAATATACCTTCGTTGACCTTCAGCATAAATAGTGTCAAAAGCTAATGAGGATTTTCCACTTCCTGACAATCCAGTTATTACAACAAGTTTGTTTCTAGGAATATCAATATCTATGTTTTTTAGATTATGTGCTCTAGCACCATTAACTGAAATTACATCCTTCATTTGTTAAAAAATCAAGATTGCAAATTACGTTATTTAATACTAATTATCTTGTCAATTCCATTTTAAAAACCAATAGCTATATCATCTCCTCTCTTGTCAGCACCACCTTCAAGTTTACTAAATTCATTAACTAAAATACAATCCATTCTGCCTATAGAAGATCTTTCATTAAACTTATGACCCATAAGGATTAAATCATATTTAACATCATCTTTAATAGTGTTTTTTTCAATAACTATATGATCTGGTGACCATTGATGATGAAATTTTTTTGAATCTACAGCTTCTTGCATATTCATGTTAAAGTCTATTACATTTAAAATAGTTTGAAATACAGAAGTAATTATAGTAGATCCACCAGGTGTGCCTAAAACCATAAATAATTTACCCTCTTTTTCAATAATTGTAGGAGTCATTGATGAAAGCATTCTTTTGTTCCCTTCAATTGCATTAGCTTCTCCACCAGTTAAACCAAACATATTAGGAAAGCCAGGTTTAATAGAGAAATCATCCATCTCATTATTAAGTAAAAATCCAGCACCATCAACTACAACTTTAGACCCATAAGAGCCATTAATAGTAGTTGTAATAGATACTGCATTTCCAAATTTATCAACTATAGAGAAATGTGTAGTTTCTTCTGTTTCATTTATTGTAATTTGACCTTCTTTTATATCTAAAGATGGTGTCTTTATATTTAAATCAACAGTACTGAACTTGTTTTGTAGATATTCATCACTAATTAAAATACTAGATGGAACTTTAAAAAAATCAGGATCACCTAAATAAGTTACTCTATCAGCATAAACTCTACTTTCAATTTCACTTATCAAATGAATGTAAT
Organism: Bacteroidota bacterium; assembly: GCA_027619415.1. Classification (GTDB taxonomy): domain Bacteria; phylum Bacteroidota; class Bacteroidia; order Flavobacteriales; family Flavobacteriaceae; genus MAG-121220-bin8. Next base: position 11,963 of record JAQCFO010000016.1, read on the forward strand.
CCTTAGAATTATGTTCATATTTATTAACATTTAATTTTTCAGCTCCATATAACATTTGAACTAATGCTATACCACCGCTAGATGGAGGTCCCATGGATATAATTTTATGATTTTTATAGTTACCAATTATTGGTTTTCTCCATATAGAATTATAATTATTTAAATCTTCTAAAGTAAATATTCCATTACCTTGATTCATTTCATATAATAATAATTGTGCCGTTTCTCCAGAATAAAATCCAGCTCTTTTATCGTTTTTAATTCTTTCTAAAGTTTTATATAAGTTATTTTGTACTAATAAATCATTTTCTTTCCATTCATTTTTATTAATTAATGAGATACTGCTATCATTTAATTTGAGAAATGATTCTTTTACGTCATTTAAGCTTATTGCTTGATTTTTAGTCAATTTGAATCCGTTTTTAGAAAGCTTAATAGAAGGTTCTAAAAGTTTTTTCCATTCTAGTGATCCAAACTTTTCATGTAGTTTAACCATTCCATCAACAGATCCTGGTATACCTGAAGCAAGGTGTCCAAATTTACTTTTTTCAACGTAAACTTCATTATTATCGTCTAAGTACATATTTCTAGTTGCTTTCCTAGGTGCTTTTTCTCTGAAATCTAAACTTCCCACACTACCATCATTTAACCTATATACTGCAAAACCTCCACCACCAATGTTACCTGCGTTAGGGTAAACAACTGAAAGCGCAAATTGAACACCTATAGCTGCATCAAATGCATTTCCATTGTTTTTTAAAATATCAATACCTACTTGAGATGCTAATGAATTAGCTGAAACCACCATGCCATTTTTGTAACCTTCTTTAAAATCTGTATTTGAACAATGAATAAAAAACAAACAACTGAAGAATAAAAATAACTGAATCTTGAATTTCATAATTATAATTTTTATAAAAGTAAGTCAAAAAAGTTATTCAAATTGTATATTTGAACTCTATGACATTAATTAAATCTATTTCAGGAATTAGAGGAACAATAGGAGGTAAGGTAAGTGAGAATCTAACTCCAATTGATGCGGTAAAATTTGGATGTGCTTACGGAATCTGGCTTAAAAAAAATTCTAATAAGGAAAAGTTAAAAGTAGTTATAGGAAGAGATGCTAGAATTTCTGGAGAAATGATACAAAATTTCGTTCAAAATTCTTTGATTTCGTTAGGGATTGATGTTTGTGACTTAGGACTTTCAACTACTCCAACAGTTGAATTAATGGTTACTGAATTAATGGCAGATGGAGGCATTATAATAACAGCTAGTCACAATCCATCTGAATGGAATGCCTTAAAGTTACTAGACAGTAAGGGTGAGTTTTTAAACGCACATTCTGGAAATGAAATTGTTTCAATTTCAGAAAATGACGATTATGATTTTACAGGTGTATACGATCTCGGGATCATAAATAAAGTTAATGATACTATGCAGATTCATATAAATTCTGTTTTAAACCTTAAACTTGTCAATACTGAAGAAATAAGAAAACATAAATTAAAAGTTGTAGTTGATGGAGTTAATTCAACTGGAGGAATCATAGTTCCTCTATTGCTAAAACAATTAAATATCAAATTTGAAACAATACATTGTGAACCGACAGGTCATTTTGCGCATAACCCTGAACCTCTTAAAAAAAATCTTTTAGACCTATCTAATAAGGTTATTGAGTTTGGTGCTGATTTAGGTATTGCTGTTGATCCTGATGTTGATAGACTAGTTTTTATCTGTGAAAATGGTGAGATATTTGGTGAAGAAAATACTTTAGTTGCATGCTCAGATTATGTTTTAAGTAAAACACCTGGATTCACTGTTTCTAACCTCTCTTCAACAAGAGCTTTAAGAGATGTAACTGAAAAGCACGGTCAATCCTATTTTGCAAGTGCGGTTGGAGAGGTTAATGTTGTAAATCAAATGAAAGAATGTAATGCAGTGATAGGAGGAGAGGGGAATGGAGGAGTCATTTACCCTGAAAGTCATTATGGAAGGGATGCGATTGTCGGTATAGGTTTGTTTCTATCTCTTCTTGTTGAGAAGAATATGAAAGTAAGTGAATTATTATCTACTTACCCAAAATACTATATGGTTAAAGAAAAAATAAATCTATCAAAAGAAATAGATGTTGATAATATATTAATAAACCTTGCTAGCAAGTATTCCAAGGATAATATTAATGAAATTGATGGGTTGAAAATTGATTTCAAAGAAAGTTGGGTGCATTTAAGAAAATCTAATACTGAACCTATAATTAGAATATATAGTGAAGCATTGACAGAAGATAAAGCTAACCGTCTAGTTGATCAGATAAAGAATGATATTAAGTCCTGTTAATTAGTCTTTAGGAGCCTTATTCATGTGCTTGAATCTGTTGTGTGTCCAAAAATAGTATTCAGGATTTTTTCTAATTTGTTTTTCAACTCTCTCTATGTACATGTCAGTGATTTCAAAATCTTTATGATTTCTTGGAAATTCTGAAAGCATTTCAATAACAACTTTATAATGTCCTCTTTTAATTTTTACCATTTTACCAAAAACAACTGGCATATTATGTTCTTTAGCTATCCTCTCTGACCCTGTAAAAACAGGAACCTTTACACCAAGAAAATGTCTCCAATAAGTAATTGATCTAATTTGAGCAGATTGATCGGCAGCCATACCATAAAGAAATAGGTTCTTTTGTTCAATTTGTTTATCTATATAATTTGAAGCTTCATATCTAGAAATTAGTTTTGAACCATGTTTTAACCTAATCTTTCTTAAAAGAGAGTCTAAATGTTTGTTTGTTAGAGGAGTGTATATGGCAAAAGGAAGGTGAGGGACATGATGGCCTATAGACAAGAACCATTCAAAACCGCCATAATGTGTTGCCATAAACATTACATTTTTTTTCTCTTTAGCTAAATCATATATTATTTCAGAATTCTCTAAATAAAAACGCTTTTTAATCTCTTCAGTAGAAATACTATAAAATTTAAACATTTCAAAAAATACATCTGTTATGTGTCTATAAAATTCCTTTTCAATTCTAATTAAATCGCTTTTTGACTTAGTAACTTTAGATATTTCTAAATTAAATCTGACAACTTTTCGTCTATATCTGAACACATAATATAAAAGATAGAAGGTTATGTCTGAAAAGAAATATAAAATTTTAAATGGAAGATGTGATATCAGTAATATTAATGGATAAAGTATTAGATAAGTGACTAATTTCATTTATGTAAAGATATTTAATTATTCATAATCAACTTTTTATTTATTTGATTTTATTATTAGAAACCTTCATGTTTATTCTGGATTTTTAATTTTAACAGCTTATCTTTAAATAAAAAATATCATCAACTATTTAATAATATTTATTACTTGCCTTATTTCCTACAAAGGTTTTAAAGATCAATACTTTTTTGAAAAATACAAGTTTCAAATAAGTTCAGTTCAATTAGGTGATAAAATAAGAATGTGGAGTTCTGGATTTTTGCATGTAGACTTTTCTCATTTAGCTCTCAATCTTTTCACTTTATACGTTTTTTCTGATGTTGTTATTGGAACTATAGGATCAACCTACTATATTATAATATATTTAAGTAGTTTGTATTTCGGTAATTATTTTGCTTTAAAATTCCATAAAAGTGAACCTTATTATTCTGCAGTAGGGGCAAGTGGTGCTGTAACTGGGATTGTTTATTCTTCAATTTTGTTGTATCCACAAATGAAATTAGCTCTTATCTTTTTTCCAATTCCTTTTCCAGCATACATATTTGGAATTGGGTATTTACTTTATAGTATATATGGAATGCAAAAGAGTTTAGGGAATATTGGACATACAGCCCATTTTGGAGGAGCAATAGCAGGACTATTAATAACAATCATAATAAACCCATCAATTTTAATAAACGAAACCTGGATTGTAATACTTCTTGTAAGTCCTATTGTGATTTTTATAAGCTCTAAAAAAAATCTTTTTAAAAGCTAAAGAGATAACTGTTTTTTAATAAGGTTTTCTAAATCATCACCTTTTAAATTCATTCCTATTACCCTTTTATTTTCATCTAAAACAAAAGTAGTTGGCATTTGTCTAACATTGTAAAGTTTACCTATAGGTTCTGCCCAAAATTTTAAATTGGAGATATGAATCCAGTCATTTAAATAATCTGATTTTATTGCAGAAATCCACTTTTCTTTTTCTTTATCAAGAGAAATACCAATAATCTGGAATTGATCAGTATTGTACTTAGTATTTAGGTAAACAAGAGAAGGATTTTCTACTCTACATGGCGCACACCATGAAGCCCAAAAATCTATCATAATTACTTTGGATTTAACATCTTCTAAAGTAATATTATTGCCATCTAAACCAGGGCCACTAAATTGTGGTGCTAGTGAGCCTATAGTAGGAGATTCTTTTAAAGATTCTTTTATTAGATCAATGTTCTTTTTGATTTCAATAGAAGATTTTGTTTTTTTTATTATTTCTGTAAAATTATCATAAAACTCTTCAGCTTCTTCAACTTTAATTTCCTGTTGCATAACCATTCTTTGAAGAATTAGGGTAGGCAAATAAGAGTCGTTATTATTTTTAATAAAATTTAAATCATAATCACTTAATTTAACTTTCATAGATTCGAATTGATCATTTAAATCATTGACAACCATTGAATCCATCATGATGTTAGCATTTCTAATTTCTAGTTGTATTTTATTCAATTCAGTATAAAAATCTGAAGTTTCGGACATATATTTTACAAAGTCCTCATTAGACTTAGTTCCTGTAACTTTAGAAGCTCTAACGCTATCTTTATATACTTTAACAATTATTTTTCCTGGTTCTAATATTACTGGAAGATTTTCTCTTTGTTTATCAAAAACAACATAATGCATTTCAGGAATAGATATAGAGTCTGAAAAAGAAAATCTGCCCTCAATTACTAATGTTGAATCAATAGCTTTCGGACGGTTATTTTCATCAATTTGAATTAAAAAAACTTTTTGATCATTATTGTGATCTGTTGTTGCTTCTAAATTAAATGTTGTTGAGTTAGAACAACTAAAAAAAAGAAAAGTAAGTAGATAGAATTGTAAAAGTTTTTTCATGTAATTATCAATAAAAATTAATTTTTGCAAATATATAATATTTTAAATTGTTTAATTTTACTAAATGAGTTCTGAAAGTAAACTGATTAATGAATTAAAAGTCATTGCAGGCGAAAAATATATACTTACCGCAAAATGGAAGAAACAACAATATAGTAAAGGATGGCGATATGGAGAAGGAGATGCATTAGCGGTTGCTAAACCAGGATCATTACTTGAAATTTGGAAGGTTCTACGAATTTGCGTGGAAGCGGATGTTATTGTTATTATGCAAGCTGCTAACACAGGCTTAACTGGAGGATCTACTCCTCATGGCAATGATTATGATCGTCCTATTGTCATTATCAGTACTATGCGTGTAGATGGTATACAAGTAATAAATGAAGGAAAACAAATTATAGGATTTTCAGGAAGCACATTGTTTGGATTAGAAAACAAGTTAGCTCCATTCAAAAGAGAACCACATTCAGTAATTGGCTCATCATGTATAGGCGCTTCAATTGTTGGCGGTGTCTGCAACAACTCTGGTGGGGCATTAGTAAAAAGAGGTCCAGCTTATACGGAGCTTTCTCTTTATGCAAAAATTAATTTAGGAGGGGAGCTTGTGCTAGTAAATGAATTAGGTATAGAACTTGGAGAAACTCCAGAAGAGATTTTAACTAATTTACAAACTAACAATTATACTAAAAACCAAATACAATTTCCTGACAAACTAGCCTCTGACAACGAATATCAGAAGCGAGTAAGAGATGTAGATGCAAGTACACCTGCACGTTATAATGCAGATGGCCGTCGATTACATGGTGCTTCTGGATGTGCAGGAAAAATTGCTGTTTTTGCTGTACGCTTAGATACTTATCCTATTCCAAAGCGTCAACAGGTATTTTATGTAGGCACCAATAGTTCTTATGTATTAGGTAAAATTCGTAGAGACATATTGTCTAAGTTTCAAAACCTTCCTACTTCAGGTGAGTATTTACACGGAGACTGTTATGATGCTGCTAAAAAATACAGTAAGGATACTTTTGTGGCGATTGACAAAATGGGTCCCAGTTTTATTCCAAAATTATTTGAAATCAAACGAAAAGTAGATCTCCTTTCTAAAAAATTCAAATTTCTTCCTGATAATTTATCAGACAGACTCATGCAGTTTTTAAGTAATTTCTGGCCTAATCACCTTCCTAAAAGAATGGAACAATATAGAGATAAATATGAGCATCACTGGGTAATTGAAATGTCTAATGAAGGAATTGATGAAGCAAAAGCATACTTTGAAAAATTCTTCAAAGAAAATGAAGGAAACTTTTTTGAATGTACTGAAATCGAAGCTAAAAAGGCAATCTTACATCGATTTGTTGCTGCTAGTGCAGTAGGTCGTTATCACGTTTTAAATAAAAAAAATTCAGGTGAAATGATGTCTATGGATATTGCTTTTCCTCGTAATGAAAAAGACTGGTTTGAGAAATTACCTCCAGAGATTGATGATTTATTAGAGATGAAATTATATTATGGTCACTTATTTTGCCATGTATTACATCAAAACTATATTGTTAAAAAAGGAGTTGATGCTGATGCATTAAAAGAGAAGTTATTAAAAACATATGATGTTAGAGGCGCTGAATATCCAGCCGAGCATAATGTAGGTCATGAATATTTCGCAAAACCATCGCTCTCGAAATTTTATAAAAAATTAGATCCAACTAACGGTTTTAATCCTGGTATTGGACGCACTAGTAAACTTAAATATTGGAAATAGAACATAATAAACCTATTTTTAAATAAATTTTAAAAATGGCAGGAAATTCTTTTGGAAATATATTTAAATTATCAACATTTGGAGAATCTCATGGGCCTGCATTAGGAGGAGTAATTGATGGTTGTCCCTCTGGATTAAAAATTGATCTAAGTGCTATTGAGTTAGAGATGGACAGAAGAAAGCCTGGTCAATCTACTATAGTTACACAAAGAAAAGAACAAGATATTGTGACTTTTTATTCTGGAATTTTTGAAGGTAAAACTACCGGAACTCCAATTGGTTTTTTAATACACAATACAGATCAAAAGTCTAAAGACTATTCTCATATTAAAGATTCCTATAGACCCTCACATGCAGATTACGTTTATGATAAAAAATATGGTCATAGAGATTATAGAGGAGGAGGAAGAAGCTCTGCTAGAGAAACTGCCTGTAGGGTAGTGGCTGGAGCGATAGCCAAACAAATATTATCAGATGTTAAAATAACTGCTTTTGTTTCTTCAGTAGGCGAGATTAAAATTGACAAACATTACAGTGAATTAGATTTTTCAGAAATTGAAAAAAATCCTGTTAGATGTGCTGATCCAAATACAGCAGCATCTATGGAAAAATTTATTAAAGAGATTAGAAAAGAAGGTGATACCATTGGAGGAGTAGTAAGTTGTGTTATAGAAAACACGCCTGTAGGACTAGGAGAACCAGTATTTGACAAGCTTCATGCTGATCTTGGAAAAGCAATGCTTTCTATTAATGCTGTAAAAGGTTTCGAGTTTGGAAGTGGTTTTCAGGGAACACGATTAAAAGGCAGCCAACATAATGATTCTTTTAATGCTGATGGCAAAACAAAAACAAATAATTCTGGAGGTATTCAAGGTGGAATCAGCAATGGAATGGATATTTACTTTAATGTAGCTTTTAAACCTGTTGCAACAATCATGAAAGCTCAACAAACGATTGATTCTAATAATAATGTAGTTGAAATGAAGGGTAAAGGAAGACATGATCCATGTGTTGTTCCTAGAGCGGTGCCTATTGTAGAAGCAATGGCTGCTTTAGTTCTAGTGGATTTTTATTTAATTAACCGTACAATTAAACTTTAATGAAAAAATTAGCCCTACACTGGCAAATTATTCTAGGAATGTTCATAGGAATAATCTTCGCTTTAATATTAACGAATATAGAAGGAGGTAAGCTCTTTATTTCTAACTGGATCAAACCTTTTGGAACCATATTCATTAATTCATTAAAACTTATAGCTGTTCCTTTAATACTAGCATCTTTAATTAAGGGAGTTTCAGACTTGAAGGACTTGTCTAAACTTTCGTCAATGGGAGGAAGAACTATATTTATTTACTTATGCACAACATTAATGGCAGTTGTTATCGGTTTAGTTAGTGTTAATATTATAAATCCTGGTAATTCTATTTCTGATCAAACTAGAGAAGAACTTCTTATAGCTTATTCTGACAATGCAGATGATAAAATATTAGCTGCCAATAATCAGAAAAATGCAGGACCACTTCAACCTCTTATAGATTTAGTCCCTTCCAATATAGTTAGTGCAACTGGTGATAACCGAAACATGTTACAGGTTATATTTTTTGCTATTCTTTTTGGAATTTCTATGATTCTAATCCCCTCTAAGAAATCTAAACCTGTCAAAGACTTCTTTGACTCTTTTAATGAAGTTATTTTAAAAATCATTGACCTTATTATGTTAGCTGCACCTTATGGAGTTTTTGCTCTTCTTGCTGCACTAGTAGTTGAAGCACCAAGTTTAGATCTATTTAAAGCATTAGGATTATATGGTTTAACTGTATTATTTGGACTTTTAATAATGATCTGTATTTACATAGTACTGGTAAAAGTATTGACAGGGAAAAGTCCTTCTTATTTTCTTAAAGGAATCTCACCTGCTCAACTTTTAGCTTTTTCAACTAGCTCAAGTGCCGCTACTCTTCCTGTAACAATGGAAAGAGTTCAGGATCACTTAGATGTAGATGAAGAGGTGAGTAGCTTTGTCCTTCCTATTGGAGCAACAATAAATATGGACGGCACTAGCCTTTATCAAGCAGTAGCAGCTGTATTTATAGCTCAAGCTTTTGGAATGGAACTGAGTTTATACGCACAACTAGGAATCGTTACTACTGCCACTTTAGCATCTATAGGTTCAGCAGCCGTTCCTGGCGCTGGAATGGTAATGCTTGTCATTGTTCTTGCTCAAGCAGGAATACCTGAAGCTGGTCTGGCTTTAATTTTTGCTATTGACAGACCACTAGATATGTGTAGAACCGTTGTGAATGTTACTGGAGATGCTACAGTATCTATGCTTGTAAATAAATATAGAAAGAAGTAGCAAAAATTAAATCATCTGATATGAAAAAATTAATTATACTTTTATTTCCCGTTTTATGTTTTTCTCAAAAAGGTGTTTATCAAAATGATTTTGCACATACTTATTCAATTGTAGCTAGAGATGCTAATACAGGAGAAATGGCAGTAGGAGTTCAAAGTCATTGGTTTTCAGTAGGCACATTAGTAAGCTGGGGGAAATCTGGCGTTGGTGTTGTTGCTACTCAATCTTTTGTAAATCCAAGTTATGGGCCAAAAGGATTAGAATTCATGGAAAATGAAGTATCGGCAGAAATGGCCTTATTAAACTTAATTTCTAAGGATGAAGGGCGACATTACAGACAAGTTGCAATGATCGACAAAAATGGCTCTGTAAGTGCTTATACTGGTCAAAAATGTATAGAAAGTGCTAGCCATTATATTGGAGAAAATTTTTCTGTTCAAGCTAACATGATGCTCAATGACATGGTCGTGCCTGCGATGAAAGAAGCATTTATTAAAAATGCCACTTTGCCATTGGCTGAGAGAATTATAAAAGTATTTGAAGCAGCCGAGAGTGTTGGCGGAGATATAAGAGGAAGACAATCTGCTGCACTAATAGTTGTTGGACCTGAAAAAACAAAAAACTCTTGGGAAGACAAGAAAATCGATTTGAGGGTGGATGATAGTGAAAATCCTGTTAAAGAAATTAAAAGATTACTTAAAGTGTATAGGGCATATGAACACATGAATAAAGGGGATCTAGCTATTGAAAAGAATGATATGGATTTAGCATTGAAAGAATATTCATTGGCACAGGACCTGTTTCCTGAAAACATTGAAATGAGTTTTTGGAAAGCGATTGCTTTAATTAATAATAAAGAAGCTAATCAAGCAAAACCAATACTTATAAAAGTCTTTGAAAAAGATTCTAATTGGAGGAAATTGATATTAAGATTACCTAGTTCAGGTTTAATTTCATTATCAAAAGAAGATTTAGAAACTTTTTTAAATGGTTTTTAAAACACTTGAGCTGATTGTTTACTCGTTTATAATGAATTAAGGTTTAGTCAATAAACTGACCTGGCTTATTAAACTTAGAAATATCACATTGTTCAAGTTTTCCAAAAAGCTTGTATCTATTTTTGGCTATTTTTTTATAAATAAAATCAGTAAATGAAATAGGTAGTAAATTTAAAATTAGAAATACATTCCAAAAACCACCAATAGTTTTAATTATTCTAAAAACTGCTGTCGATTTTGTATAAACTTGGTCATTAGTTCTAAAAAGTACTGTGTTTAATTCATTAGAATCGTATTTTAAATCGTTTAATAGTTTTTGACCTGATTCTCCTTGAAGTGATGAGAATTTAAGAATTTCTTTAGAGTCAATTTTCACTATAAGATTCACAAAAAAATCACACAAACCACAAATGCCATCATAATAAACCACAAATTCATTTTTTTCTATCATTTGACGTATTCTAAACGGCTTAAGTCTACTTTAGTAATAAAAGTTCCATAATTGACTGTTGCTTTATTTTTTTCAATTTTATCTATTGTACCAACTGAAATACCATCTTCTAACCTGACTTTATCGCCTAATTTAAGCTCAACTAAAACTTTCTTTTTATTTAAAGTTATAGATTTATTTATTTTTTTTTCTTTTCTAATAACTTTAAGCTCTTTGTTTAATGTTTCTTGAGTTTTAATATTTTTATTTATATCAAATTTAATTTTTGAAAAATTAACTATTTTCCTTTTAGAATTTAAAGTGTCTACTAATTTCAATACTTCTGAAACAAGGTTCCTTTTTTTATTATCATTAAAATAACGCTGGGCAATCTCATTTAATTTATTTCCGGCTATAATCATTCTCTGATTACTATCAAATAGTTCTTGATATTTAATAAGCTTTGACTTTATTTTATCATTTGTAATATCTAGTTTTTCATTTTCTTTTCTAAACTTACTTTCTTCATCCTTTAGAGAATTTGTTGTTTTATCAAGCTCTAATCTCTGTTTCTGCAATTTTGCAATAGTAGCATCAAACCTTACTTTTCCTCTTTCAATCTTTTTCTTTGCTCTGTTTATTATACTATATGGAATACCATTTTTTTGAGCTACTTCAAATGTGAATGAACTTCCTGCTTGACCTACTATCAAATTAAAAGTAGGTTCCAGCGTCTTATCATTAAACTGCATATTTGCATTTGACATATTTGGAAGCTCATCTGCTAATAACTTTAAGTTAGAGTAATGAGTTGTAATCACACCAAAACTTTCTCTTTCATAAAAAACTTCTAAAAATATTTCTGCTAAAGCGCCTCCTAATTCAGGGTCTGAACCTGTGCCAAACTCATCAATTAAAAAGAGAGTCTCTGAATTACATTTTCTAAGAAAATTATTCATGTTTTTCAACCTATAACTATAAGTGCTTAATTGATTTTCGATAGATTGATTATCACCAATATCTGAAACTATATTTTGAAAAACGGAAATTTCACTACTTTGATGAACAGGTATTAAAATACCGGATTGAATCATTAATTGAAGTAATCCTATTGTTTTAAGAGTAATACTTTTACCACCTGCATTAGGCCCTGAAATAACTATAATTCTATTGCCTTTATTTAATTCTATGGTTTGGGGATAAGTTTTTATGCCTAAACTTTTATTATTACAATAGAGTAGGGGGTGAAAAGCATTTTTAAGAAATATAACTTTATCTCTTGAAAGATTGGGTTTAATACCATTAATTTCATTTGCATACTTAGCTTTAGAATATATCACATCTATTTTAGCTAAATAACTTTGATAATTTTTAAGTAAAGAAATATAGGGTCTTAAAAAACTAGTCAATTCTTTTAGTATTCTTTTAATCTCCTGATCTTCATCATATAAAAAATCTTGTAACTTTCTGCTTTGTACAAGAGTTTCTTGTGGCTCTATATAGACTATAATACCTGTTTTAGAGCTTCCCATAATTTGACCCTTAACTTTACGTCTATGCATGGCTTTTACAGCTAACACTCGTCTATTGTCAATAGTAGACTCTTTTATTTCGTCTAAATAACCTGAAGCATTGTAAGAATTTAGAGCACTAGAAAAGGATTGTCTAATCTTTGATTTAGTTGTGTTTATTCCTTTTCTAATTTCTAATAAATCTATAGAAGCATTATCTTTAATTAGACCGAATTTGTCAATTACAGAGTTTATTTCATTTATTATATTTTTTTCAACTAATAAAAATTCAACTAATAAAAAAATGTTTTTATAATACTCTTTAAATTTTTTTAAAAATTTAATATGAGATATTGTGAGTTCTACAACAACTTTAATTTTTCTAAATGATTCAATATCAAGTTGACTATTTTCTATATCTATAATCTTTAAATCTTTAGAAATACTCTCAAAAACATGATTAGGAAAGTTATTGTCATTCTCTAAAGAAGAAAGATACTCTGAAACTAAATTTAGTGAAAAATTAATGTCAGTAAATTCATACTGAGGGCCTAAATCACTTAACAGTTCCTTACCTAGAGAAGTAACACAATATTTTGAAATTGAATCAACAACAAAATTGAATTCTAAATCCTCTAAAGTTTTCTTGGGAATTGGCAAAGTAATTATTTATATTTTAAGTTATAAAAATAGACAAATTCATTGAAGGTAAATATCGAAAAAAGTTGGTTAAAATTATTAGAAAGTGAGTTTAATAAAAAATATTTTTTTCAACTTACAGACTTTATTGAGAATGAATATAAATCTAAAGATTGTTATCCTCCAAAAGATCTAATCTTCTCAGCATTTAACAAGTGTAGTCTTGATAAAGTAAAGGTTGTGATTTTAGGTCAAGATCCTTATCATGGATTAAATCAAGCTAATGGCCTTTGTTTTTCAGTAAAGTCAGGGATGAATATTCCTCCTTCATTATTAAATATTTTTAAAGAAATTAAATCAAGTTTTAATGATAGGTCGGAAAGTGATCTTAGTGATTGGGCAAATCAAGGTGTTTTACTTTTGAATTCTATTTTAACTGTGGAAGAAGGATTGCCAGGAAGCCATTCAGAAAAAGGTTGGGAAGAGTTCACGAAATGTGTAATCAAGTTAATTTCAGACAGAAAGCAAAATATTGTATTTATGTTGTGGGGTGGATATGCAAAAAAGAAAGAGTCATTAATAGATTCAAAAAAACACTTAATACTCAAGTCTGGTCACCCATCTCCAATGAGTGCTAACAGAGGGTATTGGTTAGGTAATAAACACTTTTCAAAGTGTAATGATTATTTGAAAGAAAATGGAATGAAAGTTATTTACTGGAGTTAACAAAAATTTCAATACTTTTAATTTAAATATATTATGTCATGATAATAACAACAACAGAGACCTTGCCTAATAAAACAATTACTGAAAGTTTGGGAATAGCACGAGGATCTACAGTAAGAGCTAGAAATGTTGGTAGAGATATTTTTGCCACTTTTAAAAAGTTAGTAGGAGGAGAGATAGAAGAATACACTAAGCTTCAAGCTGATTCTAGAGAACAAGCACTTTCTAGAATGATTAGTGATGCTGAAAAACTAGGAGCTAATGCAATAGTCAATGTTAGGTTTATGACATCAGTAATCACTCAAGGAGCTTCAGAAGTTTTAGCCTACGGCACAGCAGTTAAAACAAATTAAAAATGAATTATAACACTATTTTTCTTGGTATTGCTTTAGTTATTTTAATAGCAGCAGTTATTAATAGATTTTCTAAGTCTAAAAGTGAAAATTTTAAAAAAAGAGACAACTAATTACATTCCTTAAGGTATGTCTTAGTAAAACTTTAGTATCTTACAAACAAAAAATCTATGAAAAAATTCTTTAAGTTTTCTGACACGATAAATGGAACAACTTATTTTTTAAGATGCTTATTCTCTGCAGTATTAGCCATTCCTTTTACTATAATAATTATATCTTTTATTGGAATTTCTGTAGTAGAATATGCTGAAATAGACTTAAATAATCCTGAATCTTTTGATCAAAAAGTTTTTGAAGAAAAAATTCAATCTAATCCGGAAGAGTTTATAGAAGCTATAAAAGAAACTTTTACTCCATTTTGGGTTATATCTATAATAATATCTTTAATCCCGGTTTTCTGGTTCAGCATTGCTTCATATTATAAAAGAGTAACTGCGTTATTTCAAGAATCTAAAGATAAAATATTTACTGGCTTAATAGCTTTTGAAATCTTAGCAGATTACTATGTTTATGAATATGGATGGGGAAGTGAAAGTGTTATTGGAAGTATATTTCTTGGAGGAACATTACTTATATTTTTATATATGGTTTTCCAAAATTCTGTGATAGAGGAACACGAAGGTTAGCCACCAATTCTTTTTACTGAGTGTCCTAATTCTAATAGAATTGAAGTTATTTTATCCCTGTGTTCACCTTGAACTATTATTTCATTATCCTTAAATGATCCGCCAACTCCACATTTATTTTTCACGAGTTTTGCTAATTCTTTAATTTTTTCTTTAGAGCCTTTAAAACCTTTTATTACAGTTACAGGTTTTCCTGCTCTTCCTTTTTTACTATAATGTGCTTCTAAAGATTGTTTAGGCTCCTTTTTAATTTCAGGAATTAGAGGTTTGTTGTTTGAAAGTTCTTTAGTGCTTATTAACGATTTTAAATCAGAAAGAGAAGATAGTTTTTTCATTCTTTTTTCATTACCCCTATATCAATCAACCTATTTATTAAAAAATCATGAGCCGATATGTCTTTAAAAATTTTAAGATTTTCGTTGTCAATACAATTATCAAGTACATTTAAACTCATAGTCCCTACAGGGTGTAGAAAAAATGGTATTGAATACCTGGATTTACTCCAATATTCTTTTGGAGGATTGACAACTCTATGAATAGTTGATTTCAATTTGTTATTTGTATACCTTGATAGCATATCTCCTACGTTAACTACTATTTCTTCTTCTTCAGCAATTGCATCAATCCACTCTCCATTGTTGTTTTTGATCTGTAACCCTTTTCCATGAGCACCCATTAACAAAGTAATAAGGTTTATATCTCCATGAGCTGCAGCTCTAACTGCTTCATTAGGTTCTTTTTTAATAGGGGGGTAGTGAATTGGTCTAAGTATGCTGTTTCCTTTAATAACATATTTATCAAAATGATCTTCTTCAAGCTCTAAAAACAAAGCAATTGCTCTTAGCACATATAATCCCGTTTTTTCAAGAGCTTTATAAGTAGATTCTCCTACAGAATTAAATTCAGGAACTTCTTTTACATATGGATTTTTGGGATATTTATATTCTTTATCGGATTGGTCAATATATTGACCGAAATGCCAAAATTCTTTTAAATCACCTTCTTTCTTTCCCTTGGCATGTTCTTTTCCAAAGGAAGTATATCCTCTTTGTCCCTCAAAACCATCAAACTCATAATTATTTTTAATTTCTGAAGGTAAATCAAAAAATTTTTTTATTTGAGTGTATAGATCATCTACATTCTCTTTTGATAAAAAGTGACCTTTTAGAGAAAGAAAACCAATCTCTTGAAATGCTTTACCAACTTTTTTTACAAACTCATCTTTCAACTCTTTATTGTTAGATAAAAAATCTGATAAATCAACAGATGGTATGTTATTCATATTTAAACTATTTCGCTTGTATCAGACCATCCAATCGGATTTCCATCAACATCGTTAATATATTCAATTATATCTTCAGGTAAAATAGGATTAGTATCTGAAGTAAAGAATTCGGATAATTCGGTGTATTCTAAATTAAACGCATCTGAAACAGCTTTATAAACTATTTTTCCATTTATAATATTAAGCCCCTTTTTTAGTGATTCATCTTTATTACAGGCAGTCTTCCATCCTTCATTAGCAATTGCTAAACCTCTACTTATAGTAGCATTAGTTAATGCCTCAGTTGAAGTTACAGGAACTGCACCAGGCATGTTAGCTACACTATAATGTAAAACATTATCAATTATATATGTAGGGTTTTCATGAGTAGTAGGGTGAGTGGTTTCAAAACAACCGCCTTGATCAACAGCAACATCAACAAGAACTGTTCCGGGCTGCAGGTCTTTAAGCATATCTCTAGTTATAAGGTTTGGGGCTTTAGCTCCTGGTATTAATACTGCGCCAATAATAAGGTGGGCTTCTTTTATAGCTTCAGAAATATTATAATGACTTGAAAATTGAGTGTTTACATTACTCGGCATAACATCATCTAAATACCTTAACCTATCTAGACTTATATCAAATATTGTAACATTAGCACCTAAACCAGCCGCCATTTTAGCTGCTTGACTTCCAACAACACCACCACCTAAAACAATAACATTTGCTGGTTTTACTCCAGGAACTCCACCTAATAAAATACCATATCCTTTTTGGGGTTTTTCTAAAAATTTAGCTCCTTGTTGAGTTGCCATTCGACCAGCAACTTCTGACATAGGCGTTAATAAAGGCAGTGTCAAATCAATGTTTTGAACAGTTTCATATGCTATACAAATACTCTTGCTTGAGATCATAGCTAGAGTAAGCTCTTCTGAAGAAGCAAAATGGAAATATGTATAAATAATTTGATTTTCTTTTATCAAACTATATTCTTGTTTTAAAGGTTCTTTAACTTTAATAATCATTTTAGAAATAGAATAAACTTCTTTAATAGATGAACATATTTTCGCTCCTACATCAGTATAATCTAAATCAGAAAATCCGCTTCCTATACCTGCATTTGTTTGAACATAAACTTGATGTCCATTATTAACAAAGGTACTTACTCCAGAAGGAGTCATGCCAACCCTAAATTCATTATTTTTTATCTCTTTTGGAATACCTACTATCATTATTTATGATTTAATAATTAATGTGCATAGTTAATTACAATTATTTAAATTACAAAATACTTTGTAAATCAAATTATTCAAATAGACTAATATCAATACTCGGAAAAAGTTTGACTGCATTTTTATAATAGAGCTTCTTAAGAACCTCATCAGGAAGATTTAGACCATACATTTTCCAAAGACCATGTCTTTTTCTGTAATAGTCAAAATATTCATCTTTTGATTCTAGGACTCTAAAATAAACATCAAATTCAGATTTTTTATATGTGTCTTTACCAAACATAATTCTATCCTGATAATCTATAAAAAATTGTCTTGCTCTTCTTGGTTGTCTTCCTAATTCTCCAATAACTGCTCCAATTTCAGTGTAAACATTAGGCAAACTATCTAAATGTTTTTCTAATTCATCAAGGTTATTAGCCATCCAACCCATATGAGCATTAATAAATGTAGTATTAGGATTATTTTTAAACATATTATACTGCTCTTTCATAACAGTATTAAATGAAGGATATTTATCTGATGGTCTGAAACTACCTGGTTTTTGTCTTGCATGCAGCCATCTTTCATTAAACTTATCAATTGGATCAAAGAAAGGGGAGGGCTCTCCAGAATGAATTAAGACAGGAATATTTAATTCACCACAAGCATTCCATATTGGTGATAATCTTGAATCATCAACTTTAACTCTATTTCCTTTAGAATCTTTTAGATTTAATCCCAGGTTTTTATAAATTTTTAATCCGATAGCACCTTGTTTAACAGCATCTTTTAATAGATCAACAGATGATTGAGCGAAATCTTTGTCATCAATTTTATTTAAATCTAGATTAACAAATATTCCTAACCTATCAGGAAAGTTCTCTTTAACATTATCTAATGATTTTGAAAGATTTAAATCCATTAAAGATTGATTGCCTGAGAAAGTTGCAAAACCTGAACCGCTTAAATTTATCATAAAACCCATGTTTAGGCTATCCATTTCTTCGACAAGACCAGATAAATCAGATAAAGGCATATTCCATTGATGGCTATGTACATCCACAAAAGGATATTTGGACTTTGTTAGCGGATTTTCTTCTACAATTAAAGACGATATTGGAGAGTATTCTTCAATATCCATTAAATTATTTTTCTTCTGAACTTTATCAATTACGAAGTACGATATGCCACTAACAAATAATATTATTAATAAAATTATAACTAAAAAAAAAGTAGTTTTTAAAAAATTTCTAAATGAAAACCATTTCATTTTACTTAAAAGGAATTAGAATTTGTGTTAAATCCCATCTTAATCTAATTGAAGATCCTATAGAATCCGTAACAAAATCTATTTTCAGTTGCTCTACAGACTCATCTAAAGTAGATACAGGAACGTTAAAAGTAAACAAGTCATCTGCAGCATCTGGTTGAACGATTCCAAAAAAACCATTATCAGAGTTGATTGTAATATTCCAAGAGGATAGTCCTGGAGTTGTATAAAGTGAGTATTCTCCTGGTTGCAATATGTTATCACTAAAATTTAAATCAGAGTTTGTTTTAATAATAGTATGTTTATTAGCTCCAGTTCTCCAATATTGATTGTAAGGAACTAGTGCACCAGCTGATTCTTCGCCAAAAATTAATCTACCTTTTTTATAAGGCTGACTATAAGTTATAGTTATTTCTTTTTCGTTTTCAACAAAACTAGATGTATCTAGTGGACTTGCTGGAGGTGTTAGTGTTATATACAAATAACCTCCAAGAATAAGTATTAGTATAATAGAAACAGAGTAGAGTAGTATTTTTTTCATAATTAATGTTTTAATGTTATTGAATAATTCGATTTAACATAATATAAATTATAGTTCAATTATATTATTTCTTCTTAACCTTTACAGCATTCATTCCTTTAGCACCTTTCATAATATCGAACTCAACTTTATCACCTTCTGTAATTTCGTCAATACATTCACTAATATGAACAAAATATTTTTCTTGACTTTTTGGATCAATTATAAATCCAAAACCTTTAGAATGATCAAAGAAATTAACTTTTCCGATAAAACCATTAGTTTGAACATCCTCACGCTTAGGAACTCCTAAAACGATGTTACTTGCTATAATTTTCTTTTTTTCTGATGGATCTGGCTTAGTGTCAGTAAAATTTCCATTGTAATCAACATAAACAAACTCGTTAGTAACAAGTTCTCCACTTTCTTTAGCATCTTTACGAGCTAACATTTTCTTTAGTTTGTCTTCACGCTTTTTTTTACGCTTTTTTTCTTTTTCTAGTTTATTAAATGTTTGTTGTGATTTAGCCATATTAAGTTTTAAGAAATGTAAAAGTAATTCTTTTATACTTTATAATAAAATATTATTATCTATTGTGTCTTAAAAGAATAAACAATTGAGTAACTCGAGTTTGTTCCGTCTGATGTCTTCACTCTCCAGTAATAAGTGGTTGCAGGCTCTAGAGCTACACTTGCTGTTTTAGCTATTAAGTTAGATAAAGCAGCTACATAAATATTAACTGAACTATCTACATAATGTGATAAAGATAGTAGTTTTAAGTGACTACATTAAAAATAGCCCATCCATATAAAGCAAAACGAGCAAAACGGAATAGTCCAAAAAGAACTACTCCTTTTAAGGGATATTTAATCATCCCTGCAGCAATACAAGAGATTGAAAAAGGAACAGGCAATAGCGCACCAATAAGAATTAAAAAACCACCCCATTTCGACGTGTTTTTAAGGTGCTTAACCATCTTTATTTCTAAATATTTTTTTACAGCGCTAATTTTTAAAATAGTTTTCCCGATAAAGTAAGATAAAATTCCCCCTATGTATGAAAGAGTTGCTAAAATTGATAAGTTAACAATAGGTGAGGCCGTTTTTTTAGACCAAGCAATAAAAATTTCTGGTGGAATTAATCCCAGTAAAGTTTCGGAAATGAAAAAAGTAATAAGAACACTAGTTCTTGAAAATTCTTGAGTCAGAAATTCTAAACCATCATCGATGGTAAAAACATGCTCATTAATTAAATATAGTCCAACAATAATAATAATTACAGGAATTGCTGTTTTTTTTAAACTATTGCCAATAAAGTTATAAAAGCCAGTATAGTTGAAATATTGGTGTAATAACCTTATTTTAGATGTCTTTTTTTTCATAAGCTAAGGGACGCCAAAAATAAGAATTAAAAATTTCTTTGTGAATAAAAAAGTAAATAATTAACTTTTCTTTATATTTTAGCTATTAAATGGATTAACAGAATTTGTAAGATTGTAAATTATTGGTTCCTTTGAACAAAACACAACAAACAAAACCGATAATAACAGAAACAACTTTCTCATAACAGATAATTTACTTAAAGCAATTTAGTTAAAATAACTGTTCTATTTATAGCAATCATAAAGTGTAATAGTTCGATTTTAAACTACACAGACCTATTCTCTAAAACACTAACTACATCTTTCATTTTAAAGCCTTTCTGCTGAAGAAGTATTAGGTAATGAAACATTAGATCTGCAGATTCATTTAAAAACAAGTCATCATTATCGTCTTTTGCTTCAATTACAAGTTCAACGGCCTCTTCTCCTACTTTTTGAGCAATCTTATTGGTTCCTTTTTTAAATAAACTAGATACATAACTAGAATCAGAAGGATTGTTTTTTCTATCTTGGATAATACCCTCTAGTTTATCAATGAAATTTATAGACTTATTGGATTCTTTAAAGCAAGTATCATCACCTTTATGGCACACTGGTCCAAGTGGATTAACTTTTATAAGTACTGTATCATTGTCGCAATCCTCTTTAATTGATACAAGATTTAATTCATTGCCGCTTACTTCGCCTTTTTTCCAAATTCTTTGGTTTGTTCGACTATAAAAATGAACTACATTACTATTTAAAGTTAAACTTAAAGATTCTTTATTTAAGTAACCTAGCATCAATACTTTAAAGGTATTATTATCTTGTATAATAGCTGGTATTAATCCATCTTTATTTTTACTAAAATCTAAATTCATAATCGTATAGGTATATTATTATTATTTAATTCTATTTTAAGCTCTCTTAATCCTATTTCATTAAAATGAAATACACTTGCAGCAAGTGCAGCATCAATATTACCTGATTTAAAAACTTCATTAAAATGTTCAATCTTTCCAGCTCCACCAGAAGCAATAATCGGAATATTCACTTTTTGCGACAACTTTTCAAGCGCCTTACAAGCAAATCCGTTTTTAGTACCATCATGATCCATTGAAGTAAATAAAATTTCTCCCGCTCCCCTATTCTCTACTTCAATAGCCCAGTCAAATAATTTAATATCTGTTTTAATTCTCCCTCCAACTAAATACACATACCAATCATTATTAATAAACTTCGCATCTATTGCTATAACAATACATTGACTTCCGAAATTAGATGCTAATTCATTAATAAAATCAGGGTTTTTTACAGCATAACTATTAATAGAAACCTTGTCCGCTCCACTTTTTAAAAGAATTTCTACATCTTTCAGGGATTTAATACCTCCTCCAACAGTAAAAGGGATATTAATATTCTCGGAAATCTGGTCAACAAGCTTAGCAAATGTTCTTCTGTCTTCTTTAGTGGCGGTTATGTCTAAAAAAACAAGCTCGTCGGCTCCATTTTCAGAGTAGTACTTAGAAAGCTCCACTGGATCTCCTGCATCTATAACATCTACGAAATTAACACCCTTCACAGTTCTAGAGTCTTTTATATCAAGACATGGTATTATTCTTTTAGCCAGCATTATGTGTTTATAAAATTCATTAAACTTTTTAATTCTATCTTATTTTCATAAATCGCTTTTCCAAGAATAGCACCCTCACAACCAATTTCTTGTA
This sequence comes from Bacteroidota bacterium, assembly GCA_027619415.1. Classification (GTDB taxonomy): domain Bacteria; phylum Bacteroidota; class Bacteroidia; order Flavobacteriales; family Flavobacteriaceae; genus MAG-121220-bin8. Next base: position 33,874 of record JAQCFO010000016.1, read on the forward strand.
AATTTTCTAAATCCTTAATACTTGATATTCCACCTGAAGCAATCAAAAAAACATCTTTAAATGTTTTTAAAATATTTTTATAAGAATCAACAGAAGGACCTTTAAGCATTCCGTCTTTAGAGATGTCTGTTGGAATAACATACTTTATTCCTTTTGTGATGTGATAATCTAGAAAATCCATTAGATCGTTTTCAGAATCATTAAGCCATCCATTTGTTTTTATTTTATTATCTAAAAAATCAGCTCCTAAAATTATCTTATCAGCTCCGTAATTTTGAAATAATTCAATAAACGTATCAGGATCTAAGACAGCAATACTTCCAAGTGTAACTTGAGATGCACCTGACTCAAATGATATCCTTACATCATCAACTGACTTTAATCCACCGCCAAAATCAACATTTAAAGCTGTTTTAAGAGCTATTTGTTCAAGAACATTATGATTTATAATCTTACTTGATTTAGCGCCGTCTAGATCAACTAAATGAAGAAAATTAATCCCATGGTCTTCAAATCGTTGAGCCATTTCAAATGGACTAGAGCTGTATACGGTTTTTTTACTGTAATCCCCTTGCGATAACCTTACGCATTTTCCCTCAATAATATCAATAGCTGGAATTATTCTCATTATCAATTAGTTATAAAATTTTTAAGTAAAACCTCACCATTACCTCCACTCTTTTCAGGATGAAACTGTACACCTGTGAAATTATTTTTTTTAATTGCTGTACTGTAAGTTATTCCATAACTAGAAGTTGCAATAGTTTCTGGAATAACCGGAACAAAATAACTGTGAACTAAATACATGTATTCATTATCGTTTATTGAATCAAATAAGCTGGATTTTAAATCAAAAATGGTGTTCCATCCAATTTGAGGAACCTTAAGTGAATTGTCAAACTTATTTACTTTTGAATTAAATATTTTTAAACAATCTGTATTACCTTCTTCAGAAAAATCACACATTAGTTGCATACCTAAGCATATTCCTAGCACCGGCTGTTTTAAATCAGGTATAAGCAAATCTAAACCTTCAGATTTAAGCTTTTTCATAGCACTACTAGCCTGCCCTACACCAGGAAAAATAACCTTATCTGAACTTGATATTATTTCTTTGTCTGAAGTCAAAATTCCTTTACAACCAAGTCTTTTTAAAGCATATTTCACACTTTGAGTGTTTCCTGCTCCATAATCAATTATAGCTATTCTCATTACAGAACTCCTTTAGTAGATGGTAATATTAATTTATTTCGATTTTTGCTAATAGCACTTTTAATACATTTAGCAAAAGCTTTGAATATAGATTCTATTTTATGATGCTCATTAGTCCCTTCTACCTTTATGTTTGCATTTAATTTAGCCCCGTCACAGAAAGATTTAAAAAAATGATAGAACATTTCAGTTGGAACATCCCCTATTTTCTCTCTTTTAAATTCAGCATCCCAAACAAGCCAACTTCTTCCTCCAAAATCAATTGCAACCTGAGCTAAACAATCATCCATTGGAAGTGAGAAGGCGTATCTTTCGATTCCTATTTTCTTTCCTAGTAAAGCAGAAAATGATTCTCCAAGAGCAATTGCCGAGTCTTCAATAGTATGATGTTCGTCAACATTCAAGTCACCATCAACTTTAATGTTTAAATCTACAAGTGAATGCTTAGAAATCTGATCCAACATGTGATCAAAAAACGAAAGACCAGTATCGATATCACTTTTTCCTGTACCATCTAAATCAAGTTCAATATTAATTTTTGTTTCGTTTGTAACTCTTTCAAAAGTAGAATACCTGCTTAATCCACTTAAGTAGTCATATACAGATTTCCATGAGTCTGTTTTAAGTTTCACAACATCATTTAATGAATTATCTAAATCAGATCCATTATAAAAAATACCCGAGCAATTCAAGTTTTTAGCTAATTGCATATCAGATACTCTATCTCCTATAACAAAAGAATTTTGCATATCAATTTTAGCATCCTCAACATACTCCGTCAACATTCCTGTTCTTGGTTTTCTGTAATTAGAATTTTCGTTTTCAAAACTCTTATCAATGTGTGTTTTAAAAAAACTAACCTGTTCGTTTTTAAAAGAATTAATAATAAAATTCTGAACGGGCCAGAAAGTTATCTCAGGAAAAGAATCTGTTCCTAAGCCATCTTGATTTGTAACCATTACCAGTTCAAAATCTAATTCTTTACTGATTTTATTTAAATACTTAAACACTCCTGGAAGAAAGCATAATTTATCAAAACTATCTAATTGCTTATCTAGCTTAGGTTCTTCCACTAAAGTTCCATCTCTATCTATAAAAAGAATCTTTCTCATAATTCGTTAAGTGTTTTTATTAAAATTTTATTTTCATATTGAGTTCCAATTGTAATCCTTAAACAATTTTCACACAAATATTGATTCGATCTGTTTCTAACAATAATACCCTTCTCTAGTAATTGACCATACCTTAAATCAGCATCATCCACTTTTACTAAAAGGAAATTTGCGTCAGATTTATATATTTTTTCAACAAAATGAAGTTTTTTTAAACAGGATATTAAAACTTTTTTTAGATTCAAAATAAGACTAATGTTGATATTAAGCTGATCAGCTTTACTCAACTCATTAAGAGCTTTGTTTTCAGTAAGTATATTTATATTATATGGAGGCTTAATTTTATTTATATAATTAATAATTTCTTTGTTTGAAAACCCCATCCCTAATCTTATACCTGCCATCCCATAAGCCTTAGACATAGTTTGAGTGATTATTAAATTATCATATTCATTTATTATATTAATTAAAGAAGGTTTTGATGAAAAATCTATATAAGCTTCATCAACAACAACAATCCCATCAAAACCTTTAATTAGATCATTTAAATCATTATAATCGAATGAATTTCCTGTAGGATTGTTTGGAGAGCATAAGAATAAAACCTTGGTGTTTATTGAATTTAAACGTAATATTTCATTTTTATCAATTGAAAAATCATTCTTTAATGGAATTTCAATATTTTCAACACTATTAGTCTTAGCTATAACATCATACATGCCATAAGTTGGTGGTAGAGTAATTATCTTGTCATTATTTGGGTTACAAAAAACACGAATAATTAAATCAAGTATTTCATCAGTTCCATTTCCAAAAACAATTTGATCTTTATCAATGTTTTTAATTTTAGAAACAACAGTCTTTAAATCATTGTGTTTATTGTCTGGATATCTATTAATTCCATTATCAAAAGGCGACTCATTAGCATCTAAATAAATTAAATTCTCTTCGACCCCATTCTTATACTCATCTCTAGCAGATGAATATGAAGACATCTTTTTTATATTATCCCTAACAAGTTTATCTATATCCATATTAATTATTTAAATCTTTTACTCTAATTGATACTGCATTTTTATGAGCTTGCAAGCCTTCAGCTTGAGCCATAGTCTCAACAGTCTTAGCAATATTCAAAAGACCTTTTTTAGATATTTTTTGAAATGTTATGGTCTTTTGAAAACTATCTAAATTAACTCCACTATATTGTTTAGCATTACCATTAGTAGGAAGTGTATGATTGGTCCCTGAGGCATAATCTCCAGCACTTTCAGGTGTGTAATTTCCAATAAAAACAGAGCCTGCACTTACAATATTGTCAATAAAAAAAGATTCGTTCTTAACGTTAACTATATAATGTTCTGGTGCGTATAAATTAATAAAATCAATTGCTTGTGTTTTATCGTTAAAAAATATAAGTTTTGAATTTGAAATTGATTTATTAATAAAATCTGTCCTGTCTAAATTCTTAATTTGATCATTTATGCATTTTTCAACATCATTAATTAAAGGCTTTGAGAGACTTACAAAAATCACTTGACTATCAGGACCGTGTTCTGCTTGAGACAATAAATCTGATGCTATATAACTAGGATTTGCATACTTATCTGCAAGTACTAATAATTCACTTGGTCCTGCAGGCATATCAATAGCGGTATTATAATGAACGGATTTTAATTTAGCATAAGTTACAAATTGATTGCCTGGACCAAATATCTTATTCACTTTCGGAACAGATTCAGTACCAAGACTCATAGCGGCTATTGATTGAGCTCCTCCAACACAAAAAACTGTATTTATATTGCAAAGCTTTGCACAATACAGTATTGCAGGATGAAGTTCACCATTTTCATTGGGAGGAGAACAAAGTACAATGTTTTTACAATTAGCGATCATAGCAGGAATTGCCAACATTAATACTGAGGAGAATAAAGGAGCTGTGCCGCCAGGAACATATAAACCGACATTTTCTATAGCTCTTTTTTCTTGCCAACAAAAAACTCCAGGTGTCGTTTCAATCCTTTTGGAATTAAAAATTTGATTTTTGTGAAACTTATAAATATTATTAAAAGCAACATTGATAGAGTCCTTTAATTCATTATCTATATCCTCTTCGGAATTACTAATTTTTTCAGCACTAATCTTTAAGTCACTTAAGCAAATATTGTCGAATTTTTCAGTATACTCTATAAGAGATTTATCTCCATATAATTCAACATTTGTAAAAATTTCATCTACAATATCTTTTACAGAATCAAGATTATACATTGGTCTTTCAACTAGTGATGACCAAGATTTTTTATCTGGATTAAATATTTTTTTCATTACAAGACCATTTTTTCAATTGGACAAACTAATATATCTTCAGCTCCTGCTTCTTTAATTTTGTCTATTACTTCCCAAAATGTATCTTCTTCTATAACAGAATGTAAAGAACTCCATCCTTCTTTTTTTAATGGTAAAACAGTTGGACTCTTAAGAACAGGAAGGATTTCTGAAATAATATTGATTCTGTCATTTGGAGCATTCAGAAGTATATACTTAGATTTTTTTGCTTTTAATACTGCTCTTATTCTAAAAAGTAATTTCTCTAGTAACTTAAGTTTTACTATATCAATAGTGCTACTTACTGCTAAAACTGCTTCAGAATAATGAATTACATGAACTTCTTTTAAATTATTCTTATATAAAGTACTTCCGCTAGATACTATATCGCAAATAGCCTCAGACAACCCAATGTTAGGGGCAATTTCAACAGACCCGTTAATAACATGAATTTCTGCTTTTATAGATTCTTTATTTAAAAAACATTTTAAAGTATTTGGATAAGAGGAAGCAATTTTAAGATTATTTAAATCTTTAACAGATTTATATTCCATTTCATTTGGAACTGCTATAGAAACCTTGCACTTGGAAAAACCTAACCTTTCAACAATATCAATTTCATTATTGTTTTCAATTATTAAATTTTCACCTATTATAGCTAAATCAACTACTCCGTCATTGATGTATTGAGGAATATCGCTATTCTTAAGGAAAAATACATCAATTGGAAAATTATTAGAAGATGCTTTTAATTGATCTTTATAGTTGTCAATATTAATCCCACACTTCTTTAAAAGATTTAATGAATCTTCATTTAGTCTTCCAGATTTTTGAATCGCAATTTTAATTCTATTCATTTATTTAATATTAATTT
>JAQCFO010000041.1 GCA_027619415.1 Bacteroidota bacterium
AACCACTTCTTTTTAAACTCTTTTTTTTACCCAGTTTAATTATTTTATTAATTGGTTGTAACGATTCTAATTTAAATAAAACTAAGCCTTTTACCAGTTTAGAAATTAATCATGTTCTACTAGACTCAACAATAAATATAAGAGCAATTGAAATCAAAAATAACAAGATATATAATGCTAGTTCAACAGGAGCAATTTATTCATTTGACATCAATTCTCCTAAATTAATAAAGCAAGAACAATACAGTTCTACTGAAGATTCAATCGAATATCCTAATTTTAGATCTCTAGCAATTACTAAGGATCATGTTTTTGCAATTTCTATTGCAAATCCAGCTCTTATTTTTAAAGATGGAAAAGTTGTTTACAGAGAAAACCATGAGAAAGTTTTTTATGATTCAATGCATTTTTGGAATGATAAGGAAGGAATAGTTGTTGGTGATTTTACAGATAACTGTATAAATATTTTAATAACAAGAGATGGTGGAAATATTTGGAATAAGGTTGATTGTAATAAACTAAATAGTATAAAAGATAATGAAGGTTTTTTTGCAGCTAGTGACACGAATATTACAATTATTGGAGATAAAACTTGGCTGGCAAGTGGAGGGATTAACAGTAGAATTTATTATTCTAAAAATAAAGGATTAGACTGGATAGTAATAGAAACACCAATTATTCAAGGAGAGACAACTACTGGAATTTTTAGTATTGATTTTTATGATAAGAATAATGGTTTTGCTATTGGCGGAGATTACACAAAACCCTTAATTAATTCTAAAAATAAAATTAGAACAAGTGATGGAGGGTTGACATGGAATGTAGTTGCAGAAAATGAAAATCCAGGTTATCGAAGTTGCGTTCAATATGTACCTAACTCTAAGGGTTTAGGTCTTGTTTCATTAGGTTTTGATGGTATTGATTATTCTAGCGACGCAGGTGATTCATGGACAAACCTAAGCAGTGAAGGCTACTATTCATTTAGATTTTATAATGACTCAATTGCTTATGCAGCTGGAAATGGAAAAATATCAAAACTTCATTTTAAATAATTTTAGATATAAAAAAAACCCTAATTAATTAGGGTTTTTTTTATATCTAAAATTTCAAAATAATTATTTAACTAATTCTCTTTTAGATGAAGTCCAGTCAACCAATTTTCCATCAATAATTTGATACCATTCATCATAAACAGTAGTTTCAGATGTAAATCTAGCACATACCCACTCACCATTTGTGTTAGTTACTTCAGGATCATCAGAAGCGCTAGGTTTTACAGAAAAAGCAAAATTAGTTGTCCATCCCCAGTTTCCACCATTTTCTAATCTATCTTGATAATCTTTTTCAATAAAAGCTATAAACTCTTCTGAGTTATTGGAAATGTTTCCATCAGAATGTCTGTATATTCCATCATCTGAAATATGAGCTTTTAATGTTTCGTAATCTCTGTCTAACCAAGCTTTATCTATTTTTTTAAAAACATCAATAGTAGCTTCGCTACCCATCATAACTGTTTGTCCAGTTCCTGTGATAAAACCATTTGTAGGTACATCGCATGGTTTAGTGTCAGCACATGAAACTAGTAGTCCAAATAGACTAAATAATAATACAATTTTTTTCATAAATATGTTTTAAAATGATCATACAAGTTATTAATTTAAAACTTATAAAACAATTTCTGTAGAATGTTATAAATATTTTTTTATTCAACTAACTTAAACCGAATCTTATTATTCATATACTTTTGAGACAGCTTATTTATAGAATTTTCATTCAACTGCAATATTCTAGGATACCCTCCGCATGTTTGATTGTCTCTCATTAAAATTAATATATTTCCTGATGGAGTTAGTTGAACTGTACCTTGCATCACTAAGGATGTTATTATTGGTTTTAATTGATTTTCAACACTTTCATTCAGCTGAAAAGCCATTCTATTATTATTGTTTGAAATGGAAAAGTTTTTATTAAAAATATCAAGATTTTGTTTTTGAGATAATTTATCAAATTCAGGTCCTTTATAAACGTTTATTTCGTTGCTTTTAAAATGATCTAAATAATCAATTTTTGACATGGACAATCTTGTTTTTAAATATTTTATTGAATTTATTTTTAAATGTTCTCCTTTAGCAATTCTAAAGGATTTCGTGATATTCGGATACATGCTTCTACTATTCAAAACTTTTTTTGTTAAAAATCCACCGGAAACACTTAAGTAACAACGTAATCCATATTTAAGTTTTCCAAAAGACAAAATATCATCTTTATTAATAGAATGTGAAGTGTTTAATTTTATAGGGTAATTATTTAGAGAAGGACTAATGTCTGCTCCAGTGATACTTATTTTTGTCATTTTATGAAACTTTAACACAGGCCCTGTCATTGTAATTTCCATAACAGCATCATTTTCATTATTATTTAACAACTTATTAGCTAATAAAGATGAAAATTGGTCCATAGATCCAGAAATAGGCACTCCATAATTTTCAAATCCAAATCTACCCTTGTCTTGAATTGATGTATATAAACCTGATTTAATTACCTCAATCATTGAATACAGTTTTTTTAAGTTCATATATATTTGACTGTATTTGAATAAGGATTAATCCATATTCTTTCTTTGATATTGACACGAATTTTACCTTATCACCAGCTTTAATGAAACATGGAGGGGTCATTTCTATATCAAATAGATTAATTGGAGTTTTTCCAATAATATTCCATCCACCAGGACTTTGATTTGGATATATTCCAGTTTGAAACCCTCCAATCCCTACCGACCCTTTTTCAATATCAAGACTGGGACTATTTTTACGAGGATAATGAATTCTTTTATCCATTCCGCCTAAATATAAAAAACCAGGAAGAAAACCTAAATTGAATACTCTGTATTCTTTTGAAATGTGTATTGAGATTATTTCTTCAATTTCAAGCGATAATTTTTTTCTTAAAAACATTAAATCTTTTCCAAAGTCAATGTCATAACAAACAGGAATTTCCCATTTGTTAAAACTTTGTTTTTTTAACGGTTCAAGATTCTTGTATAGGCTTCTTAATTCTAAAACTTTAATAATTTCATTAGGGTAGGTTACTAGCAAAGAATTGTAAGATGTTTTTGTGTAAATTTTTAGATTAACATATTTTTTATCGATATAAGATTTAAATAGTAAAATATTTTTTAAAATACTGTCATCTATTGTAGGTGGCCATTCTATTAAAATAGAATTCCCTCCAAACCTTTTGTATTTTAAATCGTATGATTTCAAAGTCTATATAATTTTTATTCCAATATTGTATAGTTTCAAATGTAAATCCTTTATTAGCTCAATAGCACCTGGACTGTCTCCATGAATACACAAAGTATCAAATTCAATAGGAATATTTTTATTATCAATTGATGTAATTATTTTATTAGTAATCATTTTATTTACATGCTCAAACATTTTTTCTGAATTATTTATTATAGCATATGGACTCTCTCTAGATAACAAAGTTAGATCAGAGTTGTAATTTCTGTCTATAAATAGTTCGTTACATATTTTTACTCCCTCTTTTTTAGCCATATTAGAAATAAGTGAACTATAGGGTACATATAATTTTGTTTTAATTTCTTTTGCTAAATCAATTATAATATTAGCTGTTTTTTTATCGTTTGCTGCAAGATTATAAAGTGCTCCGTGTGGTTTTATGTGATTTAACTTTACGCTTTCTTTGTTTAATATTTTTTGCAAAGATTCTATTTGACTTATAAGAGAATTCAATAAGTTATTTCTATCTATTTTTAATATTTTTCTTCCAAAATTTTCTCTATCTGGAAAAGAAGGGTGTGCTCCAATTTTTAGATTATATTCTTTTGCTAATCTTACAACTGAAATCATACTTTCTTGATTTCCAGCATGTCCCCCACAGGCTATATTACAAGAAGAAATTAAGGGGAACAGTTCTTTTTCGTTTCCAATTCCTTCACCAACATCAGCATTAATATCTAATCTTAACTGTTTCATTATAATATTTGTAAAACCTTTAAAATACTTTTCAACCCTAGAAATATTGTAACAACTAGAATGATAATTCCAATTAAATTCTGCCACTTAGAATTTTTGTATTTCCCTAAAACAGACTCCTTGTTTACTATCCATATTAAGAATCCTGCAATAACTGGAAGTAAAATTCCATTAGTAACTTGAGCAAATTTGATAATCTCTATTGACTTAAAACCTGAAGAAGAAGAAAAGACTCCAGCTAATAAGATAAACATCCAAACACCCCTAAACTTTAAGCTTTTCAATTTCAAAGACCAGCCTAAGCATCCAGCTGCTACATAAGAAGCTGCTAGGGGAGCGGTTATTGCACTGGTTATTCCGGCAGAAAACAAACCAATAGCTAATATATATTTAGAGTTAACTCCATAAAGTGGTTCAATTCCTTTTGCTAAATCAGCAGCATTGTTAATACTTTCAATATTTAAAGATGCACTGGATATCACTATACACATAGAAACTATTCCTCCAAGAACTATTGCAATTATTGTATCATTTCTGGCAAACTTTAAATCACTAACATTATTCCATTTTTCTTTAACCAAAGAAGCATGGAGAAAAAGATTGTATGGAACTACTGTTGTGCCGATTAATCCAATTATAATTAATATACTTCCCTTAGGAAAATTAGGAACAAATAATCCTCTTAATAATTCGGTAATATCTGGTTTAGTTATTATCGCAGTCACTATAAAGGAAACACTCATAATTATTACAAGAAATATGAGGGATTTTTCTAAAATTTTATAATTTCCAATAAATAATAAACTAAAAGCTATTAGGCCTAATATTATACTGTAAAAATTGATATTAACATTAAATATATTGATGTTCTTCTCTCCAAAAACAGCTTCTAATCCCAAAACTCCTCCGCTTATATTTCCAGCTTCATAGGCAGCATTTCCAATTACAATAGCTGATAAAATTAATGTTATTATAATTTTTTTAAGAATTGGACTTTTTATTTCATCTCTAATAACTTCTGAAAGACCCTTTTTAGAAATAATTCCAAGTCGAGCAGACATTTCCTGAAGTACTATAGTAGCTAATACTGAAAGAGCTAGAGTCCATAAAAGAGAAAACCCAAAATTAAGTCCAGCAATACTACATAAAGTAACGGTTCCTGGTCCAATGAAAGCAGCAGCTATTAATGGTCCAGGGCCAATGTTATTTATCCATTTTTTCATTTAGATGCAATTTAATAACTTTAACACATTATTTAATTTTTATTTAATGATTAAAAAATTCGGTTTATTATTTTTATTTCTTTTTTCATGTGGAAGTGATGAAAATGATGGGCCTTTTTCAGGCCCAAGAGATACGGTAATGATTGATAAAGGAATATATAAAGTATCCTATAATGAAATTTATGAACAACCTAATTGGGTTGAATATACTGTTTCCAATAGGCCTAAAAATGTAGATAGAGGAAATAAAGATTTTTATTTAGAAAAAGGGGTGTTTACTTCCAATGATGATGATTATTATAAAAATGAATGGGACAAAGGTCATTTAGCACCTGCAGCAACTTTTAGCGATTCAGAAGAAAATCTAAATAAAACATTTTCATTTATAAATTGCACAATGCAGATTGATAATTTAAATAGAGGTGAGTGGGCTCAGTTAGAACAGCAGGTTAGAGATTGGTCAGTTAGCGGTAATATTAAAGTAAAAATCGAATTAGTTTTTGCTGCCGATCATGAAGTCAGGTCTACAGGAGTGCATATTCCCACTGGTTTTTGGAAAAATTTAACTTTCTCTAACGGCAACCAAACATGTTATTATTTTCCAAATTCTTCAACAAATAAAAACTGGGATAAATACCAATCTAATTGTAATTAAATTAAGCAGCATGAATTTAGAATCAGCATTCATTTTAAGAATGTTATATTTGAGATTGTAAATTATTAATACTAAACCAATATAATTATGAGGAATATTTTTTTAATATTGTTTATTGTTCCTACAATACTAATGTCACAGAACAATACTAATGAGGTAATTGTGATTAAATCAGATAAACAAATTGAAGAGTTCACAAGTTCATTAGGACAATATGAGTTAAGAGTAGATTTCTTAGATTTCTTAATTTTTCCAGCATTGACTGTTGGGTTTGAAAAAATAAATAATTCAACTTCTGGGTATGGAGCTACTCTTTTTTTAAATTTAGGTGGTGAAGATACCATAGGAGATGTCTAAAGTGATAAACTTGCTTTAACACCATATTACAGGTTTTATTTTTTACAATCAGAAGATTTTGGTGGTCATGGAATGTTTGCAGAAATTTTTGCAAAATTTTCATCTGGAAAATATAAAAAATTCAATGATTTTTATGATCAAAACCCGAGTAATGAAACTTTAAGTTATTTTGATGTAGCACCAGGCTTAGCTGTTGGAAGAAAATGGATCAATAGAAAAGGGTTTACTTTTGAACTTTTATTTGGAGTTGGCAGAAATTTATTAAATTCTGAATCAGACGAAAACAATAGCAGTAGATCAGCAGGAACTATTAGAGCAGGTGTTTCAATTGGTAAAAGATTTTAAATTAATAAATACAGAAACAAGTTATATTATTTTAAATATATGTAAGCCCAATAAATTAAAACAACTTGAACTGGAAGTCTAAGTAGAGTGGAGGTTATGTGTTTTTTCTTCTTCTTTGCTTTTCTAAAATGATATATGTTAGCAGGAAAAACAGCAATTAGTAAAGCGATTAATCCTAAAACCGCATAATTTCTTGAATAACTAAAAAGGAGCCCTATGCTTAAGATTATTTCAATTATTCCTGTAATTAAGTTGATTGATTTAGGAAAAGGAACCCATTCTGGAGTAATGCTTATAAAGAATTTTGGTTTACGAAAATGACTGATCCCAGCAACAAAATAGAACAAGGACATTAATAACAAGGAAATTAGCTTTAAGTCTGACATTATATTATAAAGTTTTATTAAGTTTTTATTTTAATTAAATAATTTAGTCAGAGTAGATGTGGCTCTAATTTCCTCCCCAGCTATTTTGAAAAAAGATACCAACTCCAAGTTCTGCCCATAAATATAAAATAAATAGAATTATTACAGTTATTACTAATTTTTTCATTCTTTCACACAAATATTTATTTTATATCAAAAATATTATATATTT
>JAQCFO010000017.1 GCA_027619415.1 Bacteroidota bacterium
TAATTATAATTTCTTAAAATTTACACTAATTATTATATATCATGGAAACAGTTTTTGAAACTTTAGATTGGGTAGTTTTAGGAATATACTTTTTTTTACTTATTGGAATTGCAGTGCGGGTTGTGATTCAAAAAAACAGAAATACTGAAGATTACTTTCTTGCAGGAAGAAATGTTGGTTGGTTTGTAATTGGTGCTTCTATTTTTGCTTCAAATATTGGTTCAGAACATGTTGTTGGATTAGCTGGAACTGGTTTTCAATCAGGAACGCCAATGGCGCATTATGAATTACACGCTTGGATTGTATTATTGTTAGGCTGGTTATTTCTTCCGTTTTATATCAGAAGTGGGGCATACACAATGCCTGAATTTTTAGAAAAAAGATTTGATAGTAGATCCAGATGGTTTTTATCAGTTTTCTCATTATTAGCATATGTAATAACCAAAGTTTCTGTAACTATTTATGCTGGTGGAATTGTAGTATCTGAGTTATTAGGTATCCCATTTTGGTATGGAGCTATTGGTATAGTAATTTTTACTGGTATTTACACTGTAATAGGGGGGATGAAAGCGGTTATTTATACTGAAACTCTTCAAACAATAGTTTTGATATTAGGTTCATTGATAATTACATATTTAGGCTTGCAAGAAGTTGGAGGTTGGGGAGAATTAAGAGAGACAGTTATTGCCGTTAGTCCAGATCACTTTAATATGTGGAGACCAATGACAGATCCTGATTTTCCATGGACTGGACTCTTGATTGGAGGAACAATAGTTGGTATTTGGTACTGGTGTACTGATCAATACATTGTTCAAAGAACTTTAGCGGCAAATAACATTAAAATTGGAAGAAGAGGCGCTATTTTCGGAGCATATTTAAAGTTACTTCCAATTTTGATTTTTTTAATACCTGGAATTATTGCTTTTGCTCTTACTATTCAAGACCCAGAAACATACGTTGTGACTAAAGCTGACAGGGCATTTCCAATGCTTGTAAACACTCTATTGCCAGTAGGCTTAAAAGGTTTGGTTGCAGGTGGATTAATGGCTGCACTTATGAGTTCGTTAGCTTCAGTTTTTAATTCTTGTTCCACAATTTTTACTATAGATATTTATAAAAAAATTAGACCTAATAAATCTGAAGCTCAATTGATAAATGTTGGAAAAATAGCAACAACAGTTATTGTTGTTTTAGGAATAGTGTGGATACCAGTGATGGAAAAAATAGGAGGAGGAGTAATGTATCAATATTTACAAAATGTACAATCTTATATAGCTCCGCCCGTGACAGCTGTATTTTTATTAGGAATTCTTTGGAAAAGAGTTACTTCACAAGCATCTATAACGACTCTGTTTATGGGTTTGTTTTTATTGATTCTTAGGTTAGGTTCAGAAATATACTATCAACCAGAAATATCAAACGGTCAAATTGTTTCTGGATTTTTATTTTCTTTTGCAACAATAAATTTTGCTCACATGGCCATAATTTTATTTCTTTTCTCTGTTATTTTATGTGTTTCAGTCACATTATTAACTGCAGAGCCAGATTATGTAAAAACACGAGGATTATCATTTGGAAATTTAGACTTAAACTCTAAAGATTTTAAAGAGAAGTCTTATTCAAATATGGATATTATTCTTTCAGTTATTCTGGTTCTGATAGTGATAGGAATTTTAATGTACTTTACTGCATAATTATAATATATTTAAAGTCAATTGTAAATTAAAAGTAGGGGAGTTTCCAATTCTTTTTGATAAGATAGCAATCATCTATTACTAGAAAGTGTAGGTATTGCTCTTTATTTAAGAAAAACATCCTTTTACAGGCTCCGTAAATACTTTATATCTATATAAAAAGTACCAAAAGGGATTATAGAAGCAAGCGCTATAATTCCCATAGTTTTTAGATTCCATTTCATTTTCTTTTGAATCAAAATTGCTAAAATAATATAGCTTATAAATAAAATTCCATGTGGCATTCCTAGAATTTTTACATAAGATTCATCTCCTTGAAAATATTTAATTGGTACTGCAGCAAAAAGAAGCAATAAATAGGAAATCCCTTCTATAAAACTAATAATTCTGAATACGTTTTTCATGATTATAAATTTAGTTAATTCTTTTAAAATTTTATAGTTGAAATAAATAAAATTATTAAGCTGATTATGATGTGTTATATCATTCTTCAGATATTTAAATAGGTTAAATGATTCTAACGAGATTTATATAGAATAAGTATTAAATACTTGAAAAATTAAATCATAATTATTACAAAATATTATTAATTTATAACGATTTGATTTATTTATTAGAAGAAACTAAAATAGGATTTTTTAATAATAATTCGTTTAAATAATTTTTAGTTTTAGGATCTGATGGTCTGGGAGCCATAGCACTAATTATTTTACCGTTTTCATCAATTAAAATTGATCTTGGAATTAACCCTACGCTGTAAGCTTTCATGAATTCTGATTTTAAACCATTATCAGCTATTAATTGTAGTCCACCTACATTTAGTTCAGGAACCATTGCTCTCCATTTATCATATTGATTTTTCGTGTCAATAGATATATTAACAAATTCAATATTTTTCCCCTTAAAGTACTTTATTAATTCAGTTAATGCAGGCATTTCATTTATACAAGGCCCACACCAAGTTGCCCAGATATCTATATATAAAATCTTTCCTTTTAAGTCATTTAGAGATGTTGTACCACCCTTGTGATTTTCATAATTAAAAGATGCTGCAGTAGTTTCAGGCTTTGAAATTCCAATTGCTTTATACTTTTCAGTTAGTTTTTCTTTTAAGTTTTTTGAACTTAATAGATTGTGTATTCTTTTGTAATCAGAATCAATGTTTTTATTATCTAATTTGATTTGTGTTCTAAAAAGCATGCTAATAATTTGATCTTTAATTTCAGTGCTTTTTATATCTTTAATTTTATTGTCAACAAAATTCACTAAAGATAAATTTGGATTTTCTATTAACGCATTTTTTGATGTTAAACGGAAATGTTCTACTATAAGAGTTCGATAGGTCTTATCGAAATGGAAAGAATTGTTATCATCTATATCCATATTCAAAACTAGATCATTGTAGCCATTTGGAAGAATTGGATGTTCCTTTAAATGATAATGATTGAATTTATCATAATTAAATTTTGTAAGGATGTAGTTGTATTCGTTCATTTTTCTAAACATATCTTTATATTCTAAGATTAGATTAGATTCTTCTAATTGGTCTGAATATGCTATTTTATTACTGCTTAATTTATCTAAAAATTGTTCTAACGGAACTACAAAAAATTCTTTAGCATCACCTACTAATTCATTCATTAATCTATCTCTATTAAATTTAAAGTTATTTATTTCCGCACCCTTTCCGCTTGCACTTATTGATTTAAAAAATTCATTAGCATCTAGATCTACTTTAAGGTTGTCACCTTTGTCTAAATAAATTGAAGTGTAAGTTGATCCAATTTGGTAACCATAGAATCCTTTTTTTTGTATACGGATTGTATCTCTGTAATATCCAGATGAATCAATTGTAATTTTCTTACTAGTTCTATAATCATAAGTCGTTATTCTAAGTAGTGTCTCTTTACTATTTATGACCTTTCCTGAAATTGTGGCAAATTCAATTTTACTTGAGTTGTTATTGCATGAAACAAGCAGGGTAGTGGCTAATATTAACAGGAATTTATTCATGTAATTAATTTTATAAAAAAATGTTCAGAATGTAAATTTATAAATTCTGAACATTTTTTAGGTTATTTCAAATAATTATTAGTAACCAGTATTTTGATCTGATTGAGAAATGCTTGTATTGGCATCTATTTCAGCTTGAGGAATAGGTAAAATAGTGTAATTGTTAGGATAACTAACAGTTATTGGAACTAAACTAGAAGTACTGTATTTTGTAAAACTTTTCTTTTTTCTAGTTAAGTCAAACAATCTATGCCCTTCAAACATAAGTTCTTTTCGTTTTTCATGTTGTATAGCATCTTTTAAAGCTTGACCAGATTCTGTATATGCAGTTGCTGCTGGATTTGATCTTAAAAGAATCATGTTAAGAGCAGTTCTTGCTGCAGCTTCACTTGCTCCGCCTAATTCTGCTAGTGCTTCTGCTTGTATAAGATATAGTTCAGAAAGACGAATTAATGGCGTGTTGTTATCTCTTGTAGAATATGCAGGGTATTTTAACGCTTTGTTAGCAGCTATTAAATTACTTCTTACATCATCTGCATCAATTGCTGAAACTAAATCAGGGGTGGCTTTAAAACGTGGTCTTCCGTATAAATAAGGAATTGCACTAGTTCCTCCATTATCAGTTTCTGTGTTTTTTATAGAAAAAATTGATTCAGTTGTTGTTTCTGCAGCCCAACTAGCTACGTATGTGGCATTTGAAACTAACGAGTATTTACCACTATTTATTACTTCAGATGCTAAAGTACTAGCATTTGTCCAATCTTCCTTGTATAAATAGACTCTTGATAATAAAGCTTTTGCAGAATTTTTATTTAATAAGTAAGCTGAGCTTGTATCATCTCCAATTAAAGTGATTCCTTTTTGTATGTCAGTAATAATTTTTGCGTATACCACTGAAGTTTTAGCTCTTGCAGGGTTAATTATTTCATCGCCAATTATATTTTCGTCTACTATTGTTGCTCCCAAATGAGAAGCATCGCTTGAAAAATTATAAGGCTGAGCAAATAATTTTTGCATATCAAAGTAGGCAAGCGAACGTGCAACGTACAATTGTCCTATTAAGTTATTAGCCTTTGTTTGATCTCCTCCAAAATCCAATGCTTCAGCTTCTCTAATTACTATTGAAGTATGAGCAATTTGTTTTCCTATTTGATCCCAAACTCTTTTTACATAGCTATCTGTAGCGTTAGTAGGGGCGTATTTATCAATATTACCTAAAAGAGACCAAGTAGCATTAACGTTATCAGACATCATGTCTCCTAAAATTGGAACATATGAATTGTTATAGTATACATTTTGAAAATTGTTATAAGCTCCATATGTCGCAGAAGTTAGCGATTCAATATTTGTAACTACATTCTCAGAAAGCAGTAAGTTATAAGGGTCTTTGTCTAAAAACTCTTCTTTTGTACATGATAAAAAAGTAAAAAAGGAGGCTAATGTTATTAAATATATTTTTTTCATAATTTATTTTTATTTGATTATATTTTTTTAATTAAAAGGAAACATTAAGTCCTAAATAAAATGTCTTACTTAAAGGTGTATCCCAACTAGCAATACCTGTAATTCCACCTATTTCAGGATCATTAGTCAATGTATCGTCTTTTACGTAAGTCCAAAGATTGTCACCACTTACATGTAACCTCATTGAACTAATAAATGTGTTTTCTAATAAATTATTTGGAAAGCTATAAGCCAATTCTAATTTTTTTAGTCTCACATAACTTCCATCATGCAGCCATCTAGAGCTATAGTTGTTTGAAAAACTATTTCCAAATTTATACATTGGCACATTTGTTATGTCTCCTGGTTTTTGCCATCTGTTGTCATATACGTATTTAGAAGTATTACTATAGTCGTACATTCTTCTATATCCGTTGTCATTTTGGGCGTAGCCATTGACATCATATATTTGTCCTCCCCAAGATGAGTAAAGTTGTGCTGTTACAGAAAAGTTTCTATAGGAAATAATATTTGTAAAAGACCCATAAAAATCAGGTGTTGTTTTTCCGTGATCGAATTTTTTAGCTGATCCTACACTTGTTGTTGTTTCAGTTTTACTTTCATCTGTAAAATATAATTCATTACCAGTAGCAGGATCTACACCAGCCCAACCGTAAAGGATTAGAGTGTTGAAATCTGATCCAATTTTTCTTATGTGTCTTTGAGAAATAATATTATCAGAATCCAATTCAGTAACTTTATTTTTGTTTGATGATAAATTAATCCAACTATTCCATTCCAGACCGTTAGTTTTACTTATAATATTTTTGGTATTTAAAGACAATTCTACACCACTATTTTCCATCCCTCCAAAATTTTGAAAAACATAATTATCTCCATTAAGACCTGATGTAGGTAGGTTGTATAAAAGTTTAGAAGTTTTTCTGTTGTAATAGTCTAAAAATCCTGAAATTCTGTTATTAAATAAAGAGAAATCAAAACCTATGTCAAAAGTTACATTTTCTTCCCAAGAAATAGAAGCATTCCCTGCTGAAGATAATGTAGCTGCACTCCAGCCATTATAAGGGTCAGTTGTGCTAAAAGTTCCTGAATAGCCATAAGCAGATATTTGATCATTTCCAGTCATTCCATAACTGGTTCTTAACTTAAGAACATTTATAGCCTCAATATCATTTGTAAAATCTTCTTTGTGTAGATTCCATCCAAATCCAACTGCATAAAAATTTCCATATCTACTGTTTTCACCAAACCTAGAAGATCCGTCTCTTCTTAAAGAAGCAGTAACTAAATATTTTTCTTGAAAATCATAATTTGCATTTAAAAACAAAGAGTTAATTGCAGATTCATTTCTAGTCGTGTAAGTGTCTATTGTTGAACCGTTATCTAGAGTTTCGCTTCCTACACCCATATTTTCTACACTTACGTTAGTCCCTCTTACATCGACAGCATTGCCTTCTGACCCTAGAAATATATTTAGGTTGTGGTCATCTCCAATTTGAGTAATGTAACGTAATAAAGCTCTTGCATTCCAGTTAAATACATTTGTGTTTTTTTGAATTGCATAACTTTTTCTACTATTATTATATCCTTTTCCTAGATAAGAAGGAAAGTTGTCATAATTTTCAGTTAACTCATAATCTCCACTAAGAGCAGTCTCAAAAGTCAAACCAGGTGTTATTTCATAATTTAAATTCAACGCTCCTCTAAAATCATTTGTTTGAACTTTTCTAGTTTCATCAGTTAAAATACCTAACGGATTCACTGCAAAGTTAAAACCAGTATTATATGTTTTACCATCAGCATTGTAAATGCTAAAATCAGGTCTTATTCTATTGATGCTTGTAAATGGATTATAGTAAGAAGTTCCAACTTCATGATTGTTTGAATTTGCTTTACTAAAACCTAAGCTTGTAGAAACATTTAATTTTTGAGAAAGTTTTGTGTCATATTTTACTTTAAAATTTACTCTATCAAAATCAATTTCTTTTACAGGAGAATCATTCTTTAAATAACCAAGGGACATATAATAGTAATTACCATCCTTGCCTCCAGAAGCAGAAATATTATGTTGAGAAAGTTGTCCATTTCTTGTTAATTCCTTACCCCAGTCAGTGTTTTGACTAGAATTAAAGGGTTTATTAGATGTATCTGGCGTTCCATTTGATCTGTATGGAGCATTCACAAAAGCTTCAGCACCAGCATCATTTGTTATGCCTAAGTAATTCGCGTTTATTAATCCTTCTTTATAAAGTTCTTTTAATTGAGATGAATTTGCTCTTCCATTCATTTCAGTAAATTCAGAAGAACCGAATTGAGATGAGTAGGTGATTCTAGATTTCCCAGATTTTCCTGATTTTGTTTCAACTACAATAACACCATTTGCTGCACGAGCTCCATAAATACTTGTAGCTGAAGCATCTTTTAGAACAGTAATAGAAGCAATATCATTACCATTGATGGTTGATAAATCACGACCGTCAAAAGTAGGCACCCCGTCAATAACATAAAGAGGGCTTCCGGGAGTATTCATAGCCGGATTACCTGTTACAGCCTTTGGAGAACCAAAAGCGATAAGACCAACTCCTTCTTGAAAGGCTGATCCAACTCCTCTAATAATTACTTCAGGAATTGCTTGTGGGTGGTTATTGTTAGAAAATATTTGTAAACCAGCAACACTACCTTGTAGCCCTTCTTGAAGTGTTGTTTTATAAGAGTTTTCAAAAAAAGATTTATCAATATTTTCAGCAGCTCCAGTTAATTTGTTTCTTGAAATTCTTTCATATCCATTTGAAATTAGATTTACAGCATCTAATTCATAAACTGATTCAGATAGAACAACGTCAATTTCCAATTGTCCGTTTATTTCAATTTCCTGGGTAGTGAATCCAACGAAAGAAAAAACAAGAATGGCATCATTGCTTGAAGTTGTAATTGAATAGTTTCCAGAAAAATCAGAACTAACTCCGTTGTTAGTGCCTTTTATAATAACATTAACACCAGGTAAAGTGACCCCATTTGTGTCAGAAACTTTTCCTTTTATCGTTTGAGCTTGAATATTAAACCCAAAAGCAATAACGATAAAGGATGTCATTAGAATTTTAAATGTTTTCATAGTATATTATTAGTTGTTTAAAATATTGAATCTCTCATTTTAAAATAAAAAGATTCGTTAAATAATGTTTAATTTAATTTTATTTTATTTATTGATTTATTTTTATTAGACAGCATCCATTGAAAAATTCGACTAATGTCTAAAATATATCGGCGAATTATACTTTATTTAAAATAAGTTATGTATAGTAATTGATAAAATATATTATAGTATGTATTATTGTGAATTTGTTATAAAAGATACATTATTAATGATTTTTAATCCTTCTTCAATATCAGTTATTGTGCTAGGCTTTAGGTTCTCTAAATTAATTTATACTGCTTGACATAAGACATACGTAAAACTTTTTATTTTAATTCAGTAACTTCTAATACAGGAAAGATAACTAATCGAACTATTAAATTTTATAATAGATGTAAATTGAACTATTATTTAAATTACTAAAATCAAATATTTGTTATGAAAAAACTAATTCTAATACTACTATTTATTCCTTTCCTTTCTTATGGACAAGAATTACCTGAGCAATATTGGCAAAAAGGAAATTTACATACCCATTCTTTTTGGAGTGATGGTGATGATTTTCCTGAAATGATAATTAAGTGGTACAAAGATAATGACTATCAGTTCATTGCCCTTTCTGATCATAATACAATAGCCAGTGAACAATACTGGTATAAATTAAAACCATTAGATGAGCAATATAAGACTCTAGAAAAATATCAAAAAAATTTTGGAGCTTGGGTTGAAACAAAAATTGATACTAGCGGAACTTATGTTCGACTAAAAACTTTTGAAGAATATAAATCAAAACTTGAGGATACTAATTCATTTTTAATCATCAGGTCAGAAGAGGTGACTTCTTCTTTTGAAAACAAACCTATTCACATCAATGTGACTAATATAAAAGAAAAAATCAAACCTTTTAATGGTCATTCTGTTTACGAGGTTATGCAAAAAACTTTAGATGCAGTTCATGCTCAAAGAAAGAAGTTTAATGTTCCAATGTTTGCTCACATTAATCATCCCAATTTTGGATATGGCATTAATACAGAGGATTTAAAAAAATTAAGTGGAGAACGATTTTTTGAAGTTTACAATGGACATCCTTCGGTAAATAACAATGGAGATGATATGCATATAGATCTTGAAAGCATGTGGGATTTAATTAATATTTCTTATTATAATGAAGGAAAACCATTGCTGCTAGGTATAGCAACTGATGATAGCCATAATTATCATATACAATCCAGCAACTATAGTAACACAGGTAGAGGATGGGTTATGGTAAATTCACAAGAAATAGAAACAGCGAGCTTGATTGATGCTATGGAAGCCGGAAATTTTTATTCTTCTTCTGGTGTTTTATTGAAAAATGTTTATCGAAGCAAGGAAAAGTTTTTTGTCGAAGTTGATCCGAAAGATGGTGTTGAATACGAAATTATTTTTATGGGTTATCGTAAAGGTAGTTATAGTGTAGAAGAATTAAAAAGGGTTAAGGGTACTTCATCTTATTATACTTTTAATGAAAATGATCTATTTGTAAGAGCAAAAATTAATTCTAGTGATTTAATAGAAAATCCTTATAAAATAGGTGAAACTAAGCAAGCTTGGGTACAACCTTTAATTTTAAGATAATCCTTTATGGAAAGTTCTTTTACTCTTTTGGACACAACATTTTGGGGAACTTTTGTATAATTTTTATCAAAAATAATTTAAAATACTTTAAGTTATTTATGTAGAGATTTCTGAAATAAAAATTATATTTATTTGCATCTGCTAAAATTTAATATCTAATAACTTGTTAGTTGTTTTTCAATTGTATCTTCATTTCCTGTTATTTTAATGTCAGTTTTCTTTTCTATTTTTTGAGTCTCTCCATGCTTTCCAAGCACTTGTAGACCATAAAGCCCAAGCAATTAAAATTGGTTGGTAAAATAAACGTCTTAGTCTTGCCTCATCAGAATCCAATACTCCAACAAAAGCATCCTTTGAATCAAGATATTGAGCAATATTACCTGGAAAAATCAATATAAAAAATATTGCAAGCGCCCAGCCAAACCTAACACGTTCTTTTTTCCAAAAAGCTAAACCAAGACCTAAAGCTATCTCTACGAAGCCTGATAATATGACTACTAAGTCCTTGCTTAAAGGAAGCCAATCGGGTACTTGTGCCTGAAAGTCTATACGATTATAAGTTAAGTGACTAAATCCTGCATAAGTAATGAAAATTGCCAGTATAATTCTAAAGACATTTTGAGTGATTGAAGTTTTAGTGTTTTTATTCATATTTTAATAGATTCAAAAATATATTTTTATTAAACAATAAGGGCTATTCTTTTTAATTTTTATTTAACAGCGTAGGACATCTTACTGGAGAGTGAAAACATCAGACGGAACAAACTCGAGTTATTCTATTGTTTATTCTTTTAAGACGCAGTAAGGTTTAGTATTATACATACTTATACAAACATCTCCCGTTCAAAGAAAACCGATCTTATATAAGTAGGGTAGGAATAATTAATAATTACTCTTGAGATTTTTTTGGTTTTTCTATAATCCTAACCATGGCATACACTACTTATAATACAGGAAGTCATTTCTTTGTCCTATACTCTGCTGGTTTCTTAAAATACCTTTTTGTTATCGTTTTGTTTATGCAAATTGTGCATATTTCTGCAATTGTTTACAATATGGAGATTGATTAAAAAATATTACAAATTTTATTTTAAAACATGAAATTCCCATGCTTGAAGATTGTTTTTATTTAAATTATAATTAGAGTCAATTAATAAACTTTTATAATTTCCTTCAAAATCGGTTTTTATTTCTTGAGTTTCATTAGAAAGGTTTGCTAAAAAGTAAATAGACTCACCAGAATCAGATCTTTTAAATAAAACTAAATTTTTATTTCCTAAATCAATTGATTCAAATTTTATTTCTGAATTAATATTTAGAGTCTTATTATTTTTTTTAATAATATTTAATTTCTTATAAAATTCAAAATATTCAATTTTATTTTTTGGAATAAAATCTTTTTCAAAAAACTCTAGTCTTTTCTCTAATCCATATTCTTGTCCACTATAAATAAGCGGTATTCCAGGCAAGAAATAGGTGAGTGCTGAAAATGTTTTAGCACCAGCTCCATATCTATCGAATACCGTTCCAGCCCAAGTGTTTTCGTCATGATTTGAAGTAAAATTCATAAGTATATGTTTTTTACTATAATCATTTAAATTTCTATTTATGTTTTTAATTAAGTTATCAGAATTGTTTTCTTTTTTAGCTATACTATTTAAAACATGATGTCCAGACCAATTATAGCTCATATCAAACATTTCAATTAACTCAAATCCTCCTGGATGGTATCCATCAGATTCTGCAAGCATTAACACTTTTTTTGTTTTATTTAATCTGTCAATTGCGTTTTTCCAAAATGAAGGTGGGCAACTGTGTGCTGCATCTGCTCTATACCCATCTATGTTATGTTCTTTAACCCAATATTCCATTGCTTCTATCATTTCATTTTGCATTTCTAAATTATCAAAATTTAAATCTGCTACATCTGTCCAACCCCATGATTCACCAGTTTCAGGATTTATAGGATCTGTTATTTCCCCATTTTTATTTTTTGTATAATAATCTTTGTTTGTTTTAATCCAATTATGGTCCCACCCAGTATGATTAGCTACCCAATCAAAAATCACTAGCATATTATTTTTATGTGCTTCTTTGATTAACTCATCCAAATCTTGCTTAGTTCCAAATTCAGAATTTACTTCTTTATAATCAGAAATTGAATAGTAACTTCCTAAAGTTCCTTTTCTATTAGTTTTTGAAATTGGATGAATTGGCATGAGCCATATTATTTTAACTCCAAGATCTTTCAACTTATGAATGTCTTTAGTGAAATCATCAAAATGACCAGTTTCAGAGTATTGTCTTATATTTACTTCATAGATTACTCCGTTTTTAATTTTATCAACAGAATAAGAAACCTCTTTTTTGTTATGACAAGAAATAATTAATAGTGATATAAAAAGTAATATTTTTTTCATTTATTTTAATTGTTTATTGATTTATTGTTATCTCAGTGTTATTTAGAATAATGTCAATTTCTTTTCCTTGTAGTAACTTGATTTTAGTTTCTTGTTTAGTAATTAAAACACTAAGTTTTCTATTTTTAACATTAAGTTTAAAACTATAGCTTTCCCAATTATTAGGGATTTTTGTATTTAAAGAAAGTTTTCCATTAGAAACTCTAACACCAGCAAACCCTTCAACAATGCTCATCCAGGAACCACCCATTGAAGTTATATGCAATCCTTGTTTTATTTCTTTATTGTAGTCGTCGAGATCTAATCTACTTGCTCTTACAAAATATTCATATGCTTTTTCAATATCATTAATACTAGATGCTAAAACACTATGAACACAGGCAGATAGTGATGATTCGTGAACTGTGAATTGCTCATAAAAATCAAAATTACTTTGTAGCTCTTTTTTTGTGAAGTGATCCTCAAAAAAATAAAATCCCTGTAACACGTCAGCTTGTTTTATATAAGGTGATCTTAGGATTCTGTCCCAAGACCAATTTTGATTAATAGGTCTCTGATTGTGTGGTATTTTATTAGCTGGTTGTAAGTCTTTATTTAGAAATCCATCATTTTGAATAAATATATTTAAATCTTTCGAATAGGGTAGGTGTATATTTTTTATGATTTTTTTCCAATTTGAAATCTCCTTGTTATTCAAGTTATTTTCTTTTATAATAGATTCATGTTTTTTAACATTTCTATTACCTATTTCTGAAAGTTGATTAATTGTATAATCTAAACACCATTTTGCACTATAATTAGTGTACCAGTTATTATCAACGTTGTTTTCATATTCATTCGGACCTGTAACGCCAAGAATAACATATTTATTTAAGACTTTTGAGTAGTTAACTCTTTCTTTCCAAAACCTTGAAATAGCAATCAATATTTTTATTCCTTCATCATCTAAAAAGTTATGATCATTCGTGAAGTTTATATATTTTTTAATTGCTTGAGCTATAGCTGCGTTTCTATGAATTTCTTCAAAAGTAATTTCCCACTCATTATGGCATTCCTCTCCGTTAACAGTAACCATAGGATATAATGCAGCTCCGTGATTTAATCCTATGTTTTTCGCATTTTTTATAGCATTATCAAGTTGATTATAACGTTGATTAAGTAGATTTTTTGCGACAGATGAATGCTTTGTTCCTAAATAAAATGGAACACAAAAAGCTTCAGTATCCCAATAAGTCACACCACCATATTTTTCACCTGTAAAGCCTTTGGGACCTATGTTTAATTTTGGGTCATTTCCGTTAAAAGTTTGATTTAAATGAAATATATTAAACCTTATTGCTTGTTGAGATTTTATATCTCCCTCAATGATTACGTCTGAGTGTTCCCATACCTTACTCCACTCATCAATATTTTCTTTACATAATTCATTAAACCCTGTTTTTAAAGCATTTTCACTTTCTTTTTCAATGATATTATTGAATTCATTCTTATTAGAATCATTAGAATTCACATAACCACCTACTTTAAAAATTGTTAATTCATCATCTGTATTTAATAAAAATTTACTTTTACATCCGATCAAATGTTTGCTTTCAATTTGTGAATAACTTGAATTTATTTTTTTATTGTTAATTAAGTATTCTGTTTTAAAAAATGTAGATATTTCGAAATTTGAATTAATAATGTTTGATTTAACTATTCCAAGATTATTTTTTGAAAGCGATTCTATAGTTTCTAAAAAGGGTTCATTCCAGTTTGAATCGTTGTTTCTTATATTAACATCTATACATGGAAGAACTTCAACTTTAACATTATTTTCAAACACCTTTATTTTATAGTTAATAACCCCTAAATTTTCCCTTTTTATTGAAATGAACTTTTTGGATTGAATTTCAATTTTTTCTGATTTATCATTTTTGAGTAATACTTTTCTTTCGCACCATCCTTCTTTCATGTTTAACTCTCTGTTGTAAGAAAGAACTTCACATTTATTTAAATCTAAAAGAGTATTGTTTATAGATATTCTTATTTTATTCCAATTTGGACAATTGACCATTTTAGCGAAATATTCAGGATATCCTTTTTTCCACCATCCAACTTTTGTTTTATCACGATAATAAATCCCACTAATATAGTTTCCAATAGTTTGATTATTTGAAAAATCTTCTTCAAAATTCCCTCTTTGACCAATTTTTCCATTTCCTAAACTAAAAATACTTTCAGAATCAATCATATTTGATGAATCGTATTGGTTTTCAATTATAGACCAAGGATCTAAGACGTATTTGTGTTTTAGCATTTTTGAAATTCTTTTAAACTAATTTCTTCAAACTTTTTGTAAACCTTATTTGCAATATTTAACTTACTTGAGTTCCCTATTCCGATTGTTGTCATATTTATTTTATTCCCAGCAATTATACCTGCTTCAGAATCTTCAAAAACAATACAGTTTTTTGGATTTGTATTTGTTAGTTTAGAAGCTAGAATGAAACCTTCAGGATCAGGTTTTGAAGATTTTACGCTATTGCCATCTACAATAGCATCAAAGTAAGGGTGTAACTGAAGTTTGTTTAATATAAATTTTGCATTTTTACTTGAAGAGTATAAAGCAATTAAATGTTTTTGTTTTTTTGCATTTATTATAAAATCATCTACTCCCTTTATAATGTTAGAAGCATTTATGTCAGATATTTTACTTAAATAAATGTCGTTCTTTTCCTTTAAAATTTCGTTAAATTCATTTGAACTAATATTTGTTTTTGTCCATTTTAAAATTTTATCTAAGCATTTCGATCGGCTAACTCCTTTAAGTTCTTCGTTGTTTTCTTTACTCAAATTATAATTAAATTTTAAACAAATTATCTTCCAAGCATCAAAATGATAATTCTCTGTATCAGTAATAACACCATCTAGGTCAAATATAAAAGTTGGTAAATTATTCATATTAATAACTTATAGTTTTTTTGTCTGTTATAAGTAGATTAAGTAGCCCAGCTATTATTAGGCATATCCCTGCGATAACCATAGAAAATATCGCTTTATTTCCTAGTAAAGAGGATAATAGGTTTATTCCTCCAACAGCTGCTATTATTTGTGGAATCACAATGAACATGTTAAATATTCCCATGCTAGTTCCCATGGTTTTTTTATTTACAGAACTAGATAGCATTGCATAAGGCATTGATAAAATACTTCCCCAGGATATTCCAATTAAACTAAAGGATACAATAAGTAGGTTGTGATTTGAAATAAAATACATTGAGATAAAACCTATTCCTCCAAGAATTAATGACCAAAGATGAATTTTTTTTCTGTTAATTTTTCTTTTAGCTGTGTACAGGGTTAATATTAACGCAAATAACATGGAAGAAAGTCCATATGTCCCCATGTATGACCCAGTTAAGTTAGAAGCTTTTTGAAATTTTAAGTTTTCAGAATTGAATTGAGCTAACTGAACTTCTTCAGTTAAATCAAACTCACTTATTAATGGGATAGGAGAATTAAATACGTGTTCTGTAATTGCTGGATTTGCCATGCTCCACATTGTAAAAAAAGCAAACCAACTAAAGAACTGAATTATACCTAATTTCTTCATAGTTAATGGCATTTCAACAAAATGCTTGGTAAATTCTTTAAACATAGAGCTGAAACTTCTGTTTTGATTTTCTCTAAATTTCTTTAAGTTTTTTGGAGGATATTCTTTTGTAGTCAGTATTGTATACAATATTGATGACATGAAAACTACTGACCCAATAGCAAAAGCAATTTTTACAGAATCTGGAATAATTCCAGGTTCGGCTACATCACTTACCCCCATACTACTAACGAAATAAGGCAAGTTACTTGCAATCCATGTTCCTATACCAATAATCAATGTTTGTGTTAGAAATCCATAAGATCTTTGTGATTCTGGTAATTTATCAGCTACTAATGCCCGAAATGGTTCCATGCTTATGTTTATGGAAGCATCAAGGATCCATAAAAATCCAGCAGCCATCCAAAGAGTAGAAGAATAAGGAACAAAAAATAATGCAACAGAACTTAAAATTGCTCCTATTAAAAAATAAGGTTTTCTTCTACCAAGAGTTGGATTCCAAGTGTTGTCACTTAAGTATCCTATAATTGGTTGAACTAATAACCCCGTAAGTGGAGCAGCAATCCAAAGTAAGGGAATGCTTGCTTCCTCAACTCCTAATGTTTGAAATATTCTTGACATAAATCCGCCTTGAAGGGCAAACCCGAATTGAATTCCTAAAAATCCAAAACTCATGTTCCATATTTCCCAAAAACCTAACTTCTTTTTCATATATTATTATTTAATATAAAAAGTTGTTAAACAAAAATTGTTTAATATTTTCAGTATTTATAAGGGATGATTATATCAATTAAGATATTAATTGTAATCAAAACTATAAATAAATTGAGAAGTAGATTTATAATTTTGTTTTGCTAATATATTCTTTTTTTTTAAAAATCATGAAGATTCTCTTTTAATTAATGAGCAATTTATTATTTCTGTTTTAAAATCTGAATAATCAGTTTTACCAGTTAGTTTATCAATTAATAATTTAGCTGATCTTTCTCCCATAATTTCTCCGTGTTGACTTATTGTTGAAAGGGTAGGAGATGAATACCTGGAAATTACTCCATCAGTAAATGAGATGATGGCAATTTCCTGAGGAATTTTAATATTACGTTTTTTTAAAACTTTAAGAGCTGAAGCAGCATAGATTTCGTTTACACCCAAAATAGCGTCTATTTTTTTTGACTTTAATGTTTTTTCAAGTTCATTCTCTAAAACATTCATTTCTATCTGACTCCCCGTATTATCTTTAACTTTAATTATTAGATGACTATCTGGGATTATACCATTGTCTTTGAGAGCTTCTAAATATCCTTCTGTTCTTAAATTACCTACACTTACATAATCTTCGGATGTTATTAATAATATATTTTCTCTGTTATCATCTATTAATGTTTGCGTTGCTTCTTTAGCTGCCTGTTTATCATTTACAATGACTTTATCACATTTTAAATCATTAATAACTCTATCAAATAGTACAACTGGAATTCCAAGGTCAATGGTTTCTTTAATATGATGAAAATCTTGTTTTTTTAAAGTTTCCTTTGCTATAGACATTATAAACCCATCAATATTTCCATTTGCTAAAGTTTCCATATTTAAAACTTCTTTTTCAAAAGATTCATTTGAAACAGCAATAATTACATTATAACCATTTTCAGCAGAAAATTTTTCGATACTATTTATTACAATCGAGAAAAAATGGTGAACAATTTCAGGTATAATAACTCCAATTGTTTTGGTTTTTCTATTTTTTAAGCTAAGAGCAATATTGTTTGGTCTGTAATTATGAGCTTTAGCAAATGCTTTTATTTTTAATCTTGTTTCTAAACTAATTTCTGAACTGTCTTTAAGGGATTTTGAAACTGTGGATATAGAAACATTGAGTTCGTTGGCGATTTCTTTTAAAGTTATTCTTGCTATCATTTCCTTATTAAACCACCAAATTATTACTATTTAATTAAAAATATGGATTGTATATTGATTTTTTGATAAATTAAAAAAGTTATTAACACTATAACGTTATAGTTAATCATTTATAACGTAATAGTTGAATTTTACATTATTTTAATGTTATTATTATAAGTAATTAATCTAAATTAGGCCCGAGAAGTAGATTTTTTAACCAAACAAAAATCAAAAATATGATAAAATTTTTTAAACAAACTCCAATTCTTTTTTTGTTTTTCCTATCATTAGGAGCTTTCGCACAACAAAGTGTTTCGGGTTTAATAACTGATAATTCAGGAACTCCTTTGCCCGGAGTTAATGTTATTATTAAAGGGACAAACGTTGGGGTTTCCAGTGATTTTAATGGAAATTACCAAATCAATGTTGATAATGATCAAATTTTAGTTTTTTCATATATCGGATATGACAATGTTGAATTAACTGTAAATGGAGCAAATCTAGATGTAAAAATGACTGAATCTGACTCTGAGTTAGATGAAGTTGTTGTGATTGGTTATGGTACTGTTAGAAAAAAAGATTTAACTGGTGCCGTTGATTTAGTCACTGAGAAGGACTTTGCAAAGGGTTCTGTTGTGTCTCCTCAGCAATTAATTAGAGGTAAAGTTGCAGGTGTTTCTATTGTTTCTAATAGTGGAGCTCCGGGTGACGATTCAAATGTTCTTATTAGAGGAATTGGTTCACTAAACTTAAATTCAAATCCATTATATGTTTTAGATGGAATTCCTTTAGACTCTGGAGGTGTTGGAGGATCTAGAAACCCTTTAAACGCTATAAATCCTAGTGATATAGAAGCTATGAGTATTTTAAAAGATGCTTCAGCAACTGCAATCTACGGATCAAGAGCTGCTAACGGTGTGATAATAATAACTACTAAAAAGGGTAAAACTGGAGATCTGAAATTTAATTTTAGCTCTAGATCATCTTCTTTTATACCAATTGATTTTGTCGATGTTTTAAACGCAACCCAGTTTAAATATGCTGTTAAAGCAACTAAAGATTCAGATTTCATTTCAAGACTTGGAACAAGTGATACAAATTGGCAAAATGAAATTTATGAAACTGCATCAGCTCAAAATAATAGTTTCTCAGTTTCAGGAGGACTTTTAAATATGCCCTTTAGAGCATCCTTAGGTTATACCAATCAAGATGGTATTCTAAGTGGTGATAATTTTAATAGAATTACAGGTTCATTTAATATTGCCCCTTCATTTTTAGACGGTGATTTAAGAGTGAATGTTAATACAAGGTACGTTAGAACTGAAAATGATTTTGCTAATAGAGGAGCAATTGGCTCAGCAGTTTTTTTTGATCCAACAAAGCCTGTCAAAGGTTCTAGTTCTGATTTTGGAGGATATTATACATGGCTTGATTCAACAGGAAAAAAACTTGCATTATCTCCAACAAATCCTCTTGCATTATTAAACCTAAGTGATGACGAATCAACTGTCGATAGAATTATCGGAAATCTAAAATTAGATTATGATCTACCAGTTAATGGTTTAACCGCTACAATAAGTGGAGGTTATGACTATTCAAAAGGAGAAGGTTTCAGTTCACAAGATAAAGATATGCCAACAGATTCAGCAGGGTTTAATGGAAGTAACAATGTTTATTCTAATGAAACTACAAACTTATTATTTGATGCATACCTAAACTATTTTTTACAATCAGGTAATTCAAATGTTTCTGTAACAGGAGGTCATTCTTATCAAAGTTTTGAATACAATAATTCAAGTACATATGCAGTTGAATATTTAAACTTAGACGGATCGGTTAATTCAGGTTCATCACTATCTAATTCATATATTGATACATCAAAAAATGTTTTATTATCCTATTTTGGAAGAGTAAACTATTCTTATGATGAAAAATATTTATTTACTGCAACTTTAAGAGCAGATGCTTCTTCAAAGTTACCAGCTAGTGATAGATGGGGACAGTTTTTCTCTGCTGCACTTGCTTGGAATTTACACAATGAAAATTTTGGAGTTGATAAAGTTTTTGATGAATTAAAGTTAAGAGTTGGGTTTGGAGAAATTGGTAACGTTAATGGTCTTGGCGATTACAACTTCTTAACTAGGTATGTAAGTAGTGATTCTCAATCTAAATATGGTTTTGGCAATTCATTTTACTCAACATACAGACCTGCTCCAATTAATAAAGACTTAAGGTGGGAAGTTGGTCAAACTGCAAATGCTGGTATTGATTTCAGATTTTCTGATATTAAGATAAGTGGTTCTGTTAATGTTTACATTAAAAAAACAAATGACTTAATAGCGACAGCAGTAGTTGATCCTTTTACAAATTTTGGTACTACAATTGATGCTAACATTGGTGATATGGAAAATAAAGGATTTGAACTTGAATTAAATTCTACTTTATATGAATCGGAGGATTTTAAATTTGATTTAAGTTATAATGTATCAATTAATGATAATGAGATTACTAGATTAGATAACTCACAAAATGTAGGTGGAATAGGATTTGGAGGGTTTTTACAAAGACATGAAACAGGGAAGTCACCATATTCTTATTATGTGTACAAACAAATTTATGATATCAAGGGGAGACCTATAGAAGGTTCTTATGCAGATTTAAATGGTGATGGCCAAATAAATAATGATGATAGATATTTTTATAAAGATCCTTATGCAGATGTTCTAATGGGTTTGACAGCTTCAATATCGTACAAGAATTTTGACTTGAGTATGGCATCAAGAGCTAGTTTAGGAAATTATAGTACTAACCGTATGGCTAATTCTTCAAATGCAGCTCAAATTACAAATTTAGGAAGATTATCTAATGTTCATAGGTCATATCTAGATACAGGATTTTTATATTTTTCAGATAAAAACTCAATGAGTGATCATTACATTCAAAATGCTTCCTTTTTCAAACTAGATAATGTTACACTAGGTTGGACAGTTGATAATGTAATAGATAATAATCCTATGAGATTATATATAAGTGCAGACAATCTGCTTACCATCACAGAGTACGATGGAATAGATCCAGAAATAACAGGTGGTTTAGATAGTAACTTTTATCCAAGGTCAAAAGCTATTGCTTTTGGACTTGATATTAATTTTTAATATTATAATATGAAAAAAATATTTTATTTATTTACATTAACATCAATGATACTAGTTTCGTGTCATGCTGACTTAGATCAAGTCCCAACAGACCCTGATTTATTTACAGAAATAGATGTTTACAAAGATGCTGATTCAGCAAAAGGTGCTCTTGCTAAAATTTACGCAAGTTTAGCTGTAACCGGTCAGGCTGGTCCTGCTGGAGACCCTGATATTGATCCAAGTTTAATTGATGAAGGATTTTCTCAATACACAAGAATTCTATATACTCTTAATGTTTGTAGTACAGACGAAGCTGTAGTAGGATGGGGTGATCCAGGATTACCAAATATTCATGAAATGTCATGGGATATAAATAATCCTTGGACTCAAGGAATGTATTTTAGACTCGCTCAAGTTGTTTCATTTTCAAATTCATTTATAGAAAATGCTTCAGATTTAGCTTCCTCAAACACTGAAGCTGCATACTTTGTAGCTGAAGCTAGATTTTTAAGAGCATATGCTTATTTACAACTTATGGATATGTATGCTAATGTTCCATTAGTCACTCAAGTTACCACTGAATTACCAATGCAAAGTAATAGAACAGAGATTTTTACTTTTGTAGAAACTGAACTTACAGAAGTTAGTTTACTTCTACCTGAATCAAGATCTAACGAATACGGAAGAGTTGATAAAGTTGCTGCTTGGGCTCTATTGTCTAGGTTATATTTAAATGCACCTGTCTATACCGGCTCTGATATGAACTCGCAAGCTATCGCAAATGCAGAAAAGGTAATATCTAGCTCTTATTCTCTTAATACAAGTGATGGAAATGGAAACGGATCTGCATATGATGAATTGTTTTTAGCTGATAACAATACAAATGGAGCTCAAAATGAATTTATTTTTGTAGTTCAATTTGACGGACTTAATAGTCAATCTTGGGGTGGTTCAACTTTTATGGTACATGCTCCAATTGGGGGTTCAATGAATCCATCTCTTTTCGGAGTTAATGGTGGATGGGCTGGTCTGAGGACTACTAAAGCTTTAGTTGAAAAGTTTTCTTATTCAATATCATCTTCAGATCCTGATGGATATCCTTTGTCTTGGTCAGATTCAAGAGCAATGTTTCATACTGATGGGCAGAGTTATGAAATGGAGAAAGTTCCAAAATTTTCAGAAGGATATGGAGTTACTAAATTTAAAAACGTAGATACTACAGGTGCAGCTGGTTCAGATTCTTCTGGAGATCACGTTGACACGGATTTATCACTAATAAGACTAGCTGAAGTTTATTTAAACTACGCTGAAGCTGTTACTAAGGGTGGTGGTGGAAGTTTAGCAACTGCTACTGAACTTGTTAACCAGTTAAGATCAAGAGCTGGAGCTCCAAATATTTTAAGTTCTCATTTAACATCTGATTTTATTTTAGATGAAAGATCTAGAGAATTATATTGGGAAGGACTTAGAAGGTCAGATCTTATTAGACATAATAAGTTTGTAACATCAAACTATTTATGGCCATTTAAAGCAGGAGCCGCTTCAGGAAAGGCTTCTGATGATTACAGAAAAATATTTCCACTTCCAGAAGCTGTTCTTCTTGTTAATTCTAATCTAACACAAAATCCAAATTATTAATTATGAAAACTAAATTAAATTTTAATAAACTTATTCTACTTACATTTTTAATTGCAAGTATAGTATCATGTGAAAAAGAAGATTACCTTATTTTCACTGCACTTAATCAGAAAGAAGTTAAATTTCAAAACGAATTTCAACCTGTTTATAAATTGTCAAAAGAAACCTCTTCAAATATAGCTGAAAGGTTAGTTTGGAATGAGCCAGACTTTGATGCGCCAACTACTATAACGTATGTTGTAGAAATTTCTACAGATAGCAGTTTTTCTACAATTGACATGAGTTCAGGAGATACTTCGAATAATCATCTAGGTGTTATGGTAAAAAGCATGCTTGAACTTGCTGAAACGCTTGGTTTAGATGAAGATCCATCAACTACAAATAGTGATGGTTCTGCAAACAACACTGGTACAGTTTACGCTAGGGTAACAGCATATGCAGGAACTTCTTCTTCTGGAGCTAATCAATCAAAAACTACTTCTAAAACAGTTTCAATGTCAATTGAAATGCTTGAAGTATCTGCAGCTTGTACTCCTGCTTCTTTAAGTACTTGGGGTCTTGTTGGAGACGCAGTAAACGGTTGGGGAGGAATTAACAGAGGATTTACTGCTGGTAATGATGTTCCTTTTTTATCAAACGGTTCAGATGGTTTGTATAAGGCTGCTGTGACTTTTTATGATGGTCAATTTAAAATAAGAAAAGATAATGACTGGGGGGTAAACATAGGAGATACTGGAGCTGACGGTAACTTAGAACCTAATGGTGATAATATTGTTATTTCTGCAGGACATTATTATGTAGACTTTGATGAAATTAATATGACAATAGTTGTAACACCAGCTAATCCAGTTTGGGGAATTGTAGGAGATTCTACTTTAAATGGATGGGGATCAGCTGAGGATGTGAAAATGTCACCAGACCCTTGTAATGATGGAGTGTTTTTAGTTTATGGAGTTACCTTAACTGATGGTTACATGAAGTTTAGAGCCGATGATGACTGGGGAGTCAACCTAGGAGGATCTGGTGGAACTTTAACAGCTGGAGGTGATAATATTGCTGTTTCTGCTGGAACTTACGATATTACGTTAGATTCAGTAAACAACACTTATCTTTTAGTAAAAAAATAATTTTTATTTTTTTTAAATAAAAATGGATTGTCATTTGATAATCCATTTTTTTTTATTCAATTTTGATTATGAAATATAATATATCAATCTTTTATTTTTTTTTATTTTTTTTAAATAATATTTACTCGCAAGACACCTTTGTTAATCCTATTATTAATGGGGGTTATCCAGATCCTTCAATTGTAAGGGTTGATGATGACTTCTATATAGTAAATTCCTCCTTTGAATATTTTCCTGCTCTACCAATTCACCACAGTAAAGATTTAGTTAATTGGGAATTAATAGGCTATGGAATTGATAGGCCTAGTCAAGCATCATCTGAAGTTAATCTAGTTGATGTTCAACAGCAAGGCGGGATACATGCCCCCTCAATTAGATATCATGACGGACTTTTTTATATAGTAGTAACAAACGTTTATTCACCAGAAGATAAATCTAAACCAACTGACATGGTTAATTTCATATTAACTGCAAAAAATCCAGCTGGTCCATGGTCAGATCCTTTTATAATTAAAGGTGCTCCTGGAATTGATCCTGATATATTTTTTGATGATAATGGTAAAGTATGGTTTGTTGGAACGCATGATACAGGAAACCCAAATCAAAATGGAATTGGTGAAATATGGATTCAAGAATTAGATTTAGAAAACTGGAAGTTAATAGGTCAAAGGCACTCTATTTGGAAAGGTGCATGTGGAGGATGCTGTGTTGAAGGTCCTCATATATATAAGCAATACGACAGATATTATTTAATGGTAGCTGAAGGAGGAACTTCATACAATCATGCTGTAATGATAGGATCAAGTAAAAACATAGAAGGTCCTTATGATTCAAATCCAAAAAATCCAATATTGACTTCAAGACATTTATCCAATAATAATTGGGTACACAGCACTGGACATGCTGATTTAGTTCAATTAAAAGACAATCGTTGGTATATGGTTGCTTTAGGGATAAGAAATGAAATGGATGCAACAAGTAATATGGGTAGAGAAACTCATTTAATGCCTGTGTCTTGGGAAGAAGCTTGGGATAATTGGGTGGAAGTTGAAAAGGGTAGATGGGAACCTGACATCATTAAATGGCCAGTTGTTGCACCAGAAACTGGAAAAGTTGAACGAAATACAGCTATTCCATTTTTTATAAAAAAACAGAACATCGATTATTCTTTTTTTGATGATTTTGATTCAGAAAAACTTGATTTACAATGGAATTTCAGAAGGGTCCCAAAAGAAAATACCTACAATTTAAATTCAAAAAATAAAACATTAAAATTAAATTTAAACCCCGAAATATTTAAATTAAGAGGTCAATATAATCTAATGGGATTTAGACAAAAAGAAACTGAGTTTGATTATTCTGCAAACATGAGTTTTAAACCTAAAAAAAATCACTCAGAAGCAGGAGTTAGTATTTTTTCTCAAGATGATAATTATATAAATTTTACAGTTAAAAAAGAAAATAATGAAACTATGTTGATCCTGACTGTAAAGCCCAGAGATAATGATTTAAAAACAATTAAATCTATTCCAATTAAATATAACGAAAACATAATTTTAAAAATTCTTTCAAAAAACAATAAGTATACTTATCACTATTCAATTGATAATGGAGATTCTTTTATGTTTTTTTCTGAAACTGCAGCTAATCTAGTTTTATGTAAAGGTTACATAGGAACTAATTTAGGTTTATATGCTACTAGTAACGGAAATAAAACTAAAGAATATGCGGAGTTTAACTGGGTAAAAAATTTAATTAAATAAAATATCATGAAAAATTCAATATTGATTTTTAGCTTAACGTTATTTATAGCTTCATGCAACGTTAATGAATCCATTATTTCTGATTTAAAGTCTTTAGATTCTATAGTAAGTAAATACGTTGATAACAAATCTCAAGCTCTTCTTCTTGTTAGGTTAGAGGGTGATAAGGGTGATGTCATTTATCAATATAGCGACAAAAATGAAAGTCTTGTTCCTGATCATGACATTAATGAAAATACTTGGTTTAGAATCTGGTCAATGAGTAAAATCGTTACTATTTCAATAACAATGGATTTAGTAGAAGATGGGTTTTTAAAACTAGACGATCCAGTTTCAAAATATATTCCTGAATTTAGTGATCTTAAAGTAGCAGTTGCAAATAATGGAAAACCTTTAACTGGTTATGGTCAATTACTTGGAAATGATAAGTCAGAAAATGAAGATCCCTGTCCAATAAAACTTGTGGAACCTAAAAGTGAAATGACTGTGTTACAATTAATAAATCATGAAGCAGGTTTTTATTATTCAACAACAGGAATTGAATGTTTAGACAATGGATTAAATTCTAAAAATTTAGCATATTCAAAAAATTCTAACGAACTAATTCAAAAATTATCTGAACTTCCTTTAATTGATCATCCAGGAAACAAACATTTTTATGGTCTAAATACAACTGTTTTAGGTATTGTAAATGAACGAGCTTCTGGAGAAAGTTTAGATGATCTTGTGAAAAACAGAATCACTGATCCGATGAATATTAGAGGTTTGCAGTATAATAAGAATCATGACACGAATTTGTTACCTGTGTTTTCTGGTGCTGATTCTACCATAAGATTAGCTAATGATGGTGAACTAGACATAATGGGAAAATACGTTCCAAGTTATGGAATAGATAATGAATTGTTTATGGGAGGAGAAGGAATGATAGGTACAGCTGACGGATATACAGATTTTTTAAGAATGCTTTTAAATCATGGCGAATTAAACGGACATCGATTTCTGAATGAGTCTTCAGTAAAAGAATTATATGCTCCTCATACACAATTGGATAATGATTATGGTTATAATGGATATAATTTATGGGTAACAAGTAAATTACTTAAAGAAAAAGGATTTGGTGATGAAGGCTTATGGACTGGGGGAGGATACGAGGGTACACATTTTTGGATTGATCCAAAACGTGATTTTGTAGGGATAATTATGACCCAAATGTTTGAAGCACCAAAAGCTGCACATGGAAGAGATAACGAGATAAGAGGTGAAGTTTACAGGCAAATATTTAAAAATGAAAAATAATATGAAAAATATAATTAGTATACTATTTATAGCTGTTTTTACAATTTCTTGTAATACAGAAAACAACATAACTAACAAAGATAATAACGTTGAATTATCTGAAATAATTGAAAGAGTTGAGCCCCCTAATTGGTGGGTTGGAATGAAGACCAATGATTTACAGATATTAGTTTATGGTAAAACTATAAGTGATTTACAGCCAATAATTAATAGTTCAAACATTACTTTAAAGTCTGTTGAAAAAGTTAAAAATGAAAATTATCTTTTTTTAAATATTTCGATTTCAAAAAATGCTAAACCTGAAAATGTTGAAATTGATTTTTATAAAGATGATAGATTAGTTGATAGATACGATTTTTCTTTGTTAGATAGAGATGATGATGCTTCTAGCGTTGAAGGGTTTTCTAGCTCTGATGTGATGTACTTGATAACACCAGACAGATTTTCAAATGGCAATCCGTCCAACGATGATATTAAAGAAATGTATGAACGCCCAAATAGAGATAATGATAGAGGACTTCATGGAGGAGATATTCAAGGAATAATTAATCACTTAGATTATATTAAGAATTTGGGTTTTACCACAGTTTGGCTAAATCCTGTTTTAGAAAATAATATGAAAAGATCATCGTATCATGGATATTCTACAACAGATTACTATAAAGTTGATCCAAGGTTTGGAACCAATAAATTGTTTAAAGAATTAAGTGAAAAGGCGAAAAAAAAAGACATCAAGATAGTTATGGATATGATACCAAATCATTGTGGTTCTGAGCATTGGTTTTTTAAAGATCCTCCAATGGATAATTGGTTTAATAATCAAGCTGGATTTAAAGTTACTAGCCATAGACGTGAGACAATTCAAGACATTCATGCATCTGAAATTGATAAAATTGAACATGCAGATGGATGGTTTGTTGAAACAATGCCTGATTTAAATCAAAAAAATATAAAAATGTCTACTTATTTAATTCAAAACACATTGTGGTGGATTGAATATGCTGGCCTTTCAGGAATTAGAGTAGACACCTATCCTTATTCAGATAAAGATTTTATGACAGATTGGACTTATTCAGTAATGAATGAATATTCTAATTTTAATATTGTAGGAGAAGAGTGGTCTGATAATCCTGCTGTTATTTCGTATTGGCAGAAAGACAAAATTAATCATGATGGTTATGTTTCTTATCTACCTACGTTAATGGATTTTCCACTTCAAATATCTTTTGCTGAAGCATTGTTAGATGATTTTAATTGGGGAAAAGGTTTTGTTAAACCCTATAGAACATTAGCTAGTGATTTCTTATATCCAAATCCTAATAATTTATTGATTTTTCCAGACAATCATGATATGACTCGGTTTTATACTCAAGTAAATAATGATATTGATTTATTTAAAATGGGAATAGTATACTATAGCACTATGAGAGGAATTCCACAGTTTTACTATGGAACAGAAATTTTAATGAATAGTGACGATAATCCTGGAGACCATGGGTTGATAAGAACAGATTTTCCTGGAGGATGGCCTGGCGATAAAATAAATGCCTTTAACGGAAACGGGTTATCTAATATAGAACTTGAAACTCAAATGTTTTTCAAACAAGTGTTGAATTGGAGAAAAAACAATGAAGTTATTCATAAAGGAAAGCTAATTCAATTTGCTCCAAAAGATGGAATTTATTCTTTTTTTAGAATTCTTGACGAAAAGATGGTATGGGTAGTGTTCAATAGAAATGATTCATCTAAAACTTTAACCACATCAAGATTTGATGAATTAATTAAAAACCATGAATTTGCAGATGATATATTAAATAAAAAAAGAATTTCAATTTCAGATAATATTCTTATTAATGCAAAATCAGCATTGATTTTAGAAATAAAATAGGATGTATAAAAACCTTTATTTATAATGATCTACTGTATTTTTTAAAATGAAAAAAATTGTTCTATTATATTTTTTGTTAATATTTAACAGTATAATCGCTCAAGTTCAAGATAATGTAACATGGTCTGTAGTTCCAAACCCATTTAACGATTCCGAAAAAATTGTAATTACTATTTCTGGTGTTGATACTTCAAAATGGTCAACTGAAGATGTGTATTTATGGACATGGTTTTTTGATTCAAATGATAAACAAGTAAGTTCACAAATTAATTGGAATGGTGAATGGAGTAATTCGAAAGATTCTATGAAGATGACCAAAAATTCTGATGACACATTTTCATTTGAATTTATTCCGACAGAATTGTTTCAATACAAAGGAATTGGAAAAATTGGTGTTTTAGCCAAAGCAAAAGATGGTTCTGGTGATAAGAAAACTCCTGATTATTTTTTCGAGGTTGGAAGATTTGATGTAACAGTCAATAGTCCAAAGATAAATCCTGTAATATTAGAAAGAGAGGGTTCAATTACTATTTCTACATCTTCATCAAATGAAATAAATTATTACTTGATAAAAAATGATGAAATTATATTTGAATCATTATCCAATAAAGACTTTAGTAAAGTTATTCTAGGTCCAGACTCACAATCTGATGGCCTTAAAATAAGTGAATCAACAACATTAAGGTTGTTATGTGAGGATATAAATGATTCTACTAGTTTTATAAATCTAAATTTTAAAATCATTGTTGAACCAAAGATTATTAATCAAGAACCTCCATTTAGTCTTGATGACGGAATTAATCATGTTGACGGAGATTTTTCAAAATTATTTCTTCAATTAAACGCACCAAAGAAAGATTTTATTTACGTTCTTGGAAACTTTAACAACTATGTAAGAGATACTAATTCTTTAATGAAATTTAATCCAAGCAACAACAAGTTTTGGATTGAGATAAATAATTTAAAAGAAAACGAGAATTATTGGTATCAATATGAAGTTTTCGCTAAATCACCAGTCTCAGATTCACCAACTGTAATCAAAGTTGCTGATCCATTTTCTAATGTAATATTATCCTCTTATGATGATAGTGAAATTCCTGAAAATTCTTATCCAAATCTTCCAATATTTCCAAACAATCAAAAAGGCGAATTTACATTTGTTAATCAGTCAAAAACTTACAATTGGAATGTAATAGATTTTAAAAAACCAAATAAGGAAGATTTAATAATTTACGAGATATTGATTAGAGATTTTGATAAAGAAAGAACTTTTCAAAATTTAATAGATAGAATAGATTATTTTATAAATTTAAACATAAACGCTATTGAATTAATGCCTGTTATGGAATTTGAGGGCAACGAAAGCTGGGGCTATAACAGCTCTTACCATCTATCTTTGGACAAGTTTTATGGAACACAGAATAAGTTAAAAGAGTTTATAGATTTGTGTCATGAAAATGGAATTGCAGTTATTCTTGATTTAGCTTTAAATCATGTTTTTGGAAGAAGTCCACTAGTAAAAATGTGGATGGATGATCCAGATAAAGATTCATGGGGACAGCCATCTTCTGAAAACCCATACTTAAATCAATCTGCTAAACA
The DNA here is from genome assembly GCA_027619415.1 of Bacteroidota bacterium. Taxonomy (GTDB): domain Bacteria; phylum Bacteroidota; class Bacteroidia; order Flavobacteriales; family Flavobacteriaceae; genus MAG-121220-bin8. The sequence continues at coordinate 30,284 of JAQCFO010000017.1, forward strand.
TACTTATTCTGTTGGGTATGATTTAAATCATCAAAGTGAACTCACTCAATATTATACAAAAAGAGTTGTTAGTTACTGGATTGATGAATATAAAATTGATGGATTTAGATGGGATTTAACAAAAGGATTTACTCAGAATTGTAATGAAAATGATTACGATTGTACAAATGCATTTCAACAAGATAGGGTTGATTTATTAAAATCTTATGCTGATTATTCTTGGTCGATAGATCCAAATCATTACGTGATTTTTGAACATTTAGGTACTGACCAAGAGGAGAAAGAGTGGGCGAATTATAGAGTTGATGAAGGGAAAGGGATTATGATATGGGGTAAAATGACTTCAATGTTTAACCAATTATCAATGGGTTTCTCAAGTAATTCAGATATTTCTAGATCTGATCACAAATCTAGAGGTTTCAAAAATAAAAGACTTATAACGTATGCAGAAAGCCATGATGAAGAGCGTTTAATGTACAGAAATTTAAATTTTGGAAATTCCTCTAATTCAAATCATAATGTCAAAAATTTAGAAATTTCACTAGAAAGAATGAAAGCATTAGGCTCATCATTATTGCTTATTCCTGGACCTAAAATGATTTGGCATTTTTCCGAAATGGGTATGGAAAATTCAATTTTCTCATGTTCTGATGGTTCATTTGGTGGTGAAGACTGCAAGCTTTCAATAAAGCTTCAGCCTCAATGGAATGAAGATTGGGATTTTTTGAATAAAAGAAAAGAGGTTTATAATTATTGGAAAAAATTAATAGAATTAAAAATAGATGAGCCAGTTTTTGAAGGTGATTATAAACTTGGAGTATTGAATCAAAATAAACTTATTCCAATTATTGAAGTTTGGAATGACAATTTATATGGTAATTCTTTAAAGTATGTTTATGTAATATCAAATTTTGATGTTACTAAAAAATCTTTAATTCTTAATTTACCAATTTATGGAGAATGGGAAGATTTAATAAATCATGAAACTATAGACTTTTACAAAGACATGGTCATTGATTTAAATCCTGGCACCTCACTAGTTATAGGTAACTTTAAGGATTGTGGATTATCTGATTTTGATATGGATGGAATTGGTGATGTTTGTGATCCTGACATTGATGAAGATGGTGTTTTAAACGAAATGGATGAGTGTCCTAATACCCCTTTGGGTTCTAAAGTAAACACTAATGGATGTATTGTGTTTGAATTACCATTTAACAACAACAAGGTTTCGGTTACTAGCGCTACTTGTATTGGTACCAATAATGGATCGATAGGACTTAGTATAGAGGATAATGCTTTTGATTACAGTATTACTGTAACGGGCAAAGATGATCCTATAGTAATATCAGGAGATGATAAAACAGCTTCTGTCACAGGACTTGCTGCAGGCACTTATAATATTTGCTTTAAAGTAGACGGTCAAGAATTTTACCAGCAGTGCTTTGAAGTTGTTATAGGAGAGCCTAAAGCCCTTAGCGCCTTTTTAGATGTAGATAATGATAAAAGAACCACTAGTATTCAGTTATCCGGTTCTACTAGTTATAACATACATGTTAATGGAGAAAGGTTTGAAGTGAAGGGTGATAATTTCACCACCAATCTTTCAACAGGATTGAACATCATAAGTATTAGTACTGATTTAGATTGTCAAGGTGTTATAGAAAGAGAGGTTTTCATTTCGGAAGATATTTATTACTATCCTAATCCAACAGATCAGGATGTGAAGGTTCATGTATCGGGTGAGGACACACAAGTAATGGTGAGTGTGTTTAGTGAAAAAGGAAGTTTAATCTATAGAAAAGAGCAGAATATACAGGACTTCTCTAGAAAAACAAACATTGATCTATCTAGACAAACTAAAGGAATCTATATTGTGTTAATGGAAGGAAAAACCGTTAGAAAAACATTTAAAATAGTAAAACGATGAGAAACGAGATATTAAAATACTTTAGTTTTCTATTCACAATCCTCTTATTAAGCTGCGGTGGTGGTGGAGATGATGGCGGTGGTACAGTAAATCCTCCTCCTGTAATCAATCCACCAGGAAAATCGACTTTATCGGCTCCTGCAAATAACAAGACTTGTGAGACTGGAACGAGTATTTCTGACACCCAAAGTGAGGTAACCTTTACTTGGGGCGCTTCAGCAGATACCAATACCTATGACCTTAGAATTACTAATTTAAACACAAGTGTGGCTATAAATAAAACGGCACTGGCTACAACGACTACTAAATCAACTTTAGATAAGGGCGTTCCGTATTCATGGTACATCACTTCAAAAAGTACAGCTAGTACCACCACAACTAATAGTGATACGTGGAAGTTTTATTTAGCAGGAACAGGTATTGTTAATTACGCTCCTTTTCCAGCAGATCTTAAAATTCCAGCTTCAGGATCTACAGTCACAAGAGATGATGATGGTAAGGTAACGTTCACTTGGGATGGTAGTGATCCAGACACGGGTGACACACTTAAGTACACTTTGTATGTAGACACTACAGACGGGAAACAAACACCATCCACAGTACTAACAAACTTAACAGTCAAAACGGCTAGTGTAGCTCTAGAGCCTGCAACCACTTATTACTGGAGAGTGAAGACATCAGATGGAACAAACTCGAGTTATTCTATTGTATATTCTTTTAAAACACAGTAAGGTTTATTATTACATATACTTATACAAGCAGGGATGCATGCTACAATAAATATTAATTTTCTCATTCAAATGGAAAATAAGAAGCAATACCCCTAATCTTATCCTATTTTCTTTTTCTTTCTCTCTTTGATGTTTTCTCTTCGTTCTTTAAGCTGCAATTTACGGTTTTTCATCTTTTTTCTACGCTCTTTTATTAATTGTTTTTGTTCGTCCGTAACGGTAGCGAGGAACGCATCTTTTAAGGATTTAATTTCATTGCGATTCGCTTTCATCATTTCTTTTTGCGCATTAGTAAAACTTGCAATCAGTGCTTCTCTGCGTTCCCTTTTGCTAAGTTCTTTGTTTTTCATAATGTCAAGTTGCTCATCAATAAGTGAGCTTTTAAATTCTTCGCGATTCTCTTTAACTGAAGTTTTTTGTGCTTTCAGCATTTCGATCTGCTCTTGGGTATAGATTTTCTCTTTCCCTTTTGGGTTATCTTGCGCAACAGAATTGAAAGAAATGATTAATGTTAATAGAATTAGTAATTTTTTCATATTTGATGTTTTTTATTTAGACCTGCTCTTTTGTAAAAAGTTTTATTAGAACTCGGAAAAAACAAATTTTTCATCGAACCAATCATCAAAAGCTTCGTCACTGATTTCCAATGACTCAATGGTTAGTTCTTCAAATCTATTTATCTCATAATTGGCGACTTGTTGCTTTTGAACCAACAAGAATGCAAATGCCATAATTCCCAAAACAGTGATCGTAAGTATTGCCTTGAAACCAAAAAAGCCAGGCGCTTTACTTTCTTCTTCATTTAGAAAGTTTAGCATTTCTTTTTTTGAGGACTCAAAATATCCTTCGGGCACTTCGTAGCCCAATTGTTCTTTATGTAAACGTTTCTGATTCATACGGTTGCTTTTACATGTATTATAATTTTTTCTTTGGCAGCATAGAATCCCGTTTTGATGGAGTTTTTGTTCCATTTTGTGATTTCAGCGATTTCATCAAAAGTAAGTTCTTCAAAATACTTCATCTGAAAAATGCGCTGTTGCTTTTCAGGAAGTTTAATCAAAGACTCATGAAAGGCATGGCTAACGGAATCTAAATCAAAATATGGGTCTGCAGTAAGCGTACTCAGATGATCTGTTAATTCCGGTTCGCCATTGGTGTATTCAAATTTCTGTTGCTTTTGGAGTAGCCTCATTGACTCGTTATAGGCAATTCGAAAACACCAAGTTTTAATGCTACTTCGATAACCAAAGGATTTTAAGCCCTTAAATATTCTTATGTAGGTGTTTTGAAGTACATCATCGGCATCTTGATGTCTCTTGACGAGTTTGCGAATGTGCCAATAGAGCATCTCGTGATACAGTTCTGAAATGGCTTTAACGACCATGTCATACTGCTTGGCTTTAAGTTGTTTAATGATATGATTTTCCTGCTGCAATGCGTATCTTTTCTATGTAGACCCATTAAATGTAAAAAAGTTTTATGTTAACCTGATATATGAGTGTTTATAAAGAATTAGAGTATGAAAGGAAAACTACACTACTTACCAATACAGAAATTGGCAAAAATATTTCCTAGAATATCATCATTAGTTATTTCTCCTGTGATTTCCGCTAAATAATCTATACTCCTTCTAATATCAACCGAAAGTAGATCACCAGAAACACTATTTAATAATCCTTCATTTACTTCTTCAATTGCTCTTAATGCTTTAATTAAAGCTTCGTAATGTCTTGAATTACTAATTATGACGTCTACATAAGGGTTTAGTAATTCAACCTCTTTAATTAACCTTGTTTTGAGCAATTCAACAGATTTTGAATCTGTTGCTTCTATTTCTAGTAATTCAGATTTATATATAGATTTTAGATCATCTAATAATTTAGTATTTTGATTAATTAAATCAATTTTGTTTCTAACTAAAATTATAGATAAATCTTCTCTATTAAATTTATCTATACTCACGCTAATTTCATCAATATTTGTATCATTAGAATCAAATAGATATAGTAAAATTTTAGAACTTTTAATTTTACTTATTGTTTTTTCTATTCCCTTAGATTCTATATAATCTGTTGTTTCTCTTAATCCAGCTGTATCTGTGAATCTAAAGTTTATTCCTTCTATTACTAATGAATCTTCAATGCTATCTCTAGTTGTTCCAGGAATGTCAGATACTATAGACTTTTCATCATTAAGCAAAGTGTTTAATAATGATGATTTTCCAGCATTTGGTTTTCCTGCTATTGCAACAGAAATCCCATTCTTAAGAACATTTCCTGATTGAAAAGAGATTATAAGTGCATTGAGCTCAAATTGTATTTTGTTTGTTAGTTTTTTAAATTCATCACGTTCTACAAATTCAACATCTTCCTGAGAAAAATCTAATTCAAGCTCTATCATTGATGAAAAATGTAACAATTCAGCTCTTAGTTTTTTTAAATCATCGCTAAATCCACTTTTCATTTGTTGCATAGCTAACTTATGAGATCCTTCATTTTCAGAAGCTATTAAGTCGGCTACAGCTTCTGCTTGATTAAGTTCCATTTTCCCATTTAAAAAGGCTCTTAATGTAAACTCTCCAGGGTTAGCAACTCTGATTCCATTATCAATAAATAAATTGATTATTTCTTTTTGAATGTATGTTGAACCGTGACAAGATATTTCAATAGTATTTTCGCCAGTGTAGGAGTGAGGTCCTTTGAATAATGTTATTAAAACCTCATCTAATTCATGCCCATTTTTTAATAGATGACCTAAATGAACAGTATGAGATTTTTGATCTGACAAAAGCTTGCTGTTTTTAGCTTTAAAAACTTTTTCTGTGATAGAAATTGAATTTTTTCCAGAAATCCTTAAAACAGAAATTGCTCCAAGACCATTTGGTGTAGCTAAGGCAATTATAGTATCCTGATTAATCATTAAATTACTTTAGTATATGTGCTTCTTTTTTTATGTAAAACGCTTTCGTAGTTTTTCCAAAATGCCTGAATAGAGTTATTTTCAATAAGCTCAGGGTTTGTTTCTACCTCTTTAATTCCTCTTTTATTAAACATTGTTTGTAGATCATTAAACAATATAGCTGTTACCCCTTTATTTTGATAATCTGGATGCACTCCAATTAAATAAAGCGAAGCTCTTTTATTAAAAATCTGAGATTTTAAAATTCTTAAAAACCCAAATGGAAACATTTTTCCGTTCATTTTTTTTAATGCTCTAGAAAAAGAAGGCATTGTAATGGCAAATGCTATCAAGTTCCCGTCTTTATCAGCAACACTTTTGATAAAGTCTGGGTGAATATACCTTAAGTATCTTTCTTTGTAGTGATCAACTTGATATTGTTGAATTGGAACAAAAGTTTGTAAGTTGTTGTATGTTTTATTTAATAAGTCAAACATTTCATCAATGTATGGTTCAATTTCACTGGTCTTTTTAAAGTTTAGCGGCTTTAAATTATAACGCTTCATTATTATATCTGAAAATCTTTTTACTTTTTCAGGAGCTTCATTTTCGTTAAAAATTTGAATTCTATATTCAACCCACTCAGCTAACTTTTTCATCTTTAGTTTCTCAAGATGATCTTTTTGATAAGGATTATGATACCAAGTGATCATGGTGTTTAATTCTTTAAAACCATGAGTTAGTAAACCGGCTTTGTCCATATTTGAAAAACCTACTGGACCTTCTATAAAAGATAACTTTCTTTCTTTTCCAAAGTCTATAACAGCGTCAATAAGTTTTTCCGACACCTCTATGTCATCTATTACATCGTACCATCCAAAACGGACTTTATTTTTGCTTTGTTCCTTAACCTCTACCCAGTTAACAATTGCAGCTATTCTACCTACAATTTCATCGTTTTTATATGCTATAAAATATTCAGCTTCTGCATTTTTAAATACAGGATTTTTAGTTTTGTCCATCATTTCAAGTTCTTCACTTGAAATAGGGGGAACCCAATATTTAGAACCTTTATAAAGTTTGAACGGAAAGTTTACAAAATCTTTATAATCTTCAAATGATATTGCTTTTTTAATGAAAATCATTTTTTTCTATTTGCTTTTTTAATTAATTTTCTTTCTTTTTTATCAGATTTCTAAAAATCTTTCGTTTCATTTTTTAATTTCCTCTTTTCCTCTATTTCCTTGTTCAGTTTTTCTTTATCAATTGGAACCTCATCCCTATACCAGTCAAGTCTAGTAGACATGCCAATTTTAAAATACATGCTTTTTGGCGAATTTTTAATATTACTACCTAAACTAGTGTCAAACTGAAAGTTTTTATTTAATAAATACGCTGCTCCAAATTTATAATAATTATCTGCGTAAATATTGTTTTTAATCATTTCTATTTCAACAAAAGAAGACCATTTAGGATTTTTAAAATTATGAATAAGGGTGAAAATGTAATTAAAAATCGATTTTTCATCTCCAATCCTATCAAATGTGATGTTATTTACTAGCACCCATTTTCCGATAAAATGATTTTGAGTTATTAGACTAATTTTTGGATTTATATCACTTTTCTCATTACCATATATCTTTAAAAAAGAGAATGGATCGTCGTATTGGTAACCCCTTTTTGGAGTATAATTTACACCTGCATAAATTGATAATGCAGGAATGAAATCTGTTAATTGAATTTTGTTGTTTTTATTCCAACTTAACAAACTTACACTATGCCATTTTTTGTTTTTAAAAGGATCAAAAACCAAATACTTAAACCCTAAAGTTTGTTTGTTTAAAAAACTCTCATTTGGAACTATAGAGTTAAATTTATTTTCAGTTTTATTTTTATTATATTTTCCTTGTAAAATAACTTCTAACTTATTTTTAAATACTCCGTAACGAATTGCGTAATTAAATTGAAATTCATTAATAGTTGAGTCATCTAAATATCCGTGAGTAAACTTCCCCGTTTTTGCTCCAATTTCGAATTGAAGAACGTTTTTTCCTACCGCGAAAGCTCCTTGTGAAGACCCTGGCCTGTTAGAGTTAATGGTTTCAGTATACTGGGAAAACCCTTTAAAACTCAATAAAAGATATATCGAAAAAGTGTACACTAATTTCATTGGATGAAAAGATATAAAAATAAATATTATTGAATAACACTAAAATGAATTATTAATTAACCTTAATAATTGTATTTTTAACTTGTTTAATATTATAGCGATGCTTACTTTTTTATATATTATATTATTTTTTATTATTTCTTCATATTT